>DATJTE010000179.1:0-4107 GCA_035503715.1 Rhizobiaceae bacterium | reverse complement strand
AAAGTCGAACTGATTGGGCGGCCGTTTCGGTGTGGCGGCCCGGTCTTGCAATGCTGTCGGGGCGTTAACGCTCGCGCGCAATCGCGCGGAGAGCCGGCGCTGCCCGCAGCCAGCGCTCGCCTTCATCAGTGCATGTTGCCGCTGTTGATATGCTTGCCCGTGCAACAGAATTTGTACAACGTTGGCGACGACGCATCGGTCGTCTTTGTACCGGCGGTAATTTGATCGAGTTGCTGCTCAGTCAACTCGTCAGACTGCCGTTCATCGTGCCGCGTTTCGCGCTCTGTCATTGTTGCCTCCAATGTGGAGGCCGCGTTGTACGATGAAGGCAACGAGCCTTGTCGTGATCCGAGTCACACAAGCTCGGCACGTAGTCCAGGGGAAGGCGCATGCAATCCGCGTTGCCGCCAACGCGCCGCCAACTGAGAACGTAGCATTGCCTGAGAGAAAGCCAGCGCTCCAGCGGCCGGCCACCCCCTTGGTACAATTGGTGAGCCCTGCAGGACTCGAACCTGCAACCGGACCGTGATGAGCGACGGGAAAACGATCACGTTCGTTGGATTTGCTGCGTTTTCGTTTTGCTTCGATCGCGTTCGTTACGTTCTGATCCGGTCGTTTCTGGTGCGAAACTGTTGCGGTGCGCGCGGACTTCGTGAATGAGCCGGCGGGAGCTGCTTAGTGACTTCCGCTTCCGGCTCCCATGAGCTTGTCTGGCAGCCAGGTTGCGATCTCGGGGAATATGCAGAGGATCACAATCGCGAGCATCATGCAGACGACATAAGGTAGCGTGCCCCACATCACCTTGGCCAACGGGACATCCGGGGCGATGGCATTGACGATGTAGATATTGAGGCCGACCGGCGGATGGATCAGTCCGATCTCCATGTTGATGGTCAGGATCACGCCAAACCAGACCGGGTCGAAGCCCGCCGCGGTGATGATCGGCAACAGGATCGGACTTGTCATCAAAATTATGGCCGCGGGCGGAATGAAGAAGCCGCAGACCAGAAGGAAGATGTTGATCAGGAACATCAACACCCATTTGTTGGCATGCAGGTCGGCGATTGCCTGGGCCAGCGTCTGTGTAAGATAGAGGGATGTAAGCATATAGCCAAACAGCACCGCGGCTGCGATGATAGTCAGGATCATCACGGACTCGCGCATGGTGTCGCGCAGGATGTGCCAGATCTGGTGCGGCCGCCAAAGTCGGTAGATCACAATCGCCAGGATCAGGCAGAGCGCGGCGCCGACGCCGGCCGCCTCCGACGGCGTGGCAATGCCGCCATAGAGCGTGTACATGACGCCGATCACGACGATCAGGAACGGGGCGATCTTCGGCACTGCCGTGAACTTCTCGCTCCAGCTGTATCGAAAGCCGGGGGCATGCGAGCGAAAGCCGCTGCGCCAGATCTTGTACAGCGTCCACAACATGAACATCGTGGTCAGCATCAGGCCCGGCATGACGCCGGCGATGAACAGCCGACCGATCGAGGTCTCGGTGGCTATGCCGTAGAGGATGAAGGTGACGGAAGGCGGAATCAGGATGCCGAGCGTTCCTCCGGCACAGATCGAGCCGGTCGCGACCTCGTCGGGATAGCCGCGCCGGCGCATCTCCGGGATACCCATCTTGCCGATGGCGGCGCAGCAGGCGGGCGACGACCCGGTCAGCGCTGCAAAGATCGCGCAGGCGCCGATATTGGAAATCGCGAGTCCGCCGGGAAGACGGTAGAGCCAGCGATCGAGCGCTTCGTACAGATCCTTGCCGGCGGGCGAGGAACCGATCGCCGCGCCCATCATGACGAACATCGGAATAGCGACCAGGGTGAACTCATCCAGCCCCGACCAGTAGGTCTCGGCGACCACATTGAGGCTATCGAAGCCCTGGAATATGACAAGGAAGGCCAACGCGATGGCGCCGAGGCCGAAGGCAACCGGGATGCCGGACACCAGCAGCAGCAGGGTGACGACAAGAACGATCAGGCCTTCGATGCCGGGGCTCATTGGGCATCCCCGACGGCTTCATGCGCATGGGCCCGGACGACGTCTTCCGCGGCATGGTCTTCCGAGATTCCGAATGGCGGAGAGCGCCCGGTCACGAGGCAAAGTAACTCGACCAGGTATTGCAGGACCACAAGGCCAAGCCCGATCGGCATCGAGAGGTAGGGAATCCAGAGCCGCGCGCGCCAGACGGTGTTGGACAGCCAATCTTCCGAGAAAGCCTCGTACCAGTAAATCGTGCAAAGCACGAAGATCGTGACGCAAAAGGCGAATGCAATCAGGCTGGTCGCCAGCGCAAGCCAGTAACGCATGCGGGGGCGGATGTGCAGCGGCAGGATGTCGACATTGACGTGCCCGCGTGTCATCAGGACGTAGGAGCTGCCGACGAAAGTTGCACCGACGATGCAATAGGTCACCACGTCGATTTGCCAGATCGTGGTGAGATTGAAGACGTAGCGTTCGATCACCATGTCGCAGATCACGAGAACGGCAAGGCCGATCAGCACCGCGGCGGTTACGCCGGCCACCCGCGACAGGAAGGTCACGACTCGTACGAAACCATTCATCGATTGTCCGATTTGCTGAGAAGCCCATTTCCGGCGCGGCCGTCTCCCGGCGGGTTGCTTCGCCGGGAGACGCCTCCGCCGCTATTTTACGGCGAGCGCTTCGTCGATTAGCTTCTGCCCGTTCGGCACATTCTTGGCAAACTCGGCATAGGAGCTCTTCTTCGCGACTTCCAGCCATGCCTGATAATCGGCGTCGCTCAGCGTCACGACCTTCACCTTGTGGTCCTCGAATGCCTTGATGGCATCCTTGTTCACTTCGTCCGCCTTGCCCTCATAGTACGTCTGCGCCTTCTTGCCGGCTGCCAGAACGACGTCTTGCTGCGTCTTGTTGAGCCTCTCGAAACTCTTCTTCGACATCAGCACCGGCTCGTACATGAACCACAGTGCGTTGTCGCCGGGCGCGGTCAGGCAGTCCGTCACTTCATAAAGACGCATTGACTGGAAGGTGCCAAGGCTGGTGTCGGTGCCGTTCACCACGCCGGTCTGGAAAGCGTTGTAGATTTCGTTCGACGGCGGGCTCACGATGCTGGCGCCGGCCGCTTCCCACATCCCGGCGAAGGTCGGACCGGCCGCTCGGAATTTACGGCCCTTCATGTCGTCGGGCTTGACGATACAGCCGTTCTTCGAAGCCATGCCGCCGGCAAACCAGGCGTCAGATAGCACGATTACGCCGTGCTTTTCGATTTCGGCGCGGATGTCCTTCATGAAGGGCGAGTTGTTGACGCGCTTTGCGCGATCCTGGCTGCGGATCAGGCCGGGCATCAGGGTCGCGCTGAAGGCACGCACCTTGCCGCTGGCATAGTCGAGCGGGAGCAGCGAGATGTCGAGCTGACCATTGACCATGGCATTCCACTGGTCGTTCGGTTTGAACAGCGAAGCCCCCGGGTAGACCTGAACGTCGACCCCGGTATTGGCGGCCTTCATTTCCTTGGCGATCATTTGCACCATGTCGTCGCGCACGTCACCTTTGCCGCCGGGAAACTGATGCGATGCCTTCATGACAATCTGCGCCTGTGCTGCGCCTGAGATCCCAATAAGGGCGATTGCACCAGCCAAAATCGCGGAAATTCTTCTCATGCGTTCCTCCTCGCTTTTTCTATGTCGGTCGAGATCGCTCAGGCTTGCGATCAAATCCCACCAGGAGGCGCACCGCCATTCCGGCTGCATATGACTTTGGTAGCACGCGACCCGACGAGTGTGGCGAAATCATCGGTCTGCGCGTCGGATTTCCGTGTTGCGACGCAATGCAGGCTTCCCCCGTGCGTTGGATGTCGAAGGCTATCTTGGGTGAGACAGGCGCAGAGTCTAACTGTGCTAAACACTGCGGTTTCGCAGGAGCACACTCTAGCCGAATATGATCGACCGTAGGGCCGTTCGATGACGGAATTGAAAATCGTCGCCTTGCCGTTTCGTGCGCTGAGGTCGCCGATTCTACGATGTTTAACAGCAAAGCATTGCTGGATCCGACGACAAGCGCTAGCTTTCGGGCACTGAAGTCCGATGGTTGACGAAGGCAAGTTTCCTGGTGCGGTGATTCGGCAGG
>DATJTE010000178.1:0-63324 GCA_035503715.1 Rhizobiaceae bacterium | reverse complement strand
CCGCACCGAACACGCCGCTGCGCTCGCCGAACAGATCGTTCTGCGAAAGCTGCGGCTCGGTGACGAGCGTCCCGTAGAGCGGATAGAGATCGTCGACCGCCTTCACCTCGGCGAGCGCCTGATCCGAACCGTCCTCGCGGCGGACCATCGAGCGCATGTCGGCGCTTGTCGCCACCGTGCCGAGTTCGTCCAGGAAGGCGCGCTCGGCTTCCGTCGCCTCGCGCTGGTTCAGCTCGAAACGAAGATCGCCGCCGAGCAGCGTCTGGCCTTCATTGGCGACGCCGGCGGAAATCGCGCGCGCCACTGAATTGACGCCGCCAATCGCCGCGACACCAAGCGCGATGCAGGTGAGAAAGATCAGGAAGCCGCGCAGCCCGCCGCGCATCTCGCGCAGCGAGAAGCGGATGGCGAGAGAGAGCGTGCGTGTCACGCGGAGATCGCCTTCAACTCCGGCGCGGTCTCGATCCGACCGGAGCGCATCGACACCTGCCGCGTGCAGCGCGCCGCAAGTGCGGGATCATGCGTGACCAGCACCAGCGTCATGCCGCGCTCGCGCGCCTTGGCGAAGAGAAGGTCAGCGATCTGCCGGCCGGTCGCCTGGTCGAGATTGCCGGTCGGCTCGTCGGCGATGAGGATGCGCGGATCCGGAGCCAGCGCGCGCGCGATCGCCACGCGCTGCTGTTCGCCGCCGGACAGCTCGCCCGGATAATGCGTCACGCGATCGGACAATCCAACGGCCGCGAGTTCGCGTTCAGCGACGCCGAACGGATCGGCGTGGCCGGCAAGCTCCAGCGGCACCGCGACGTTTTCCAGCGCCGTCATGTTCGGAATGAGATGGAAGGACTGGAAGACAATGCCGATCGTGCGGCCGCGGAAGGCCGCGATCTGGTCTTCGCTTTTCCCGTTCAGCATCTGGCCGGCGATGCTCACGGTACCGGAATCAACCCGTTCCAGCCCGGCAATCACCATCAGCAGCGTCGATTTGCCCGAACCCGAGGGTCCGACAATGCCGGTCGCCTCGCCCTTGGCGACATCAAGGCTCACGCCCTTCAGCACATGCACCGATGATGCCCCATCGCCGAGCGTCAGCGACACGTCCTTCAGTTCGACGACGGCTTCTGTCACGCGGCTGAGGCCCTATATTGGAGGCTGGGATAAAGGACGTTTCGGCTCATATGGGTGCTGGCTGATGGCTTTCAATCGCATACTTGGCGCTGCATTTGTTGCGCTTTCCTTTCTATTCGGCGCGCCCTTAGCGCACGCTGCCCCAATTCAGATCGTTGCCTTCGGCGATAGCCTGACCGCCGGATTCGGCCTCGATCCCGGCCAGGCCTTTCCTGAGAAACTACAGGCGGCGCTGGTCACAAAGGGTCACGATGTCGTGGTCGCCAATGCCGGCGTCTCGGGCGACACCTCGAGCGGCGGCCTGTCGCGGCTCGACTGGTCGGTGCCGGACGGCACCCAGCTTGTCATTCTTGAGCTCGGCGCCAACGACATGCTGCGCGGCATCACCCCGGACGTGACCGAAAACAACCTCGACGCGATCATCGCCCGACTGAAGGAGCGCAACATTCCGGTGCTGCTGGCCGGCATGCTGGCCGCCCCCAATCTTGGGCCCGACTACGCCGAAGCCTTCAACGGCATCTATCCGAAACTGGCTGAAAAGCACGGCATTCCGCTCTACCCGTTCTTCCTGCAGGGCGTCGCCGCCGATAAACAGTTTCTGCTCGAAGACGGCATGCACCCCAATGCCGAGGGCGTGGACCTTATGGTCGAGGGCATATTGCCCGCGGTGGAACAGGCGCTGGCCACGATTTCGGGCGATTCCTGAGCTTTGTGGCCGTGTTAGCCGGCTTTGGTAGGCTTGCCGCAAGGTTAGCTGGACCATAGTTGAGAAGTGAACAAAACCGCTTGCTCCCCAAGGGCTTCGGTGATTCGCTGAACCTGTCGGTTCGATTCGAGGAGTTGAGGCCCATGCCCCGATTGTTCACCGCCCTCGAAATTCCCCGTGACGCCGCTCTTTCCCTCTCGCTGCTGCGCGGCGGCCTGCCCGGAGCGCGCTGGATCGACGTCGAAAACTACCACCTCACGCTGCGCTTCATCGGCGATGTCGAAGGCCATGTGGCCGACGAGATCGCCAACGCGCTCGACCGCGTCCACCGCCCGGCCTTCCAGCTCGCCCTTTCAGGTGTGGGCCAGTTCGGCGGCAAGAAGCCGAACACCGTATACGCCGCGACCGCGCCATCGCCCGATCTCAACGCGTTGCAGGGCGAGATCGAGCGCATCTGCCGGCGGCTCGGCCTGCCGGCGGACCCGCGGAAATTCACGCCGCATGTCACGCTGGCGCGCCTGAAGAACACCAGTCCTGACGAGGTCGCGCTCTATTTGTCGGCGCGCGGCAATTTTTCCACCGCGCCGTTCAAGGTTGGACGCTTCGTGCTGATGTCGTCGCGCGATTCGGTCGGCGGCGGACCCTATGTCATCGAAGAGGCCTGGCCACTGGTCGGCGGCGAGGCGCGCGGCGCTGCGGTCGCGGCTGGCGTCTATGACAGCTCGCGGCTGATGCGCTGACCTTTCCTTGGGCGGCCGGCGCGCTATTCTCGCGCAAAGCGAGGAGAACCTTATGAGGCCCGAAAAGCTTGCGCCTGAAGCCATCGCCGAGGCGATGAAAGATGTGTCGGGCTGGACGCTTGCCGGCGACAGCGCTTCGATCTTGCGCACCTTCACCTTCAAGAATTTCTCCGAAGCCTTCGCCTTCATGACGCGCGCAGCCCTCGCCGCCGAAAAGCTCGACCACCATCCGGACTGGTCGAATGTCTACAAGACCGTCGAGGTGAGGCTAAACACGCACGACGCCGGCGGGCTGACCGAGCTCGACTTCAAGCTGGCGAAGAAGATGGACACCTATGCGAAGGCAGTAGGACAATAAGGCTGTAGGGAAGGCTCGCCTACTGCCTTAGCTCTTGCACTCCCCGCCCACTCTCACCACATTTTTGTGATCAGCTTGGGCTCACGAAAGGGCTTGGACCGATGACGCACACTGCCGACGAAGCAAATGTCCGCCAGAACTTCTGGCACACGGCGAAGAGGGCCGCGCGGCACGTGCCGTTCATGGAAGACGTCGTTGCCGCCTATTACGTCGCCATGGATAGGAAGACGCCCATTCGCGCCAAAGGCATCCTGCTGGCTGCGCTCGGCTATTTCATCCTGCCGGCAGACACCATTCCCGATTTCCTGATCGGCGTCGGTTTCACCGACGACATCGCGGTGCTGACCGCGGCCATCACGGCCGTGCGCGCGCATATGAAGCCGTCGCACAAGCTCGCGGCCCGTGAGGCGCTGGCGCGGGACTGAGCGATCCCACCTTGGTTTCCGTCTGAAATAAAAGTCAAAGTCTCGCCGTTTTCCTGCGTTTCATCCTGAATTAAAGGGACTTCGGCCGGTCATTCGCTTCAAGGGGCGGCAGACCGAAGCGTCCGTCTGGGAGGCGGTTCACGCTTTGGTAACCCAGATTAATTCAAAATGAAGCAATGCGGCTCGCACATTTGCGGAGCCCGTCAAGGGTTCGGCGCGACAAATCAGGGGTAATCGGACAACGATGCGCGGATTGATCTTCACTCTCACCGGCCTGGTTGCATTCGGTCTTGCGGCTCCTGCCTTCGCGCAGGGCGCGCCAAAGGCGACCAAGATCGGCCAGCACAGCGCCTGGGGGACGTACAGCTTCGTCCAGGACAACGCCAAGGTCTGCTACGTGCTGACGGTACCGACGGCAAAGGAGCCGGGCACGCTCGACCACGGCGATATGTTCTTCTTTGTCAGCCAGAAGCCTGGCCAGAACGTCTCCTACGAGCCGCAATTCATCGCCGGCTACAATTTCAAGGAAAATTCGAAGGTGACGGTGTCGATCGGCGACAAGTCGTTTTCGATGTTCACCCGCGCCGGCTCGGCCTGGATGGAAAACGCCGCCGAGGAGCCCGCGCTCGTCGCCGCCATGAAGGGCGGATCGGACATGAAGGTTGCGGCGACATCCGGCCGCGGCAACCCGACCTCCTACGTCTTCTCGCTGAAGGGCATCACCGCGGCGCTGGATTCGATCGCGACCTGCAAATAGCGGCGGGCGTTCACCTCAAATGAAAACGGCGCGGTGTTTCCACCGCGCCGTTTTTGCTTTGTTGGTTTGCCGGTCAGTCTTTTGCGTTGAGGTCGGTGCCCAGCGTATCGCGCACGAAGAGCGTGCCGATGATGAGCGACATCGCCGCGATGACGATCGGATACCAGAGACCGTAGTAGATATCGCCGGCCGCGGCGCTCATCGCGAACACGGTCGCCGGCAGCAAGCCGCCGAACCAGCCATTGCCGATGTGGTACGGCAGCGACATGCCGGTGTAGCGGATGCGCGTCGGGAACATCTCGACCAGGATCGCTGCGATCGGGCCGTACACCATCGTCACGTAGACAACGAGGACGAACAGGATCGCGATGACCATTGGCCAGCTGACGGCAGCAGGATCGGCAACCATGGTGAAGGCTCCCGACGCCGGGATGTCATAGACCTTCATCTCCGTTGCACCGCCGGCTTCTTCCGCCGTCAGGGTCTTCGCCGCAACCAGGTCGGCCACCGGCACCGTCTTGCTGGCGCCGGCGCGGATTGCCGCAACGTCGAGGTTCAGCTCGGGGTTTGCAGCGGCAAACGCGTCGAGCTTTACATCCGGCACCGTCGAGGCAGCGCGGTTCAGCGGATAGCCGCCGTCATGCAGGGCGATATTGACGGCCTTGCCGAAGGCGGCTGTCTTCGCGGCAGCCTGGTCGCCGGCGGCAATAGCGTCGAACGACTCGATCGTCGTCTCGCCGACCTTCACCGTGGCAGCCGATCCCGCCGGGCCGGCGACGACGTCATACGGCACGGAGTTGCGGGTCAGGAACGACGTTGCGATGTCGCACGATGTCGTGAACTTCGCTGTGCCCACCGGGTTGAACTGGAACCGGCAATCGCCCGGCGCAGCCGTCACCGTCGCCCTTGTGTTCGCTTGCGCGGTGGCCAGCGCCGGATTGGCGGCCCAGGTCATCGCCTTGAACAGCGGGAAGTAGGTGACGATCGCCAGCGCAAGACCAGCCATGATGATGATCTTGCGACCGATCTTGTCGGACAGCCAGCCGAACAGGATGAAGAACGGCGTGCCGAGAGCCAGCGAGATGGCGATCATGATGTTGACCGACTGCGCATCGACCTTGAGCACGTTGGTCAGGAAGAAAAGTGCATAGAACTGGCCCGAGTACCACACCACGGCCTGGCCGGCGGTCAGGCCGAGCAGGGCAAGCAGTGCGATCTTCGCGTTCTTCCACTGGCCAAAGGCTTCCGAGAGCGGAGCCTTCGAGCCCTTGCCCTCTTCCTTCATGCGCTGGAAGGTCGGCGACTCGTTCAGGCTCAACCGGATCCAGACCGAGATGCCGAGCAGGATGAAGGAGAGCAGGAACGGAATGCGCCAGCCCCAGGCCGCGAAGGTCTCCTTCGACATCGAACCCTGGATTACCAGGATGACGATGAGCGACAGGAACAGGCCGAGCGTGGCCGTCGTCTGGATCCATGACGTATAGTAGCCGCGGCGGTCGTCCGGAGCATGCTCGGCGACGTAGGTCGCTGCGCCGCCATACTCGCCGCCGAGAGCCAGGCCCTGCAGCATGCGCAGGATGATCAGGATCACCGGCGCGGCGATACCCCAGGTCGCGGAGCCGGGCAGCAGGCCGACCAGGAAGGTCGACATGCCCATGATCATGATGGTTACGAGGAAGGTGTATTTGCGGCCGACGAGATCGCCGATCCGACCGAACACCAGCGCGCCGAACGGGCGAACCAGGAAGCCCGCCGCGAAGGCGAGCAGCGCGAAGATGTTGCGCGTTGCTTCGGGATAGCTTGAGAAGAAGGTCGCGCCGATGAACGCGGCAAGCGAACCGTAAAGGTAGAAATCGTACCACTCGAAGACGGTGCCGAGCGACGAGGCGAAGATGACTTTCTTCTCCTCCCTCGACATGCTGCGCGAGCCCGAGCCCGCGGTTGCAGTCATTGCCATCCGAAAATCCTCCCCGGACTGTCGCGGTGGCAATCCTGATCAGAACAGCCACCGCATTTTTCGACAGTTGCCGGATAGGCGCGGCAAGGGCCGCGATCCAGAGAGTCTTTCGGCTTATAAACCTTCGTCTAAGTAGTTGATTTGCCTTGCCTTTTCAGACAAATTCATACAAAGACAGAAAGGCAGTTTACGCCACCTTGTCGAGCTGCTGGCCGAGATAGCCACGCTCCTTCAGCCAGCGCTCGAGCACCAGCTCGACGAGCGACGAAACGGAGCGGTGATCGTCCTTGGCGGCCTTGATGAGGGCTTCCTTGATCTCGCGCTCGATGCGGAATCCGAGAGGATGGGTCTTCATGATTGTGTCCTTGAATTGCGTGCCACGGCGTCTTTCCGCCGGGCCTCGATCAAATGATTGGGATTGGCGCCGGCTCGGCCGGCAAAATCTCAAATGATCGCAGGCGGGGCTCGCGAATCGAAGCCGAACCAGGAATGCGTCTCAAGGACACCGGACAGGCGCTCGGTGCCGCTTTGCGAAGGGCCTGAAAATAAGGCCAGCGCGCTGGAGAAGGAGGCGTCGTCGGCACTGCTGTCGTCGGGCAGCACTGCCTCTGGAACGGTGAACCGCTGCGCCGAGAGCTCCTGCGCGCCAATGTCGCGTTCCGGCTTGGCATAGCGGGCGGGCAGGATTTCCGAAATCAGTTCGGGTCTTAGCGAGCCAGCGAGGAACGTCGGCTTGCTGCCGAACCCTTCTTGCGCGCCGAGCGGAGTTTCGACGCTGGCAAATGCCGCGAACAGCCAGAACAGCAGGCGCCAGCGCAGGCTGGCGCCTCGCCTTACGGCCTTCTGGCGGAACTCGTTCAGCATTTCGGCGTCGCGTTTCGCATGTTTGCGGCTTATCGCCTTTTTGCGGGTATTCGCAATACGTCGATAGTCATACGATCAATTTCAACCACATACGAATGAATTAGCCGCGAGGATGACGAAATCATGCGGCCATGCTATGCGCCCGTCCAGTTCGACAAGGCAGGCCCAAATACCAACACTTGCCCACCATATAGCGCCGCAATGACCGTTTCCCTCGACATAAAGACGCCGGAAGTGCGCGATGCGCTCGCAGCACGCGCAGTGCGCGGCGAAAAACCATCGCTGGTCGGCCTGTCCCGCGCCGAGCTGGCCGACGCGCTCGTCGCGTCCAGCCTGGTGCCCGAGCGCCAGGGCAAGATGCGCGCGCAGCAGCTCTGGCACTGGCTCTATGTGCGCGGCGTCTACGACTTTGGCCAGATGTTCAACATCTCCAAGGATTTGCGCGCCGGCCTTGCCGACCGCTTCGCCATCGCCCGGCCCGAGATCGTCGAGGAGCAGGTCTCGAACGACGGCACGCGCAAATGGCTGTTCCGTTTCCCGCCGCGCGGCGCCGGCCGGCCGGTCGAAATCGAGACCGTCTACATTCCCGAGGAAGGCCGGGGCACGCTCTGCATTTCCTCGCAGGTTGGCTGCACGCTCACCTGCTCCTTCTGCCACACCGGCACGCAGAAGCTGGTGCGCAATCTGACGGCCGAGGAAATCCTCGCCCAGTTGATGACCGCGCGCGACCGACTCGGCGATTTCCCCGACCGTGACACGCCCGATGGCGCGATCGTTCCGGCCGAAGGCCGCAAGGTCTCGAACATCGTCATGATGGGCATGGGCGAGCCGCTCTACAATTTCGAGAATGTGAAAAAGGCGCTGCTGATCGCCTCGGACGGTGACGGCCTGTCGCTCTCGAAGCGCCGCATCACGCTTTCCACCTCCGGCGTCGTGCCGGAGATTCGCCGCACGGGCGAGGAGATCAACGTGATGCTCGCCATCTCGCTGCACGCCGTGCGCGACGATCTGCGCGACATGCTGGTGCCGATCAACAAGAAATATCCGCTGAAAGAACTGATGGATGCGTGCCGGACCTATCCCGGCCTCTCCAACGCGCGGCGCATCACCTTCGAATATGTCATGCTGCGCGACGTCAATGACAGCCTCGCCGACGCGAAAGAACTTGTGCGCCTGCTGAAGGGCATTCCGGCCAAGATCAATCTGATCCCGTTCAACCCCTGGCCGGGCACGAACTATCAGTGCTCGGAATGGGAGACGATCGAGAAATTCGCCGATTACATCAACACTGCCGGCTACGCTTCGCCGATCCGCACACCGCGCGGCCGCGACATCCTTGCCGCCTGCGGCCAGCTCAAGTCGGACTCGGAGCGCATGCGCAAGGTCGACCGCCTCGCGCTCGAAGCCATGATGATCGCGGGCCACGGCGAAGCGTGAGCTGGTGAGCGCCCGGCGTGTCTTCAGTCTCGTCGGCCTGATCTGTCTCGGCTACATCGTCGCCGTCACTGCGGCTACGATCGTTACGGTTTTTTTCCATCTGCTGCCGACGGTACTGCCCGACGCCGGCCGCTACGGTTCGTTCTTCGCATTCGTCTCGGGCATGCTGAGCATCGGCTTCTTCTGGACATTCATCTTTGCCTGGCCGGGGTTCATTGTCGCGATCACCCTGATCGAGCGTAGCGCGATGCATCGACCGCTCATCTATTCGATCGCTGGCATACTGAACGTCATCCCCTCGCTTGCCTTGTTTAGCGGGTTTGTAGGCTCGCCGTTTGCTGCGGTTGGCTTTGTGCTTGCAGCACTTCCAGGCGGTCTCGCGGGCGGCCTCGCCTACTGGCTGTTTCCAGGCCGCATCCGCGCACGGGCATCGGCCACCGCATGAACACCTCCGCGTCCATCCCCTTCCGCATCGGCGTCTTTCTGATCGGCTATCTGATCGCGGCGGCCGTCGCCGCGCTCGCCTATACGTCGCTGATCGCCATCAGCGCGCAGATCATCGGCGTCGAGGCTCCGTCCGATATGACGGGTCCCGAACAGACGCGCATGTTCTTCGGTTTCGCTGTCATCGTCGGGGTCTTTGTGCTGACAACGTCGTTCCTGCCTGCCGTCGCCGCCGTTCTGCTGCTGTGGCTGGTCGGCTTGCGTGACATCGTCTCGCACATGGTCGCCGGCGCGGCCGTCAGCGCCGCCGCCGTGCTGATCACGGCGCGTTATATCCCGTTCATGGACGAGTTGACGCTGAATTGGGCGATCGCGCTGAGTGGCGCGATCGGCGGCGGCGCGTTCTGGGCCGTTCAGCGAAAGCTGCTGCCGCGCTCTTCTACTTCGCCTGCGCCGTGAGAATCTTCAGCGCGAAAGCCGAGAACACGCCGGCGAACAGATAGTCGACGACGCGCGTCACGCGCGGGCTCTTCTTCAACAGTCCGGCGAACCTGTCGGCCGCGATCACCATCGGTGTGGTGACCGGCAGCGACAGCGGGATGAACATCAGGCCGAGGAAGAACAGCTTGCCCGGCGCATGCGGATCGTCGGCCGACACGAACTGCGGCAGGAACGTCATGAAGAACAGGATGATCTTCGGGTTGAGCAGATTGATGCCGAGCCCCGTCGCCCAATTTGTTGTCAATGACCGCGGCGGGCGCGGCGTTGCATCCGGCGAGAAGGCCGAACCATAACGGATCGCCTGGTACGCCAGCCACACCAGATAGCCCGCGCCGGCGATCTTCAGCGCCAGGAATGCCTGGGGCGACGCGACGATCAGCGCCGACAGGCCGAGCGCCACGAGCGCCGTGTGAATGACGACGCCGGTCATCGCGCCGAACATGCAGGCGAAGCCGGCGGCGCGGCCTTCCGACAGCGCGCGGCCGACGAACAGCGTCATGTCGGGTCCGGGCGTGATCGCGATGATGAAGGTGGCGATGGCGAACTGAATGAAGGTCGTGGTGTCGGGAATGAAGTCCATGACATGGATCCGCAGGTTGCGCGCGGCCTATAGCCGAACGCCGGCTGTCGCACCAGCAGCCAGGATCGGCGGTTCGATCCCCCCAAATCACGGCCATTTGATCTTTAGATCTACGACCTTAGTCGCACGTCGGACACCGGCGGGTTGCGCGGCCAAATGTATGACATATGCTGCCGCGGCATTCTAAAACATAACAAAATCAGACAATTCTAATGGGAGGAATGGCAATGACCGACAATTCGATATCTCGCCGCAAATTCCTGAAGAAGTCGGCGTTTGCCGGCACGGCGGCTGCCGGCACGCTCGCCGCGCCCGCGGTGCTGGCGCAGGCGCCCGTCGTTTTGAAGATGCAATCGTCCTGGCCGGCATCCGACATTTTCCAGGAAATGGCTGGCCAATACGTGCAGCGCGTCCAGGAAATGTCGAACAACCGCATCAAGATCGACCTGCTGCCGGCCGGCGCGGTCGTCGGCGCGTTCGAGGTGCAGAACGCCTGCCATGACGGCACCATCGACGCCGCGCACACCGTGCCGGTCTATTGGTACGGCAAGAACAAGGCCGCCTCGCTCTTTGGCACCGGTCCCGTCTTCGGCCCCGACGCCAACCAGATGATCGCCTGGCTCTATCACGGCGGCGGCAACGACTTCTACCGCGAACTCACGCAGGACATTCTCGGCCTGAACGTCGTCGGCTTCCTGTCCTTTGGCATGCCCGCCCAGCCGCTCGGCTGGTTCAAGAACGAGATCACCGACGCCGCGCAGCTTCAGGGCCTGAAGTATCGCACCGTCGGCCTCGCCGCGGACCTGTTCCAGTCGATGGGCGCCGCCGTCGCGCAGCTCCCCGGCGGTGAAATCGTGCCGGCCATGGAGCGTGGCGTCATCGACGGCTTCGAGTTCAACAACCCGACGTCCGACATGCGTTTCGGCGCGCAGGACGTTGCCAAGAACTACATGCTGGCCTCGTACCACCAGGCGAGCGAGTCCTTCGAGTATATCTTCAACCGCGACACGTTCGAGGGTCTCGATCCCGACCTGCAGGCGATCCTGAAATACGGCGTCGAGTCGGCGCACCTCGCCAACTATGCGCTCGCCATGCAGCAATACTCGACCGATCTGCAGAAGCTGCAGACCGAGCACGGCGTCAATGTGAAGCGTACGCCCGATACGGTGCTGCAGGCGCAGCTCGCTGCCTGGGACAAGATCCTGCCGCCGCTGATGGAAGATCCCTTCTTCAAGAAGGTGGTCGACAGCCAGAAGGCGTGGGCCGAGAAGGTCGTGTATTACAGCATACTCAACCAGCCCGACTACAAGCTCGCATACCAGCACTATTTCCCGGGCAAGCTCTAGTTCGTTCGTAACGACGGCGTTCTCGTGGGGCGGTGCATGTCACCGCCCCACCGAGAGGCGGAGGGGTCCGGGGACTTCGGATGCAATACTACATACGATTCGCTGACGACCTGTCGGCCTGGTTCGGCAAGGTCTTCGCCTGGTCGATCATCGTCATGATCTTCGGCATGAGCTACGAGGTGCTCGTGCGTTATGCGTTCAAGGCGCCGACGCCCTGGGCATATGATTTGAGCTACATGCTTTACGGCACGCTGTTCATGATGGCCGGCGCCTACACGCTCTCGCGCGATGCGCATGTGCGTGGCGATTTCCTCTACCGGCTTTGGACGCCGCGCCGGCAGGCGACGGTCGAGCTTGTCCTATACATCATTTTCTTTTTTCCGGGCGTCACCGCGCTCATTTTCGCCGGTTGGAAATATGCCGGTCGATCATGGAGCTATCTCGAGGTCAGTTCGAACAGCCCCGCCGGCATCCCGATCTATCAATTCAAGACGGTCATCGTCATCGCGGGTGTTCTGCTCTTCATCCAGGGAATCGCGCAGGTCTTCCGCTGCGTCCTCTGCATGCGCACGGGGCATTGGATGCGTGCCGTGGAGGACGTCGAGGAGACCGAAAAAGTCTTGATGGAGGCGAAGACGCTCGACGTGCTGAAGCACGGCTCGGAGGCGGTCGACATTCCATCCGGTTATGATGTGACGGCCGCAAAAGACGAGAGGACCAAGCCGTGAGCGATCCTCTTGTTGCGGTCGGCATGCTGCTGATTTTGCTCCTCGCGATCTTCCTCGGATTTCCGGTTGCCTTCACACTGATGGCCCTGGGCATCGCCTTTGGCTACTATGCCTATTTCGATGCCGACCGCATGTGGCGTCCCTACGAGCGCGCCGTCGAGCAGGGCGCCGACAGTTGGGTCATCGCCGAACATTGGCTCGGCGGCTTTTTCAACAACCGCATCTTTGATCTTTTCGTCAACCAGACCTATTCGGTCATGGCGAACGACGTGCTGACCGCGATCCCGCTCTTCCTTTTCATGGGGTACATCGTCGAGCGCGCCAACATCGTCGACCGCCTGTTCCATACGCTTTTCATCGCCACGCGCAGACTGCCCGGCTCGATGGCTGTCGCTGCGCTCGTCACCTGCACTTTGTTCGCGACCGCAACCGGCATCGTCGGCGCGGTGGTGACGCTGATGGGCCTGCTCGCCCTGCCGGCGATGCTCAAGGCAAAATACGACATCCGCTACGCAACGGGCGTAATCTGCGCCGGCGGCACATTGGGCATTCTTATCCCGCCGTCGATCCTGCTGATCGTTTACGCGGCGACCTCCGGCGTGTCCGTCGTGCGCATGTATGCGGCCGCGCTGTTGCCCGGACTGTTTCTTGCCGGCCTCTATCTCCTCTATGTCATCGGGCTGGCATTGCTCAAGCCAGGCCTTGCACCGAAGCCAACCAAGGAAGACGTCGGCGAGCACACCTTCGGGGAAGTCGTTTGGATGATGCTGACGTCTTTCGTCCCGCTCGCCTTCCTCATCCTCGCGGTGCTCGGCGCGATCCTGTTCGGCTTCGCGACGCCGACCGAGGCTGCAGCGATCGGCGCACTGGGTGGCCTGCTTCTCGCCGTCGCTTACGGCGCGCTTACCTGGCAGCGGTTGAAGGAGAGCGTCTATCTCACCGCGCGTACGTCGGCGATGGTCTGTTGGCTGTTCGTCGGCTCCGCCACTTTCGCTTCGATCTTCGCTTATCTCGGTGGGCAGCAGCTCATCGCCGATGTCGTCACCGGCCTCGACATGTCGCCGCTGATGTTCCTGATCGTCGCGCAGTTGATCATCTTCATTCTCGGCTGGCCGCTGGAGTGGACCGAGATCATCGTGATCTTCATCCCGATTTTCCTGCCACTGCTCGCGCACTTCCAGATCGATCCGCTGTTCTTCGGCATCCTCGTTGCGGTGAACCTGCAGACGGCGTTCCTGTCGCCGCCCATGGCGATGTCGGCTTACTACCTGAAGGGCATCGCGCCGGCGCACGTCCAGATCACGGACATCTTCCGTGGCATGATGCCCTACATGTTGATCGTCATTCTGTGCATGGTGCTGATCTACATCTTCCCGCAGATCGTCTACTGGCTGCCCGACACGATCTATGGAGCACGACCGATATGACGCGCCGCCGCATCATGGCCGTTCTGGCATTGCTGGCCTTCGCCGTATTTCTCGCTGTCGTCATCTTCAAGCTCAAGCGCGTCGATCTTGCGGTCGCGGCGCTGATCGGGCTTGGCCTCGCGACGTACGATGTGTGGTCGCAGTTGCGGCCGCGGCGTCTGCGCTGATCGAAGAGAGCTACTGCGCCTTGTCGGTGGTCTCGTCGGGTTCCGCCGCGACGATCGGATCACGCCGGTCGTAGCGATTCCCGCCCCACACCCAATGGATCGGTTCGGTCCCGTTGATCACGGCGAGCGTGACGAGGTTCGGCATGCCGTCGGTTGACGCCTTCTTGTCGATGTAAACGAACATGCCCTCGGTGTCGTAGACCTCTTGCCAGACGCCGCCCCCGAACGAAGCGTAACCTGTCAGATTGCAGCCCGACGGTCCGTAATAGTTGGTCGAGCCGCAGACGCTCGCAAAAAGCAGCCGGTAGTTTTGCGGCAACGGAACGATTCTCGATGAGACGACGGGCGTTCTGTTCGTGGCCTCCTGGAAGACCTTCATCTCCTCAGCCACCAGCCGCTTGGCGTCCTCGACCGAAACGTCCGTCTCCGACATGACGACGCGGTCGTAGCCGGACATGTCGATCGGGCTGCATTTCGGTCCGATCTCATCGATGACGCGGCGCGAGCCGTTGAGGTTGAAGATCGCGGTCACGCCTGTCTCGACCGGACCGATCTCCACGGCAAGCCGGTTGCCGGCCTTGAGCGGTTCAAGCATTGCGTTCGGCACGGGAACCCGCGCAAGCTTGCCATCGACCTTGGCGTCCATCTGCTCGAGCTTGCCGCTGATCGTCAGCTTCGCGGGAACGGAGACGCCGGAACCAAGTGTGTTGGGCGCCAGGTTGAAATAGAACGCCCACTTCTGCTCGGCGCAGAACAACGAGCCGCCCTCGATGCCATTCGACGAGTTTGGCGCGGGTAGCGTCGCAACCGCGCCGGCCGCAGCCGCCTCCCACCGATCGGCGGCAGCCGCAGGCGTGACGGCGAGCAGAAAAACTGGCAGGCAATATCTCAAATTGGGCATCGACAAGGCTCTTCGTTGACCTCCGGCGTCTTGGGAATCAATGCGATTTTAGAGAGAAGCGCCCGTTTGCGGCAACACAAAGTTGTTGGATGGCGACGCCGCGCGCACGTCGCAAGGCGGACTTCAATCGACCCGATAGGCCGACGCCTTCCAGCCGTGTCGCCGCGTGATGAATATGCTGGTATCGAATATCTCTACGAGTGTCGCGCGGCCGGCCACAGCCTTAGGTGGATTGCCCTCCCCCGGGAAAACCAGCAGCACGGGACCGACGTCTTCCGCGCTCCACGGCCGCGTCATTTCAAAATGATCCATTGGTGCAGTCTTGTCAGCCGTGTAGGCGCGCACGTCGATATTCTCATCTCGCAACTCGTAGATCATCGATGCGGTGAGCCCGCGGCCGATATAGGCGATCGTTTGGATGCCCTCGGCGCGAGCGATGTCCGCGGTCTTCACGGCAAACTCTCCCCAGCCGGTCATCTTGCCCAGCTCGCGGCCGATCGGCCCGAATACGTTCGTGCCGGCCAATGAACCGGCGAAGCTAGCGCCGACCAAGGCGACAGCGGAGATGATGATGGTGGCGATCATGCCGCGCCGCCAGTTGAGTGCCACGATCACGTAAGTCGCGAGCACCACCGCCGCCGGAAACCCGACGGCGGCCCAGTTGCCATTGGCTTTCGAAATTAGCGCCTGGGCCGCAACAATCACGAAGACGGGCAGCGACATGGCGAGAAGCAGCAGCCGGGGGTCAGCGTCCAGTACAGGCGGTCGGTTGCGGGCGGCCACAAGATACGCAACGAAGGAAACAGGTCCGATAATCCCGATTTGCGCGGAGATGAACTCGAGCAATCCCGGAACATTCGGGAAGCGCCCGCTCCAGGCGGCATTGTCGCGTGTATGTTCGAAGGTCGCGAATTGATGTTCAACGTTCCAGACAATGTTGGGCGCGATCAGGAGCAGAGCGACAGCCAGCGCGGTCCAGGTACCCGAATGCTTCAGTACGTCGCGCGCCTTTGGCGACACGGCCGCAAAGGCGATGAAACACAGAACAAAATACGCCATCGCGTATTTGGCATTCAGGCCGAGGCCGATCGCCAGTCCGACGGCAAGGCCCGTCGTCACCGACGGCCGCTCGACATGACGGACGAGGGCCAGCAGCGCCAGCGACCAGAACAGCAGCAGCGGCACATCCGTCGACATGAGCGTCGCTGAAATCGACGTACCCGGCATCAACGCGTAGACGAGCGCCGCCCAGAACGCTGTACGCCGGGAATAAAGCTTAGACGCGATCGCATGGATGACCAGCGCGACGGCAAAGTGCATCACGGGCGACGGCAGCCGCACGCAGAACGGCGTGTCGCCGCAAACCGATGTCGTGGCGGTGATGATCCACGCGATCAGCGGAGGCTTGGTGAAGTAGCCGAAGGCTGGGTCTTGCGCCCACGCCCAGTACTGCGCCTCGTCGAAAAACAACTCAGCTCTGGACAGATAGAGGCCGGCGATCCGCACCGCGAGAACCGCGGCAAGCAGTGTAATCAGCAGTGTGAGGCTTCGGTCAGCCGAAAGCAGCGACAATGGTTTGCCCACACTGGCGGCTGGTGGCTGAGTGAGCGGTGCGTTCACGCGGATCCTCGATGTCGATGGCTGCGGCACGTCAACGCCAGCACCTGACTGTCACGATATCATCGCGTCTCCATGACGAACGTGTCACAGAGGTCCGTCATCTCAGGAGAATGGAGACAAGCGATACACCTGCTGGCGGAGAATTCCGCACGCTGTTCGGGGCTTGGTGCAATCCGAGAATGCTCACGGGCCTCGCGGGCCTGTTCCTGTTTACATTGACGATGTTCTACCTCGGGTCGGATATCGACCGCGCGGTATCGCGCCTCTTCTTTGACGAGCAGGCGTGTGAGCCGGAGGCGCTCAGACAAGTATGCGGCGTTTTTGTTGCCGCCAAAATGTCGTTCTGGCGCGTTCTGCGGCAGGTACTTCAGTATTTTCCCGTTCTGTGCGCGCTCTTTATCGCTGTCCGGCTCGCTGCGGATCTTTGGCGCGGTCACACCTGGGCCGTCGGGCGCGTCCGCGTGGCTGTCGTCGCCCTGCTTTCGCTGGCGCTCGGTCCGCTGCTCCTCGTCAACGGCGTGCTCAAGGAGTTCTGGGGCCGCCCCCGGCCGGTCATGACCTATGATTTCGGCGGCGAATTTCCGTTCGTGCCGGCCGGGCAGTGGTCGGATCTGTGCGAACGCAATTGCTCGTTTGTCTCCGGCGAGGTCGCTGGGCTGGCCTGGCTGGCGGTGATTGTGCCCTTTTTCTCGCCGTCTTGGCGACCACTAGTGCTCACAACGGTGCTGAGCGCCGTCACGCTCGCCGGCGGCATGCGGATCGCTTTTGGCGCACATTATCTGTCGGACGTCGTGCTCGCTACGCTGTCGAGTCTCGTCATCTTTGCCGGCGTCGTCCGGCTGGTCGAGCCCCCAGCGGTGCGCAACCTCACTCCGGTTGAAAACTGGAAACCATCACGTTCCCTGCCTTGACAACCATCGGTCGCATCTGAGGCCACTATTCGGCCAAGCGGCCGATCCCCTTGCGCCATGCCGAAACGGCTGGTACCTCGCGCCGCAAAAGCGCCCGGGATCCCAAGAATGTCCAAGTGGAAGAATGTAAAGAAGGTCGTCCTCGCCTATTCTGGCGGGCTCGACACCTCGATTATCCTGAAATGGCTGCAGACCGAGCTTAACGCGGAGGTTGTCACCTTCACCGCCGATCTCGGCCAGGGTGGTGAACTCGAGCCGGCCCGCCAGAAGGCCGAGATGCTGGGCATCAAGGACATTCGCGTCGTGGACGTCCGCGAAGAATTCGTCGCCGATTTCGTCTTTCCGATGTTCCGCGCCAACGCCCAGTATGAAGGCCTTTATCTGCTCGGCACGTCGATCGCCCGGCCGCTGATCTCGAAACATCTTGTCGAGATCGCCGCCGAAACCGGTGCCGATGCCATTGCCCACGGCGCCACCGGCAAGGGCAACGACCAGGTCCGCTTCGAACTCTCCGCTTACGCGCTGAACCCCGACATCAAGGTCATCGCGCCCTGGCGCGACTGGTCCTTCAAATCGCGCACCGATCTCTTGAACTTCGCCCGCGACCACCAGATCCCGGTGGCCAAGGACAAGCAGGGCGAAGCACCCTTTTCCGTCGACGCCAATCTTTTGCACTCCTCGTCCGAGGGCAAGGTGCTGGAGGACCCGTGGAGCGAGGCGCCGGAAATGGTCCACCAGCGCACCGTCTCCCCGATGGACGCGCCCGACACGGTCACCGAGATCGAGATCGAATTCAAACAAGGCGACCCGGTCGCGCTGAACGGCAAGAAACTGTCGCCGGCGACGATGCTCGCAGCGCTCAACGATCTCGGCCGCGACAATGGCATCGGCCGGCTCGACCTCGTCGAGAACCGCTTCGTCGGCATGAAGAGCCGCGGCGTCTACGAGACGCCGGGCGGGACGATCCTGCTCCAGGCCCATCGCGCGATCGAATCGATCACGCTCGACCGCGGCGCGGCGCATCTGAAGGACGAGATCATGCCGCGCTACGCCGAGCTGATCTACAACGGCTTCTGGTTCTCGCCTGAACGCGAAATGCTGCAGGCGCTGATCGACAAGAGCCAGGAAGAGGTTGAAGGTACGGTGCGCCTGAAGCTCTACAAGGGCAACGTCATGGTCACCGGCCGCAAGTCGCCGAAGTCGCTCTATTCCGACGCGCTCGTCACCTTCGAGGATGATCGCGGCGCCTACGATCAGAAGGACGCGGAAGGCTTCATCCGGCTGAACGGCCTGCGGTTGCGCACCCTTGCCGCGCGCCGCCGGAGCACGGGAAAATCTGGATAGAGCTGGCGAGCCTGGCCCATGGATATGGAAAACGAGGCGGGCGGAACGGGTGAGAATCCGGTAAGCCGCCGGCTCGTGTTCATTTTTCCGGGCTTCGAGCCGATGCCGGTGGACGCACATGCGCGTCGCTTCGTCCGCGAGTCCGAGAAGACCGCGCCGATCTATGGCATGACGCTGGCGTTCAAGGCACGCGACAGTGCGTCCGCGCCGGCGGCGGGCGTCACCACCGCAAGCCTCGACGCGGAAGCCTCCGGCGACGGCTGGCGCACCGCAACCGAAATCGTGCTCTACGGTCTCGGCGATCTGGATGGCCTCTATTCGAGTCGCCCCGCCATCCTGCGATTTTTCTCCGGACTGTGGGCGCTGTGCGATTTCATCGTCACCGGCACGCTATTCCGCTTCATCCGCACGAGTTGGCGTTATGGCCTCTTCTTCGGCTATCCGCTGCTGATCTCGGCGGTGCTCGCAGTCATATCGGTGCTTGCGGCGATGCAGCCCGCGCGATGGTGGGGTGAGGAGCAGCTCCTCTGGAGCATCCCGCTCGGCATCGCGGTGTTCGTCGCAGGCATCCATCTGGCGAACCGCTACGCGCATTTCCTGCTCATCATGGATGACTGGAACTTTGCGCGCGACATTGCGCGCGGGCGGCGTCAGGAGATCGACCGCCGCTTGACGCTGGTCGCACGCGACGTGGTTGAACGTGTCGGCCAGACCGACGCCGACGAGATCGTTTTTGCCGCGCACAGTTTCGGCGCGGTCACGGCAGTGCGTTCGCTGGCGGCGGTGATTGAAACCCAGGTTGGTCGGGAAAAACCGTGCGGCTTGCTCACCGTCGGCTCGAGCCTGTTGAAGATTGCGCTTCACCCCGCTGCCGCATCACTGCGAGCAGCCGTTGGGCTGATTGTGCGGCAGCGTCATGCATGGCTCGACGTCCAGTCGCTCACCGATCCGATCAATTTCTACAAGTCGAGCCCGGCGCGCGATCTTGGCATCACGGACGGCCGCCAGCCCCTCACGATGCGGGTGCGCTTCCGCAGCCAGCTCACGGCGGAAACCTACGGCTCGATCCGCCGCGATTTCTTTCGCACCCACCGCCAGTTTGTCTACGCGGTCGAGCGCTGGCATCCTTATTCTTTCCACGCGATCCTGCTCGGACCGACCTCGCTGGAAGCGGTTACGTGCCGCGGGGGCCTGCCGGATACGTTCATCACGCCGCGCGAAGATGTTCGCCCATGACGGTTGAGACGATTGAGCTTGCCGGCAAGATCGCCTGGGTCGTTTTCGCGATCACCTGGTATGTGCTGCGCCACCCATTCAACCGCCGCGCCAGGCGCGTCCGTGTCGCGGACGATCGGCTGAAGCTCGACGAGCGGATGCGCCTTGCGATTTCGAGCATTGGCCTCGGCGTGATCCCCGCGGTTTATGTCTTTAGCGGAGAGCCGTCATTCGCCGATTACACGGCATCGCCCTGGCTCTTCGCCGCCGGCATCCTTGCCGGAATTGCGTCCATGGTGCTGTTCCGTCTGACGCACAAGGCGCTCGGCCGGATGTGGTCCGTCTCGCTGCAATTGAAGGAGGGCCATACGCTCATCACCGAGGGCATCTACCGATACCTGCGCCACCCCATGTACTCGGCCTTCTGGCTGCTGGCGCTGACCCAGGCGCTGCTCCTGCCGAACTGGTTCGCCGGTCTTGCCGGCCTGGTCGGATTCGGCGCCCTGTTTACACTGCGCATCGGCCCGGAAGAGCGCATGATGGAAGCGGCCTTCGGCGACCAGTACCGAGCCTACAAGGCCCGCACCTGGCGCGTCATCCCTTTCATTTTCTGACTGCGGCGTTTGCGCAACGGAGTGACGGAACTCCGTTGCGCCGCAAAATTGCCATTACCGTTCGGCCCGCATCGCGTGATAAACGGTCGGCGAAGTGGGAACCGACCCTTGACGCGAGCATCCAACCTTCTTGCGCTCATCGTTATACTGGCGCTGGCCGGCTGCCAGACCAGCGCGCTCGAGCAATCGACGGCCTCGGATGCGGGATACACGGCCGATTTTCCGCAGCTCACCTGCGCTGCCTATGGCATGCGCGGAAGCAACGCCAAATTGACGGCAAGCCGCGTCACGCCTGGTGCGCCAGCCTATATGGAGTTTCGCGCACGCCGCGAGCATCTGATCGGCTCTGGCCATATGTATGTCGTGTTCGGGCGCCTGGACGCGTCCGGAAAGCCGATGACGCATCAGTATATCGGCCTCTTCCCGAAAGGCGGCGTGGTCGGAATGTACACCGCCATGGCCGTACCGATCAGCGCGCAACTGACGCCGCGCAAGGAAGATTGCAATGGTGGAACGATTGGCGCCTATCGGGTCTCGCTGACCGAGGCGCAATATCAGGCGCTGCTCGGCAAGGTCTCCGCGACGCTCGCCAAGCCGCCGCTCTGGCACATGCTCGCCAACAATTGCAATCATTTCGCTGCCGGGCTGGGACGCGTCGCAGGCTTGCGGCCCGCTGTCGATTTCCTCTCGCCGTCCTTCCAGTACATCCATTCTTACGCCGCTATAAATGGCGACGGACCGAAGAAACCGGCTGGGGCGAGCTGAACCAAGCGATGGTTTGCAGCGTCAAAGAAAAAGCGCCCGAGCGATCGGGCGCTTTCGTTGAGCGAAATGCGTACTGTTAGTTACCGTCGATCGCGTCGGCCATGATGATGATGGCCTGCTGATAAACGGAAGCCGCGTTCCATCCTGCGATCGCGCCGCGATTGGCGCTGGCAGGACCGCCGGAATAACCGTGACCGCGCAGGAAGTTGGCCGTCGATGCAAGAGCAGTTGCCGAGTCGCGCAGATTGGCGCCACCGACGCCGAATCTCAGCACATTGCCCGGCAGGAACTGCGTATGGCCGATTTCGCCATGAGCGGCGCCAACGGAATTTGCGGTCAGAACGCCGCGATCGACCAGCTTGAGCGCGGCGATGGCATGCGGCGTGAAGAATTCTGGACGGCGGCAGTCATAAGCAAGCGTGACGATCGCCGAGACCGTATTCTGCTTGCCCATATTTCCGCCAAAGCCGGTTTCCATTCCCCAGATGGCGAGCAGCGGTCCCGCCGGGACGCCATAGCGGCGCTCAATATCGGCAAACATGGCGGCGTTCGATTTCTTCAGCTTTTTGCCTTTGCTGATGATCGCCTGGCCGCCGCGCCGCTTCATGAAATCCTGAACCGAGCCGCTGAAAGCTTTCTTCACGGCGCGATCAACCTTGATGGTGCCGGTCGCGTAACGCGCGCCCTCGAGCGCGCTGAGGCCACGGCCCTTTACGCCTGCCGCTTTTGCCTCCTGGGCGAACTCCGCCTTCCACGCCTCGAACCCCGAAGCATCCTTGCCGCAGGATGCCGCTTGCGCTGCGCCGGCCATCGCCAGCACAAGGCCGGTTGCTGCTAAAATCGCCTTCGTGGCGCCTCGTGCCATTCGGTTCTCCTCGTTGCCTGTTTTCGGGAAATGATGCCTCTAAAGCCGCAATGTTTCCGGATTGTGCCAGCCAAACCTTGCTGTGTCACCGTTAAGGGCCTGTTTGCGGCCAAAGCAAGTCGCGCTGGTCACATGCCGGAAAAATACCTACGATCAAGCACTTGACGAAAAGTTGAGGGGGAAGATCGGCATGACCGATGTCGACGTTGTGATCGTAGGCGCCGGCTCGGCCGGGCTTGCAGCAGCCAAGACGCTGCGCGCCGCAGGACTTTCCATCAAGGTTGTCGAGGCGATGAACCGTATCGGCGGCCGCGCCTACACCTCGTCCGATCATTTCGGCATCCCCTTCGACATCGGCTGCGCCTGGCTGCACGCCGCCGACCGCAATCCCTATTTCGAAGAGGCGAAATCCGCCGGCTGGACGCTCCACCATCACGAGATGAACGTCGATCATCTCTATTTCGGCCGGCACAAGGCGAGCGAGGAGGACGAAGCCGACATGCGCGAAGCCGATGCGCATATGGCGGCCTTGCTCGAAACCTATGACGGCAAGGATGACCGCGTCTCGGCGCTGCTCGCCTCCGGCCACGCGCCGCGCGCTGCCGCGACCTTTGCCGGGCCGATGGATTTCGGCAAGGACTACGACGAGATCTCCGTGCAGGACTTCAAGCAGGCGGCCGATCTGGAGCCGAATTACTTCACCAGGGAAGGATTCGGTGCGCTGGTTGCCCGCTATGGCGCCGATGTGCCCGTGGAAATATCGACGCCTGTCCGCAAGATCCGCTGGGATGGAACCGGTGTCGAAGTGGTGACGGATCGCGGCTGGATCCGGGGCCGGGCGGTGATCGTGACGACCTCGCCCGCGGTGCTCGCCTTCGAGGAGATCGACTTTTTCCCGGACCTTCCGGACAGCCATGTCCGCGCTTTTTTCGACCTGCCGATGGGCATGCTGACCAAGCTGCCGGTCGAGATCAAAGGCACGCGGCTTGGCCTGAAACCATTCGAGGATCTGCTGATCGAGCGGCCGGCGCAGCACGACGTCTATTTCCTCTGCTTCCCCTTCGATCTCGACCTGATGGTGGGGTTCGTCGGCGGCGATTTCGCCTGGGAACTCTCTGCGGCGGGTGAAGCCGCCGGCGTCGATTTCGTCATCAACCGTCTGTGCGACATTTTTGGCGGCGACACGCGCAAGCATGTCGCGCGCGCACTGATGACCAACTGGGGCGGTGAGCGCTATGTGCGCGGCGCCTATGCCGCGGCGCGTCCTGGCCGCGCTGGCGCACGCGAAGTGCTCAAACAGCCGGTCGCCGAAAAGATATTCTTTGCCGGCGAACATCTTGCCGGACCGTTGATGCAAACCTGCGGGGGCGCCCGGCTCTCCGGCGAAGCCGTTGCGTTGCAGGTGATCGGTAAGCTGAAACCGACCTAGGGCGGCGAGGCCGCAAGGCAACACCGAAAATTCCGTTCAAATTGTCGCCTCCAAATCGCGGAACCCATCCTTGTCTGCTCCGTTTGGCCCCCCGAGGGACTAAAAATCGAACGGAGAACCGATATGAAACGGATGAAAATCGCGCTGGCCGCGGCCACGGCGCTTGCCGCCATGACCGGCGGCGCTTTCGCGCAGAGTGTGATGGCCACCACCGACTTGAACGTCCGCGCCGGACCCGGCCCGGAACACCCGGTCATCGGCGTCATTGGCGCCGGTCAGTCAGCCAATCTCGAAGGCTGCCTTGAAGGCAGCAAATGGTGCACCGTGCAGTTCAACGGTGGCGCCGGCTGGGCCTATTCCGATTACCTGACCAGCGACATGGGCGGCCAGGCGGTCGTGCTGTCGCAGCGCGGCACCGATTCCGGCGTCCGCATCGTGGCTCCGCCGCCGGCGACTGACGGCCAGAAGACGGGCGCCATCACCGGTGCGGCCGGCGGCGCTGTCGCCGGCGCGATCGTCGGCGGCCCGGTCGGCGCAGCGATCGGCGGCATCATCGGCACGGCAGCCGGCGGAACCGCTGGCTCGGTCATCGACCCGCCGACGACCGTCCGCACCTATGTGCAGTCGCAGCAGGTTGACCAGGTCTATCTCGACGGCGAAGTGGTCGTCGGCGGAACGCTCCCCGACACCGTCGAACTGCGCGAGGTGCCTGACTATGAGTACCGCTACGTTTACGTGAACGGCCAGCGCGCTCTGGTCGATCCGGGCTCCCGCCAGATCGTCTACGTGATGCGCTAACATCGTCACGAACAAGTACGCCGGGCGCAGCGATGTGCCCGGCGTTTTTCCTGTCTGGCGGTTAAGCCGACGCCTACTCGGCAATGTCCATGATCAGGCAGGACTCGCTGCCATGCGCGATCAGCCTGCCTTTGGAATCTACGAGCCTGGCTTCGCTGGTTGCCGTGCGCCGTCCGGTATGGACTGCGACGCCCTCGCACCGCACTTCGCCCGAGTCCGGCTTCAGCGCGCGGACGTAATGCACCGTCATCGCGGTCGTGGTGTAGGTCTGGCCGGGCTTCAGCATGGAGTGCACCGCACAGCCCAGCGCACTGTCGATGATTGTCGCGATCCAGCCGCCATGGATTGTGCCGAGCGGGTTGAGAAAGGCCTGCTCCGGCATCCCTGTGAAGACCACCCGCCCCTCGCCGACCCCGGTGAGCTTGATACACGTCGTACCGGCGAAAGGCGGAGGAGGCAGCTCACCGTCCACGATTGCCTGCAGCAGCGCGCGACCCGAGAGTGCCATCGGGTCGAAACGGTCAGCACTTTTCTTCAGCTCAACCACATCGCTCAAGACAGTTTCTCCATCGCGTTGTAACTACACACCCACTCGAAACACGAATTGCGCTCAGGTCCCGGCCAGAACGCCGTTCGCAGCGCGGCGCAAATGCCTGAAATCGGAGCGGATCGCCTCGTCCATCTCCGGCGGCAGCTTCTCCAGGATGGCGTTCTGAGCCTGCCGCCAGAGCGGCAGCGCCTCGGCGATCATGTCGGCGCCGCGATCGGTGATGCGGTGGAGCATGCGCCGCCCGTCTCCCTTCTCCGCCGACACCAGGCCGCCCTCGACCAGCCGGTCGAGATTGCGCGCCAGGGTCGATCGCTCGACGCCGACCAGGTCTGCGAGCTCGGAGGCGGACTGCGCCTTCTCCAGGGCGACGGTGCAGAGGATCGTGAACTGCGTGACTTCGATGCCCAGCGGCGAGAGCGCCTTGTTGTAGGCGCGTGTCACCACATTGGCGGTCCGCCGCGCCGCCCGTCCCAGGCAAGACGCGCCGATCAAGGTCAATTCGCTGACGAGCATGGGCCGTGACATGGATGTGTAGATACAACAAGCCGTGCAAGACGGCAACCGCTCACGCTGCCTGATTATCCGTGTACATTTAAGTTGCCGGCAGCAGATTTTTCGTATACGGAAATTTCGTGCGTATCCTCTGGGATGAAACCAAACGGGTTTCCAACCTCAAGAAACACGGGTTGGATTTTGCTGATCTCACGATTGAGTTTTTCGACGACGCAGCGATCTACTCAGCTAAGAACAAGCGCTTCCTCGCCATCGGTTTCTGGGACGGCATTATCTCCGTCGTGTTTTCCAGACTCGGCACCGAAGCCATTTCCGTGGTCTCGATGCGTCGGGCGAGCCAGAAGGAAAGGAACTTGCTATGACCGGCCGGTTTTCACATCTTCCTCCTCTGACCGACGAGGAGGAGGCTCAAATCCAGCGCCAGATCGCCAGCGATCCGGACAATCCCGAGATTACTGACGAGCAGATTGCCGCTGGCGGAAAGACGTTTGCGGAAATGTTCCCCGATCTTGCGGAGAGCATCCGCCGCGCCCGCGGGCGTCCGAAGATCGAAGCGCCGAAGCAGGCCGTTACGTTGAGGCTTGACCCGGCGACGCTGGAGAAATTCAAGGCGACCGGCAAGGATTGGCGTGCGAAAATGAGCGAGGCGCTGGACAAAGCGAAGGTCTGACGCACGGCGCGGCAGCGCAAAACTTGACTCTTCGGCCCTTTTCCTGTCTAGACGCGCGCAATTCCGCGACGAGTAGCAACACTCCGAGCAGCCGACCGGGACGCTTTCGTCTGAAATGACCGATCCCGGAGGTCAACACCCGGCAGCGCGATGCGCCCCCGGGTGCTTTTTGGCTTTGTGCTGTTTGGATGTTTCTCGAAGCGGCATTACCTCTCGGGTTCTGACAACCCGGGACCGAAGAGAAGCGAATGTTTGAGAACCTCCAGGAGCGTCTTGGCTCCATCCTGAACGGCCTGACGGGCCGCGGTGCGCTGAGCGAAGCCGACGTGTCGGCGGCGCTGCGTGAAGTACGCCGCGCGCTGCTCGAGGCCGACGTGGCGCTGGAGGTGGTGAAGTCCTTCACCGACAGAGTGCGCGAGAAGGCCGTCGGCGCGGCCGTGCTGAAGTCGATCAAACCCGGCCAGATGGTCGTCAAGATCGTCCACGACGAGCTGGTCGAGATGCTGGGCTCGGAGGGCGTCGGCATCGACCTGAATGCCCCTGCGCCTGTTGTCGTCATGATGGTCGGCCTTCAGGGTTCGGGCAAAACCACGACCTCGGCGAAAATCGCCAAGCGGCTGACCGACCGGCAGAACAAGAAAGTTCTGATGGCGTCGCTCGACACGCGCCGTCCGGCCGCCCAGGAGCAGCTGAAGCAGCTCGGCGAGCAGACCAGTATCGCGACACTGCCGATCGTCGCCGGCCAGTCGCCGACCGACATCGCCAGGCGTGCGGTGCAGGCCGGCAAACTCGGCGGCCACGACGTCGTCATCCTCGACACCGCCGGCCGTACCCACATCGACGAGCCACTGATGCTCGAGATGGCCGACATCAAGAAGGCGTCCGGCCCGCACGAGATCCTGCTCGTCGCGGACTCCCTCACCGGTCAGGACGCGGTCAACCTCGCGCGCAATTTCGACGCCAGAGTCGGCATCACCGGCCTCGTGCTCACCCGCATGGACGGCGACGGCCGCGGCGGTGCTGCGCTGTCGATGCGCGGCGTCACCGGCAAGCCGGTCAAGCTCATCGGCACCGGCGAAAAGATGGACGCGCTGGAGGAGTTTCATCCGAAGCGTATCGCCGACCGCATCCTCGGCATGGGCGACATCGTCTCGCTGGTCGAGAAGGCCGCCGAAACCATCGACGCGGAAAAAGCCGCAGCGATGGCGAAGAAGATGCAGTCGGGCAAGTTCGATATGAACGATCTCGCCGACCAGCTCAGCCAGATGCAGAAGATGGGCGGCATGGGCGGCATCATGGGAATGATGCCTGGCATGGGCAAGATGAAGGACCAGCTCGCCAACGCCGGTTTCGACGATCGCGCGCTGAAACGTCAGGTCGCGATCATCTCCTCGATGACCAAGGCCGAACGCGCCAATCCCGACACGTTGAAGCACTCGCGCAAGCAGCGCATCGCCAAGGGTTCAGGCACCGACGCCGCCGAGATCAACAAGCTGCTGAAGATGCATCGCGGCATGGCCGACATGATGAAGGCGATGGGCGGCAAGGGCAAAGGCGGCGGCATGATGCGCGCCGCGATGGGCGGCCTCGCGAACAAGATGGGCATGGGCGGCTTGATGGGCGGCGGCATGCCGGACCTGTCGAAGATGGACCCCAAGCAGCTCGAAGCGTTGCAGAAACAGGCCCAGGCTGCCGGCCTCGGTGGTGGTCTGCCAAAAGGCCTCTCGGGCGGCTTGCCCGGTATGGGCGCCGGTGGCCTTCCCGGACTTCCGGGCGGCATGAAGCTGCCGGGTCTCGGCGGTGGGCTGCCCGGCCTCGGCAAGAAGAAGTGAGGGGAGGGAGATGAGCGAAACGAATCCGCGGGACCTTCTCGCGCAGTATCGCGCCTCGATCGACAATATCGACGCGGCGCTGATCCACATGCTGGCCGAGCGTTTCCGCTGCACCCAGTCCGTCGGCGTGCTGAAGGCGGCGCATGGTCTGCCGCCGGCGGATCCGGCGCGCGAGACGCAGCAGATCGCGCGGCTGCGTCAGCTTGCGAAGGACGCGCATCTCGACCCCGACTTCGCCGAGAAATTTCTGAATTTCGTGATCAAGGAAGTGATCCGCCATCACGAACAGATCGCCGCTGCAAACGGCGTCACCACAGTCGCCGCTGAAGGCGGCGACAACGACAACGCATGAACCAACCTACATCAACGAACTGAACGTATCTGGAGACTGAAATGGCACTGAAAATTCGTCTGTCCCGCGCTGGCTCGAAGAAGCGCCCGTATTACCACATCGTCGTCGCCGACGTGCGCTCGCCGCGCGATGGCCGCTTCATCGAGTCGCTCGGCTCGTGGAGCCCGCTGCTGCCCAAGGACGGCGAGCGCGTGAAGATCGACCAGGATCGCGTCAAGCACTGGCTCTCCCAGGGTGCGCTGCCGACCGACCGTGTGCTGCGTTTCCTCGACCAGGCCGGCATGGCCAAGCGCGATGCGCGCAACAATCCGAACAAGGCACAGCCCGGCAAGAAGGCGCAGGAGCGCGTCGCCGCAATCGCCAAGGCGAAGGAAGACGCCGCCGCCGCGATCGCCGCTGCAGCGGCCGAGCCGGCTGCTGAAGCCGCGAACTGATACAACGCGACCGGCATTGAGCCGGCCGCCGCCCGACCTGCGAGGCGCGCCTGTGCAGCAGCGATCACGTCTGCTGATCCGAGCCCCATCCAATCTGGGGCTCAGGCCTCCCAAGCCCGGCCGTGAGCCGGGCACATGGCGCGCGCCGGCGGTGCTGACCGAAGCCGGATTGGTTGAGGCAGTCGCCCCGGCGCGGATCAAAGACCTGCCGCGGCCGCGCTACCTGATGGACGCGCAGCCCGGCACGCGATTGCGCAACGGCCAGTCCATTCGAGCCTTCAATCTCGAACTGGCCGACCTCGTCGGGACGGCGCTGCGGGCCGGCGAATTCCCCGTCATCGTCGGCGGCGACTGCTCGATCCTGCTCGGCGCTCTCGCCGGCGCTCGACGGCACGCGCCGCTGTCGCTTGTCCATATCGACGGTCACAGCGATTTTCGACACCCGGGCAATTACGACGCGAGCGCCGTGCTCGGCGCCGTCGCCGGCATGGACCTCGCGCTTGCCACCGGACGCGGCGAGGCGTTGCTCACCGATTGGCCTGATGTCCCGTCGCCCCTCGTTCCCGAGACCCAGATCGTCCAGATCGGCGAGCGCGAAAATCGCGACCCGGATTTCGCCTGGCCGGACGTCAACGACACCGCGATCACCCGCATCGACGTTTTCATCGCGCGCGAGATCGGCGTCGATGCCGTGCTTGCGCGTACGGCTGAGGTTCTGGATCGCGCCGGCCAGCCCTTGTGGCTGCATCTCGATATCGACGTTCTCGACCAATTGGTTTTGCCGGCGGTCGATTCGCCGGGCAGTCCCGGCATCGATGTGGAGGAACTCGAAATCCTGCTTCGCGAGCTTGTCCGCGATCCGCGCTGCCTCGGCCTCGACCTGACCATCTACGACCCGGACCTCGATCCCGACGGACACAGTGCGCGGCTGATCGTAGCGCTCTTGCGCAACGCCTTTACCGAGCGCTGATTCCTCTGGACGCCGCACCCTGCAAGGGTGCATTCTGGTCGGACCAGTTCCGTGACGCTCGGGAGGAAACCATGAACGTTGCAACGCGCGACGCGACCGCCGTCGCCATTCCATTCGACCACGACAAGCTCGACCGGCTGATGGACGCGGCCGGCATCGACATCATCGTCGCCACCTCCAAGCACAATGTGCAGTATATGCTCGGCGGCTATCGCTTCATCTTCTTCCACGCAATGGATGCGATCGGTCACAGCCGCTACATGCCCTTCGCTCTCTACGAGAAGGGCCGCCCCGACCACGCCGCCTACGTCGGCAACAGGATGGAAGGGCACGAGCAACAGGTGAAGCCGTTCTGGACGCCTGCAACCTATCTCGCCGCCTGGGGCACGGTGGACGGCGCCAATCTTGTCGCCGAGCATCTGAAGAAGATCGGCCTGGAGAAGGCGCGCATCGGCTACGAGCCGGGCTTCCTCGCGGCGGACGCTTTCGTCGCGCTGCAGAAGGCGCTACCCAGCGCAACGCTCATCGACGGCAACACCGTCTTCGAGCGGCTGCGCGCGATCAAAACGCCGGCCGAGATCGACCTGTTGCGTCAGGCCTCGGAGTTGATCACCGATTCCATGCTCGCCACTTTCGCCGCCTCGCGTGAAGGCACGACGCGCGCCGAGGTGGTCGAGACTTTGCGCCGCGAGGAAGTGAACCGCGGTCTGAATTTCGAATATTGCCTGCTCACCTTCGGTTCCAGCCACAACCGCGCGGTGTCGCCGCAGGCGTGGAAGAAAGGCGAGGTGATGTCGATCGACTCCGGCGGCAATTTCAAAGGTTACATCGGCGACCTCTGCCGTATGGGCGTGCTGGGCGAACCCGACGCCGAGCTCGACGATCTGCTCTCGTCGATCGAAGCCGTGCAGCAAGCCGCGTTCTCGAAGTGCAGACCCGGCACACTCGGTGGCGACATGATCGCCCACGCGGAAGCCGAACTGAAACGCTCGGCGCATGTCAAATACACCGACTTCTTCGCGCATGGCATGGGCCTGATCAGCCATGAGGCGCCGTTCCTGATGACCAACCATCCGGTCGCTTACGAGGGCATCGACGCTGCGCATCCGCTTGAGCCGGGTCACGTGCTTTCGGTCGAAACAACGATGCTCCATCCCAGCCGCGGCTTCATCAAGCTGGAAGACACCGTGACGATCACGAAAGACGGCCACGAATTGCTTGGCGCCCGCGGCCGCGGCTGGAACCGTGGTGGTTAGCGCTCCCTCCCCCTCGCGGGGAGGGTGGCCAGCCGCAGGCTGGCCGGGTGGGGGGTACGAGCGGCAGCGCGCCAACATCTAGTTCCCTTGAAGGAAGGCCGGACCGAAGTCCGGTAGGGGGCATCATGTCCGGCGAAACCAATCTCGCAAAGCTTCTCGCGTCGATGCGTCCGAGCATCGCGCCGGATGTTTACGTCTTCGCCACACTGCCGTCCGCGACGCCGATTCCCGCCAGCATCGCGCCGCTCATGACCTTCCGCGAGTCGGAAGGCACGACCCTCATCCTCACCGAGACGCAAGCAAAATCCGCCGGCCTCGCCGCGATCTTCCCGTCGCGCATGATCACGCTCGACGTTCACTCGTCGCTCGAAGCCGTCGGCTTCATCGCGGCGATTGCGACGCGTCTCGCCGCGGCCGGCATCGGCGTGAACCCGGTCGCCGGCTATTTCCACGACCACCTCTTCGTACCGATAGACCGCGCCGACGAAGCGCTGGAAATTCTGGCCGCAATCAGCGCCAACGCGCTCCCTCCCCCTTGAGGGGAGGGTGGCCTGACGAAGTCAGGCCGGGTGGGGTACGTGCGGCAGCGCGCCGACACTCCACCTCTCATCGTATCGAATTGATCGCCTTCGAAAAAGCATGCGTGAATTTGAGGCTCTCACCATCGCCTTCCGCCAGCGCGACCTCGAACCGATCCGTTGTCACACGCGCCACCGCGAAGCCACCCATGAACGCTGCCTTGGGCTTGAACAGGTCGAGGCCTTCAGCCGAATAGATCATCGGCGTGTCGTGCTGATGGCCATGGAACAGGCCGATGACGTTGTAGCCCGGCAGCACATCGAGCAGCGCCCGCCGGTCCGCCTCGCTCCACCAGTGCGGCTCGCCAACGCCATGGTCGTCGAACGTCGTCGCCGCCGGGTCCCATCGCTCGATGGAAAAAATGTCCCAGCCATAATGCTGGAACAGCACGACCGGCCGGCCGTCGGCGGCATAGGTCGCGAGATTGCGTTTCAGCCAGGGCAGACTGCTGACTGCGTCTTTGCGCGTGTCGCCGCCATAACGATGGAGCTGCACGAGGTGCAACCCGCCCCACTCCCATGAGTAGCAATCCGACTGCAGATCGTAATCCACCACCGGCACCGGCGGCTTGAAGATCACGCTCGGCCGATGATTGAGCTCGACATAGTCGCGCAGCTCGCGCCGATACCAGTCGAGATGATCCCGTGGCCCATCCTGGTCGAGGTCGTGATTGCCGAGGCCGACATAGACCGGAAAATTGACGCGGTCGGTTCCAGCACCTTGCTGGTAGCGATGGCTGAACTGCAGAAGCTGCGTGCCTTCGCTGGGCAGCGTCGTCTGCCCGCCGCCATCGTCCGTCGCGTCGCCGCCGGTGATCAGGCCGAGCGGCGTTGCGATCGGCTGACCGGCGCTCCTGAGCCCAGTGGGCTTGCCGCCGATCTCAGCCGGCCAGGCGTGACGCGTGATGCCGTTCAGCGCGGCGATATTCTTCAGAAGATTGGCGTCCGTCTTGCCTTCCTGCTCGCAGTTCGGACTGAGGCCGGATTCCATGCGGCAGGCATGAATGTCGGCAACGAACAGGAACGTGACATCGAGTGCCGCCTGGGCGTTCACATCGTCGCGACGAACCAGTGGCAGCACCATCGCAGCGCCACCGGCCAGAAGAAACGCACGTCTCGACAGAAAGAGCGCCGGCATCGGGGCCATCATACGCCGAATGCGGAAGCACACCAACGCTGGCAATCGCGCACCGACGCTGACGTCCCCCTCTCCCCCCACTTGCGGGGAGGTCTGGCGCAGGCGTTGCGGCCGGCACTCCTCTCCCCCGGGCAGGGGGAGAGGAGTGCCGGTGAGGGGGTGCTTCGGACAGGTTTCGTGTCAGGAGCTGTCAGCAATCTTTTTTCCGAATCTGTCCACCGCCCCCTCGCGCCCGTCCGATAATCCCCGCGCCTGTGAAAGGAGGCGGTGATGATGGACGAAAGGCTGGCCGAACTGGAGCACAGATCGCTGCAGCGCATCCTCGGCGATCTCTGGATCATGTCCGGGTTCGGAGGCCTCGACCGCCGGACGACGATCCTGCGCAGCGTCCATCGTATCGTCACGCGCCTGCTGCGTCCCGCCGAGGCCGCGGCGCGGCGGCTGATCCTCGTGCTCGCGCAGCGCATCACCGTGACGCTGCCGCCAGCCCGCATCGCCACGCCAGAACCGGAAGACAGCCAGCCGGACAAGACGCGTCTGGACCGCGCCCGACCCCCAACCGCTCAGCTCCCGGACGAGTGGCGCCCCGACGACTGGCGGCCCTTCGAGCTCGCCGAGTCGCCGTCGCGTCTGCTGAACCCCAATGTCCAGCCGCGCCCTTTTCGAGGCATTCCTTCCGTGCGCAACGACACGGAGATCGACGGCAGCCGCCTCGCCCATCGCATCGATGCGCTGTTTCACGCGCTCGACGATATCCAGGCTGCGGCGCTGCGCCAACGCGCGCGGGAACGCGGCGTCTTCTGCGCTATCCAGCCGCTGCGGCCCGGTCCGCCGCTCGATTTGCGCGGCCGCGCGGCGCGGCGGCTGAAGAGCCACGAACTTTTCGGCATCCTCGAAAGCGCGCACCAGCGCGCCTGGTGGGCGCGGAACGCACCGCCCGACACGTCGTGAGCCGCCCGGACGCAGGACAACCGGTTGATACTGGCCACACGGCAAAAAGCCGGGCGTGGCAACGAACAGCCACGCCCATCAGAAAGGAGCGCTAGAATGAAAAGACTAAGCCGCCTTGCGCTTGGGCTGGATCAGCCCGCGTGCCACGAGCAACTCTGCGATCTGCACCGCATTGAGTGCCGCACCCTTGCGCAGATTGTCCGAGACGATCCACATCGACAGGCCGTTGTCGATCGTCGGGTCTTCGCGGATACGCGAAATGTAGGTCGCGTCTTCGCCCGCGCTTTCGAGCGGCGTGATGTAGCCGCCGTTCTCGCGCTTGTCGATGACGAGGCAGCCCGGCGCATCGCGCAGGATCTCGCGCGCTTCGTCCGCCGTGATCGGCTCCTCGAACTCGACGTTCACCGCTTCGGAATGGCCGATGAAGACAGGCACGCGCACGCAGGTGGCGGTGAGCTTGATCTTCGGGTCGAGCATCTTCTTGGTCTCGGCCACCATCTTCCACTCTTCCTTGGTGGAGCCGTCGTCCATGAACACGTCGATGTGCGGGATGACGTTGAAGGCGATACGCTTGGTGAACTTCTTCACCTCGACGGCATCGGACACGAACACCGCGCGGGTCTGCGTGAAGAGCTCGTCCATACCTTCCTTGCCGGCGCCCGACACCGACTGGTAGGTCGCCACCACGATGCGCTTGATCTTCGCTCTGTCGTGCAGCGGCTTCATCGCGACGACGAGCTGCGCGGTCGAGCAGTTCGGATTGGCGATGATGTTCTTGCGGGTGAACAGGTCGATCGCGTCCGGATTCACTTCCGGCACGATCAGCGGCACGTCCTGGTCGTAGCGGAACGCGCTCGAATTATCGATGACGACGCAGCCCTGCTTGCCGATCTTCGGCGACCATTCCTTGGACACATTGCCGCCGGCCGACATCACGCAGATGTCGGTGTCGGAGAAATCGTAATTCTCCAGCGCCTTCACCTTCAGCGTCTTGTCGCCATAGGAGACTTCGGTGCCGACCGAGCGGCGCGAGGCAAGGGCCACGACCTCGTCGGCCGGGAAGCCGCGTTCCTCGAGGATGTTCAGCATTTCGCGGCCGACATTTCCCGTGGCCCCGACGACTGCAACCTTGAAACCCATGATTTTAGCTCCTGTCCCTCTCTCCGCGGTTCTCGGGGAAGCGACCCGCTTCGGGTCTTGCCTCGCTCCCCAGCCGGACCCGGGGAGAGAGCGGGAGGCCAAGGGAGATCAGACCGTTTTGGCGGTCGTTTTCGAAGTTTTGGCTTTGGTGGTGAGCGGACGAGCGCGTTCGCTCCCGGACGAATGCCCAGGGAAGTCGAATGCAAAGAGCGCCAAAAGCAGGCCGCGCATCGAAAACTCCGCTGTCGCGCGGCGTTTTACGCGGTTTCCGTTAGGAGTCAATTGCCGCCGGGCGCGCCGATGACCCGGTGCAGCCGGGCATCCCAGCGGGCCAGCCGCGCCTTCAGCCGGCGATGTCTGCGCGCCTCGACCAGGTGGAATGAGCGCTTGAGCTTCAACCCGCCCGCTGCCGGCAGGTCGAAGATCAGCCCTGCCTTGCCGAACCGGTACGCCGTCACCTGCGTGAACCAGTACCCGAACAGCAGGCCGGCGATCACGTCGCTTGGATAGTGAACGCCGACGATGACCCGCGAGAAACCGAACCAGACGGCGATCAGCAGCGCCAGAATCCTTAGCCGGGGAAAGAGCAGCGCAACCGCGGCGCAAACAGCGCCGAAGGTTGTTGCATGGCCGGACGGGAAACTCGCCATCATCGCCTCGAAGGCGAAAGGCTCGAAATGAAACGCGCCGACCTGCTCAAAGATATGTGGGCGGGCACGGCCGACCACGAGCTTGAGCACAGAGGCTATGATGCCGGAACCTGCAATCGAGATCAGCGCCAAGTCCATCGCCGCGGCCCGGTAGAAGAGAAGCAGTTTCGGGCGCGGCAGCCTGAGACTCCAGTCAAGCGAAGTGACCCAGATCAGGCCGAGTGCGAGCGGCACGATGTAGTAGCCGGACTTGCCGTACTCGGCGGCGAAGGCTCCGAAGGACTGCAGCCATCGCGGGCCGAAAGCGCCCTGTGCGCCGAAAACCGGATCGAACAGAGCCGACGCGAAGATCAGCGCGAGCACGGCGAAAAGCGCGAACCGCCACCAGTTCTTGCCGCGAGCGCGCAGCGCGATCCGGGCATTCTGTCGCCGTCGTGCGAAATCGATGGCCGAAATGACATTTCCGTAAAAGCGCTCGAGCCAGGCACGCAACGCCGTTCGCACAGCCGTATTCGGTTCGGCTTTGCGCGTTTCCGGGGAAGGCGAAGTCTGTGCCAGCGGCAGCTCCATGCGGTGCGCCGCTCTCATACTTGCCAGGACTGCTGGCGTCCATCGCGCTCAAGCCGACGTGAATTGACCCCGCACCGTTCGGCCCTACCCTGCTGGGCAATAGAACGCTCCGTGGGAGGTGACCATGCACATCCTGAAATCGAGCCGGGCCGTGAGGGCGTCGGTCGCGGGCATTGCCTTATGGACCGCGGCGGCCGGCGCCGCTTTCGCCCATCACGGCTGGTCCTGGACCGAGGACGGCTTCTTCGAGCTCGAAGGCATCATCAAGGAGATCTCCATCGGCAATCCGCATGCCGCGCTCGACGTCGACGTGGAGGGCGAGATCTGGCGCGTCGAGCTCGCGCCTCCATCCGCGACGATCAGCGCCGGCTTCACCGAGGATGCCGCCAAGGCTGGCGACGAGGTGACCGCGATCGGCAACCGTTCCCGCGACGAGACCGAAAAGCGCATGAAAGCGGTGCGCCTCATCGTCAACGGCAAGACCTACGACATCTACCCGAACCGCGTCCCGCCGGCATAATCTCACGCTCGCATGGAGATACTCGCAGCGCTCGAACAGCTTGGCGTCATCCGCGCGCTCAAGGTGTCGTTCTTCGCCTATCCGATCGTCAACGCGCTCCACATCATGTCGATCGGTGCGCTGTTCACCAGCGTTTTCCTGATGGACTTCCGACTGCTCGGCGCTTTCGGCTCCCTGCCTGCGGAACCGTTCGTGCGGCTGCTGCGCCGCGTCGCGCTGATCGCGTTCTTAGGCGCGGCGCTCACCGGCCTGACCATGTTCGCGGTTCGTGCGACGGACTACGCGCTGATGCCCGTGTTCCTGCTGAAAATGGCGCTCATTGCGCTGGCGGCGTTGAATTTCGTGGCCTTCATCCGCCTCGCGCGCAACGGCGGGACCAGCACCGCCTTGCGCATTTCTGTCGTTCTGTCATTGCTGCTCTGGACCGCAGTGATCCTCGCCGGACGGTTCATCGGCTTTCTCTGACTGCTTGCGTCACGCCGCGCCTTGCGGTTGAACTGTCGCGACGACAAACGCAGGGCGGATCGATGCGCGGGGAAGTCCTTCATTTCGATAACGAGCACGGTTTCGGCTTCATCACCGGAACCGACGGCAAGCGTTACACCTTCGAAAAGACCAATCTGCGCCGCGAGTTTCCGGTCAGCAAAGGCACGCTGGTCGAATTCCAGCCCATTGCCGACAAGGCGCATGATGTCTTTCTGATCCGCGGCGTGGGAAATGCGGTTGCCGCGACCGCCGATGCCGAGTTCGGGCGTTTCGCCGTTACCGCCGAACCGGAAAGCACCGGGCTGTGGAGCTATTTCTCGCGCGGCATCACCACCAACTATGCCAATTTCCGCACCCGCGCGCGCCGCAAGGAGTATTGGGGTTTCGCCCTATGCTGGTGGATCGCAGCGATTGCCATTTCACTCGTCGGTTTCGCCATCGATCAAGCCTTCGGCTTTCTCGCCGAGGAAACGCCTTACACGGCCTTCACCTTTATCGGGCTTTTTTTCCTCGCCACATTCATCCCGGGCATTGCCATGCAGGTTCGCCGCCAGCACGACATCGGCCTCTCGGGCTGGTTCATCCTGCTGGTCTTCGTGCCTTACATCGGCAATCTGATCCTGCTCGTCTTCGGCTTCATCCCGTCGCAGAAGCACGACAACAAATGGGGACCGATCCCTTATGGCGTCCGCGTCTGAAGTTCAGCGGAAGAGCACGAGGCTGAGCGCCAGCGCCGCCATGCCCATCACCATGCCGTAGACGGTCTCGTGGCCGCGCGCATAGGCGCGGGCCGCCGGCAGCAATTCGTCGAGCGCGAGGAACACCATCGCGCCGGCGATCACGCCGAAGACGGCCCCGAACACCACGTCGGACAGGAACGGCGCGAGCAGCAGATAGCCGACGATCGCGCCAACCGGTTCCGCGAGGCCGGAGAGGAAGGCCGCTCCGACAGCCTTGCCTTTGGAGCCCGTCGCGTAAAACACCGGCACCGCGATCGACACGCCTTCAGGGATGTTGTGAACCGCGATCGCCAGGGCCAGTGGGAGGCCGACGACAGGATTGTCGAGCGTCGCGAAGAACGTCGCGAGTCCCTCGGGCAAATTGTGCGCGGTGATCGCCAGCGCCGCCATCAGGCCGACGCGCTTCAGCATCTGATCCTGCCCGCGATCGACCATGGTGAGGCCGCTATGCGGCGCACTGTCCAGCGATGCCGCTTCGCCGACGGTGCTGTCCATCGACGCGTGCGGGTTCGGCACCAGCCGGTCTATGATCACAAGAATCACGACGCCAACGAAGAACCAGAACGTCGCCCACGCATAGGCTTGCTTGTCGGGCAAAGCCTGGCCGAACGCGATTTGTGCCTTCAGGAAAATCTCGACCAGCGAGACATAGACCATCGCCCCCGCCGCAAAAGCCAACGCGAAAGCGAGCAGCCGCGTCTTGGTCTGGTGCGCGAAGACGACGAGAAACGATCCGAAGACCGTCGCGAGTCCGGCGCCGAGCGTAATCGACAGTGCGAGGAGAACGTCCGGTCCGAACAGGTCAGCCATGTGACTCGATGCTACGCCAGGAATTTCTTGACGATCGCATCGCCCATCGCGGTCGTGCCGACTTCCGTCATGCCGTCAGACAGTATGTCCTTCGTGCGCAAACCGTCATCGAGCACCGCAGCGACTGCCGCCTCGAGCTTGTCGGCTTCCGCGACCATGTTGAAGGAATAGCGCAGGCACATTGCGAATGACGCAATCATCGCGATCGGGTTCGCCTTGCCGGTGCCGGCAATGTCGGGGGCGGAGCCGTGCACCGGCTCGTAAAGCGCCTTGCGCTTGCCCGTCTTCGGATCCGGCGCGCCGAGCGACGCGGACGGCAGCATGCCGATCGAGCCCGTCAGCATCGCAGCGATGTCCGACAGCATGTCGCCGAACAGATTGTCGGTCACGATCACATCGAACTGTTTTGGCCAGCGCACGAGCTGCATACCTCCAGCGTCCGCCAGCATGTGGCTGAGCTCGACGTCGGAGTACTTCGCTTTGTGCGTGGCGGTGACCACTTCGTTCCACAGCACGCCCGACTTCATCACATTGCGCTTTTCCATCGAGCACACTTTGTTCTGACGTGTCCGCGCCAGCTCGAAAGCGACGCCGGAGATGCGCTCGATCTCGAATGTGTCGTAGACCTGCGTATCGATGCCTCGCTTCTGCCCGTTGCCGAGGTCGATGATCTCCTTCGGTTCGCCGAAATAGACGCCGCCGGTGAGTTCGCGCACGATCAGAATGTCGAGGCCCTCGACGACGTCCTTTTTCAGCGATGAGGAATCGGCCAGTGCCGGATAGCAGATCGCTGGGCGAAGGTTGGCGAACAGCTCCATATCCTTGCGCAGCCGGAGCAATCCGGCCTCGGGCCTCACCTCGTAAGGCACCTTGTCCCATTTCGGTCCGCCGACAGCGCCGAACAGCACGGCATCCGCTGCGAGGGCCTTCGTCATATCGGCTTCGGAAATGGCCTTGCCATGAGCGTCATAGGCAGAGCCGCCGACCAGCCCTTCCTCGGTTTCGAAGCCGGAGCCGAGCTTTTCGTTCATCGCCGCGATCAGTTTTTTCACCTCGGCCATCGTCTCGGGACCGATACCGTCGCCGGGAAGGAGCAAAAGCTTGCGGGATGCCATGGAAAAACCTCTCTCAAAAGTCGCGCCTGACTAGACTCGCTATGGCCGCGGCGCAAGGCGGATTGCGCCCCTGCCGCGATGTCGACATGCTCGTGGCGCAAAGATTCCGCCATGCACAAGCTGCCCCTCGCCGCCATCCTGCTGCTTGCCGGCCTCATTCCGGCGCGCGCCATCGAACTGGGCCTGCCGGTGGCCTGCACGATCGGCGAAGACTGTTTCGTCCAGCAATTCGCCGACATGGACAGCGGTCCGGCCGCCGCCGATCCTTTTTGCGGCACTGCCGCATATGACGGCCATGATGGCATCGATATCCGTGTCCGCTCGATGAGAGACATGGAACGCGGCGTGCCGGTCATTGCCGCCGCCGACGGCGTTGTCGCCGGCAGCCGCGACGAGATGCCGGACAGGCTGCTTGTGTCCCCGGCCGACCGCGAAACCGTTGCCGGCAAGGAGTGCGGCAACGGTGTGCTGCTGCAGCATCCCGACGGCTACGAGACCCAGTACTGCCATATGCGGTTGGGCAGCATCGCGGTGAAGCAGGGCGATGAAGTAAAGCGTGGCGACAAGCTTGGTGAAATAGGCGCATCCGGCCTGGTCGAGTTTCCGCACATGCATCTCTCGGTCCGCAAGAATGGCGAGAAGATCGATCCTATGACCGGCCGCAGTCTATCCGCCGGCTGTCTCGCCGACGCCGCATCCGCAGCGCCTCTTTTTTCAGGCGAGGTCACGAAAGCGCTCGGCCATGGCGAAACGGGCCTTCTTGCTGCCGGCCTTGCCGGCAATGTCATCGACCACAGTGCCCTGACGGTGGAAGGCCCACCGCCCACCGCGACCTCATCCTCGCAGGCGACAATCGCCTGGGCCTGGTTCACCAATATGCGCGCCGGCGACCGAATCGGGTTCCGTCTGACCGCGCCGGATGGCAGTGTTGTCGTCGAACACGTCAGCGATCCCGTCGACAGGGCAAAGGCCGACTACTCAGGCTTTGCCGGCAAGCGCGGCGCGCCAATGCCAGGGAGCTATGAAATCAAGCTATCCTTGGTCCGCGACGGTGCGGCGATCCTGGAGAAGATGCTCTCTGTCACGATTGATTAGAGCGCCTCTTGACTCTTGGGCCGACCTCCGGAATCTATAGGAACATAACAGGAACAAACATGCCGGAAAGTGTGCCGCCATGGCGAACAACGCCGTGGCGCGGGAGACTATTTCTGCCCTGCGCCGCCAGATTGCGAAGATTGAGGGGCGGCTTGCCGATGAGTTCACCGCGCCTTCGCTCGCCGATGCGACCGTGGTCCGCCGCGGCGCCGCGGCTTTCCGCGAAGCCGATCTTTTCGCATCCGGCGCCGAGATTCTCGACGAGAACCTTGGTGGCGGTCTCCCAAAAGCTGCGCTGACAGAAATCCATGCGGCTGAAACCCGTGATTCCGGCCTCTCTGCCGGATTTGTGGTGGGGCTCATGGCACGGCTTCTGCAAGCCGCAACGGAGCAAAGGCCCTTGCTCTGGATTGGTACGGCCGAGATTTTTCACGAAGCGGGCCTGCCTTATGCGAAGGGACTGGCGCAAGCGTTCGGGCTCAAGCCGGAAAATTTGCTCTTTGCCGAAGCGTCCAAACTCGTCGACGCCCTCTGGATCGCCGAGGAGGCGGCGCGCCTCACCGGACTTTCCGCTGTTCTTCTGGAATTGCGCGGCAATCCCGAAAAACTCGATCTGACGGCGACTCGCCGCCTCCATCGTCGCGCCGAACTCGCTGGCCGACCGGTCTTTCTGGTTCGCCAGTCTGCCCTTGCCGAGCCAACCGCTGCTCCCGTCCGGCTTGTCGTCTCGCCTGCTCCCGCCCCCCACCGGGAGACCATTGCCGGACCGGTGGAAGGCACAGTCGGCAATCCGGCTTTCACCGTCTCGATCAGCAAGAGCCGCCGTGCTCTCCCCGGCCAGTTTGTGTTGGAGTGGAACAGCCATGACCTCGCTTTTCAGGAAAGAAAGCCGGCGCATTCTCGCCGTCTGGTTTCCCTACCTCGGAACGGAGCGGATTTGGCGACAGCGCTTCGGACGGTCGTGGCGTTCGAAGCGGTCGGACAAGCCGCCGTTGGTCATCAGTCATCACGAGAACAATACGCAGAGGATTTCGGCTCTCGACGAGCAGGCTGAGGTGCTACACCTGAAGCGCGGCATGGGTCTGGCCGACGCGCGCGCTATGCATCCATCGGTGGATGTGGTCGAATCCGATCCTGAGGCCGAGCGCAAACTGCTCGAAAGCATAGCTGACTGGTGTGACCGTTACACGCCACTGGTCGCGATCGAAGGATCGGACGGTCTTTTCCTCGACATCACTGGATGCGCACATCTCTTCGGCGGCGAGGAAATGATGCTCTACGATCTTGTCAGCCGCCTCAGCGGGCAGGGTTTTGACACCCGTACCGGGCTTGCCGGCACGCCCGGCGCGGCATGGGCAGCAGCGCGATATCGCTTGCCGCCAATCGAGCTGAACGGGGAAAAGGAAGTACTTGCGCCCTTGCCACTGGCAGCTCTTCGTCTCGACGAGGATGTGCGTATCAAGCTCGAAAGCGTCGGCTTGCGAACCGTCGGTGCAATTATCCAGACACCTCGCGCTCCGCTCGCCCGCCGTTTCGGCGCCAGACTTCTGATCCGACTCGATCAAGCGCTCGGCACCATTGATGAGGCCATCTCGCCTCGACTGCCGGTCGCAGCGCTTTCCGTCGAGCGCCATTTCGCGGAACCCATTTCCCTGATCGAGGATGTCGAGCGCATCCTCTGGTCCCTGGCTGGCAACCTGAAGAGAGATCTCGAACGGCGTGGCGAAGGCGCACGCCGGTTGCAACTCTCTCTCTTCAGGGTCGATGGTGCGGTGAGCCGCATCGCGGTGGGCACGTCGCGGCCAATGCGGGAGCCGGCTTTCATCGCGCGTCTGTTCCACGAAAGGCTTGCAACGCTCGCGGGCGATATCGACGCTGGGTATGGCTTTGACCTCGTTCGGCTTTCCGTTCTCGCAACGGCTATCTTTGACGAGACGCAAAGCGATCTGGCTGGTGTCGAGCTCGATGCCGAAGAGAACATCGCGCTCTTCGCTGATCGCGTTCGCGCCAGGCTCGGCGACCATGTGATCCTTCGACCTTTCATGGTTGAAAGCCATATACCCGAACGGGCTGTGAGGCTTGACCCTTTCACCGACGTGAGCGTCCGGAAAACGGTGCGCGCGATAAAGTCAGACGAGCCTTCTGTCACGTATTATCCTCCCGAACGTCCGCTCCGGCTTTTCCGCGAGCCCGAACCTGTCGAAGTCACTGCGGAGATTCCAGAGGGACCGCCGGCCAGTTTTCGCTGGCGACGTTCCGCCTATCGTGTCGTCGGCGCGGAAGGTCCCGAGCGCATCGCGCCCGAATGGTGGCGCAAGACAGAGACCTCGGCTACGCGCGATTACTACCGTGTCGAGGATGAGGAGGGTCGCCGCTACTGGCTCTTCCGTGAGGGTTTTTATGGCGACCCGAAGAACATGCCGAAATGGTTCGTGCAGGGACTTTTTCCATGAGCGGGCCGGCCTATGCGGAATTCGCCGTTCAGTCGAACTTTTCATTCCTGCGCGGCGCGTCGCGGCCGGAGGAACTGGTCGTCACCGCCGAACGGCTCGGCTTTTCAGCGATCGGTCTTGCCGATCGCAATACGGTCGCAGGCGTCGTCCGCGCCTACTCTCAGGCAAAGGTCGGCAAGATCGTCTATCATCCGGGCTGTCGGCTGGTTTTCGCCGACGGCACACCTGATGTGCTTGCCTACCCGCAAGACCGTCAAGGCTGGGGTCATCTTTGCCGCCTTCTCACGCAAGCCAACATTCGCGATGAAAGCGAAAAAGGAGCGTCTCTCGTCTATCGGAGTGATCTTCTTGAGTGGGGAGATCGCATCTCGCTTGCGTTGATCCCGAGACTGACGGGAGACGTTTCGCGCGAACTCGATTTTCTGCGCACCTTGAAGGAACGTTTCGGTGCATCGGTGTGGCTTGCAGTTTCCCCCGACTACACAAGCAATGACCGTTTTCGTATTGAGCAGGCCGCGAGTATGGCTGCCGTCGCCGGTGTACCGCTGATGGCGATCAACGACGTACTTTATCATTCGTCTGAACGCCGCCAGCTCCATGATGTGCTGACGGCGATCCGTCTCAATACCCCGGTCGCGAATGTCGGTTACGAGCTTACGGCAAATGCCGAACGTCACCTGAAACCGCTGACGGAAATGGCACGCCTCTTCAAGAGACATCCGGCGGCTTTGGCCGAGACGATCCGTTTCAAGGAGAGCCTCAATTTTTCATTGCGCGAACTTGAGTACAATTATCCGGACGAGCCGACGGAGTCTGGCCTCCCGCCGCAGGAGGAACTCGAACGGCTCACCTGGCTCGGTGCGACTCAGCGTTTCCCGGACGGTCTTTCTGCAAAGACTGAAAAGACGATCCGCCACGAGATCGAAACCATTCACGAGCTTGGCTACGCGCGATACTTTCTCACCGTCTATAACATCATGCAGTTTGCTCGCTCGAAAGACATCCTTTGCCAGGGGCGAGGTTCGGCCGCCAATTCCCTGATCTGCTACTGCATCGGCATCACCGATGTTGGCCCCGACATCGTCGACACGCTGTTCGAGCGATTCATCTCGAGGGAACGCAAGGAACCACCCGACATCGATGTCGATTTCGAACACGAGCGGCGCGACGAGGTCATCGAATACATCTACGAGACCTACAAGGAGAAGCACACCGCACTCGCCGCATCCGTCGTCACTTATCGCGGCCGCTCAGCGATGCGCGAAGTCGCCAAGGCCATGGGTCTCTCGGACGACGTCCGGTCCGCGCTCTCCAGCTCCATCTGGGGCTGGTCGTCATCCGAGCTTGGCGAACGCGAAGCAAAAGCCGGCGGCCTTGCCGAAGACGATCACATGACGAAGCTGGTCATGGAGCGCGCCAACGAGATCATGGGGTTTCCCCGTCATCTCTCCCAGCACACGGGCGGCTTCGTCATCACACGCGATCGACTGGACGAGATCGTTCCGATCATGAAGACGGCGATGCCCGAGCGAAAGATGGTCGAGTGGGACAAGGACGATCTTGATGCCGTCGGTCTGCTGAAAATCGATGTGCTGGCGCTTGGCATGCTGTCGTGCCTGCGGCGCGCCTTCGATCTGCTCGAAGCTCACTACAATGCATGCGATGAACATGGTCGACCCTTTACGCTCGCTACGTTGCAGGATGAAGATTCACGTGTCTACGACATGATCTGCAGGGCAGACACGCTCGGCGTCTTCCAGATCGAATCGCGGGCACAGATGTCGATGCTGCCAAGATTGCGGCCGCGCAAGTTTTACGACCTCGTCATTGAAGTGGCGATCGTCCGCCCCGGGCCCATCCAAGGCAACATGGTTCATCCCTATCTCCTTCGCCGGCAAGAGAAGGAAAGGCCGGATTACGTCATGCCGGAGCTTGAGACCATTCTCTCCAAGACGCTCGGTGTACCTTTATTTCAAGAGCAGGCAATGAGGATCGCGATCGTCGCAGGCGGTTTTTCACCTGGCGAAGCCGACCAGCTGCGCCGCGCCATGGCGACGTTCAGGCGAAACGGGACGATCGGTAATTACAAAGACCGAATGATCGATGGAATGACCCAGAAGGGATACCCGCGCGAATTCGCTGAACGCTGCTTCGCGCAGATCGAAGGGTTTGGCGAATATGGTTTCCCCGAGAGTCATGCCGCAGCATTCTCGCTGCTCGTCTATGCCTCGTGCTGGTTCAAGACGTTTTACCCGGATGTCTTCTGCGCCGCGATTCTGAATTCGCAGCCGATGGGCTTCTACGCGCCGGCGCAGCTTATCCGTGACGCGGCGGATCATGGCGTCGAGATCAGGCCGGTGGACGTGAATCTCTCGATCTGGGATTCGACGCTTGAGCCCTCCGAGTTCAACCGCAGCAAGATTGCCGCGCGTCATTCCGAGATGCGCGACGTGATCAAGACCACGCATGCGGTTCGACTCGGGCTTCGGCAGGTCAGGGGTCTGTCGGAAGACGGTGTCGAGAGACTGATTGCTGAACGCGGCGATGGTTATGATTCTGTCCGCGATGCCTGGCTGCGTTCCGGTCTCGACATAGGCGAAATGGAAAAGCTCGCCGAAGCCGATGCGTTCCGCTCGATCGGGCTCGACCGCCGCGCCGCGCTCTGGGCGGTGCGTGGGCTCGATGGCAAGAGCGCCGCCGAGAAACTGCCGCTCTTCGATCGCCCAGATCTGCGCCTGCGCGACAACGAGCCGGAAACTCGCCTGCCGCTGATGCCGCTCGGCGAGCATGTCATCCATGATTACCGGGCGCTTGGTCTCTCACTGAAAGCGCACCCGGTGAGTTTCGTGCGCGAGAGGCTGAAGCGCATCGGAGTCACCCCGAACTGGGAACTGCCGTCGGTCCGAGACGGCGCACGCGTCACTGTGGCGGGACTTGTTCTTGTTCGCCAGCGTCCCGGCAAGGGCAATGCCATCTTCCTCACTTTGGAGGATGAAAAGGGCATTGCCAACATCATCATCTGGGCGCGAAAATTCGAGCGCTTTCGCCCGATCGTCATGGGGTCGCGCTTCATCAAGGTGAGCGGCAGGCTGCAGGCAGAATCCGGCGTCATCCATATCTCGGCGGATGCGATGGAGGATCTGACGCCGTGGCTTGCCGAGCTTTCGGAAAAGGCGGTGTCAATCGAAACCGTTGCGCGCGCCGACGAAGTCAAACGTCCAGGTGATGATCCACGACGGCGGCAGCGGGACAAAACTTTACCGCCTCCGGCACTGCTGAGCCTTCACTCCAACGCGGAAGAACTGTCTCACGACACCAGCAGCGTCATGCCAAAGGGAAGAAACTTCCACTGAAGCTCGTGCCGCTCAGCCGCGCTTGTCGTCCTCATCGGTCAGTTGTCGGGCTTCGGATGGCAGCATGATCGGAATTCCATCCCGCACCGGATAGGCAAGCCGCGCCGCTTTCGAGATCAGCTCGGACGTCTCCGCATTCCACTTCAGCGGGCCCTTCGTCAACGGACAGGACAGAAGCTCGAGCAGCTTGACGTCGATCTTCGCGCTTCTGTCGCCGTCAGCCACACTCTTCCCCATCACTGCAAACGCGTGCTGCCGTCGTCATTGCTCTGAGCCAGAGCCATCTCCGTGATGGCGACGAGCGTTTCGGCGCGCGTCTTCAAGTCGGGCGCTTCGAGCAGCGCCTGCTTCTCCGCCGGCCCGTATGGCGCCATCATCGAGAGCGCGTTGACCAATGTCGCATTGTCCGCGCGACTGACGCTCTCCCAGTCCGCGTCGAGCTGGTTCGCCTCGAGATACTGCCGAAACGCTTTTAACAATCCCGGCCGATCAACCTCGCCCGCTCCGACTTCCTCGGTCAGGTCCGCGACAAAGGGCAGGATCTTGCACTGCCTGAACGGTGTCTTGACCGAAAGCTCTTCGGCGAGCCGGAAGCGGCACACGCCATGCAGCGAAATCAAATAGCGGCCGTCTCCGCTTTCGTTCAGCGAAACGATACGCCCGACGCAGCCAACCGCGCTGAGCTCAGGCTCGCCATCCTCGCGCAGCTTGCCGTCGAGTCTCGGCTGGATCATGCCGATCAGACGCTTGCCGGCCATCGCTTCGTCGACCATTTGCAGGTAGCGCGGCTCGAAAATGTTGAGCGGCATGCGGCCGCCGGGCAGGAGCAGCGCAGCCGACAGCGGGAACACCGGCACCGACGCCGGCACGTCCTTTGCGCGCCGATATTGAACGTTTCCTGCCTGCACCTTCAGCCTGCCTCGAAAGGTCTACCGGCCAATGTGTATCACCCGCGGCAAAGCGCAAGACCGCCAGGGGTCACGAGAAGAGAAGCGATGACAGTTTCCGCCGCGCCGACAGCGTCGCCTCGTCCGTCATCCCCCAAGCTTCGAAGAACTTAAGCAGTTGCGCGCGCGCGCCGTCGTCATTCCACGCTCGATCTGTCTTGACGATGGCCAGCAAACTATCCGCCGCCGCATTGCGGTCGCCCTTCGCATTCTGGATCATGGCAAGGTCGAAACGTGCCTGGTGATCCTTCGGATTGGATGCAAGCCGGCTTTCTAGCTGGGCCGCGTCGCCAAGCGACGCAGCCTGCTGCGCGAGATCGATCTTGGCTCTTACGGCGGCGATGCCGGCGACATCTTTTTTCTCTGCAGGCGCGGTCGCGATGAGCTCTGCCGCTGCTTCTGCATCCCCGGCTTCAAACAGCAAATCGGCCAGGCCGGCAATCGCGTCAACCGTTTCGGGTGCTTCCGCGAGCACCGCGGAATAGATGTCGGCCGCGGTTTGCATATCGCCGGCAGTCTTCGCATCGGCTGCGGCAGTGAGCGCTTCGGCAATACGGTTGCCCGCATCGTCACCGCCCACCTTTTTGATGAAGTCGCGTATCTGGCCTTCGGGAATGGCTCCCATGAACCCGTCGACAGGCTGGCCGTTCTTGAAGGCAATGACCGCCGGAATAGACTGGATGCCAAGTTGGCCGGGGATGGAGGGATGATCGTCAATGTTCATCTTGACGAGCTTCACCTTGCCGCCCGCCTCCCGCACCGCGCGCTCCAGCGCCGGCGTCAACTGCTTGCAGGGGCCGCACCAAGGCGCCCAGAAATCGACGAGCACCGTCTGGTTGCCCGATTCGCGGATCACGTCGGCCGAGAAGCCCGCGGTGGTCGTATCCTTGATCAGCTCGCCTGGCGACGCGCTCACCTGAGCGGCCGCGCCATCGCTTCCGTTCTGCGGAGCGCCGTAAGACATATTGGTCGAGTAGGACTGCCCGCCGCCATAAGGATTGTCGCGTTCGCTCATTGGTTCTCGTCTTCGTAAATTCCGGCGTACCGGCAATCCGACACGCAGCCTACATTATCCGATTTCGCACCAATGTGGCGATCAGGCCTCGATATTCAAGATGAGCGGCGGATGTCCGGTGGCCTCCGCGAACCGAATGAGATCGCGGCTCGCAATGCTGGTTGTCGCCTCGTTGGTCAGCGGGTGCGCGTTGATAATCTCGGCTGCGGCAAGCCGTTCATCAAGGATAAATCTGACGCGGCCGTTTGTGTCGTTGACCAGGCCAAATGAGGTCACCGCGCCAGGCGTAACACCCAGGAACTCCATCATGGCTTCCGGCTTGCCGAAGGAAACGCGGCTCGCCGCGCCGATCTTCTTGTCGACGGTCTTCAGGTCGATTTGGCTGTCTTCATCGGCGGTGAGCAGGAAATAATTGTCCTTCTTGTCCTTGAGGAACAGGTTCTTGGTGTGTGCGCCCGCGATTTCGCCGCGCAGTTCCTGCGATTGCGCCACCGTAAAAAGCGCCGGGTGGGTGACGGTTGAGGTCTGGATTCCGAGTGTGTTCAGGAAATCGAAAAGCTCAGCCTGGGTCTTGGGCATTTGGGACTGCTGCATTGATCGGCGCAAAACCTCTAGGCCGCGATTCACGCTTCGGCAACGGCATATGGCTACTTTTTGCCGCTCCGGCGCCTGCGGAGCCGTCTCCAATTCCCTGTTGCAATCCAAAACGTCTTCGGCCATATAGGCGCGGCTTGCGGCCTAGGCTGCATGAGCGGGTGTAGCTCAGGGGTAGAGCACAACCTTGCCAAGGTTGGGGTCGAGGGTTCGAATCCCTTCGCCCGCTCCAGTTTCCCAACCAATCCAATAGTCCGTCTAGGCGTCCGGACCTGTCACTCTCCTTGTGGCGACCGCGAGTATTCCTCGTCAGATACCTTTTCCAGCCAGTCGACGGATTTGCCGTCGAGCGCCTCTTGCATGGCAAGATGGGACATTCCGTTTGCTGGCGCCGCGCCATGCCAATGCCGTTCATTTGGTCCGAACCAGACGGTGTCGCCGGCGCGGACCTCGCGCACAGGACTGCCCTCGGTTTGAACAAGCCCGACGCCCGACATGATCAAAAGCGTCTGTCCGAGCGGATGCGTATGCCAGTTGGTTCGCGCGCCGGGATCGAAGCGGACCATCACAGCCCTCAGCCTTGCCGGCGCTGGCGCTTCGATGATGGCGTCCTGCCAGACCGAGCCGGTGAACCAGTCGACCGGCGGCCGGCGGGATGGAGCGGAGCCGCTTCTCTTGATGTCCATGCGATGTCCTCCTGCGCTCCAGCATTGTACGGGATTGGGACATACCGCGCCAACCCGCGCCGCCAGCCCTAAAGCGATTCTCGCCGCTGCTGATTTGTGCTAGGCGATCCCGATGGCACAGAAGAAAGCGCACGAAGTCGACGCCTGGCTGGCGAAGCCGGACCGAAAGACGGCAATCGTGCTTGTTTATGGACCGGATCGCGGCCTTGTATCCGAGCGCGCAACTTCTTTCGTCAAAGGTGCGGGGCTGCCGCCCGACGATCCGTTTTCGGTTGTGAAACTGGCCGCGGACGACGTCGACAAGGACCCCGGCCGCTTGGTCGACGAGATGCGGACGATTCCGATGTTCTCGGATCGCCGGCTGGTCTGGCTGCGCACAAACGCGCCGAGTAAAGGGGTCATTGACGCTGTTCGCGTGCTGACGGAAGAGCCGCCTACCGACGCGATCTTGTTGATCGAGGCTGGTGATTTGAAAAAGGGTGCGCCGCTCAGATCGCTGTTGGAGGGTGCGTCCGCAGCGATGGCGCTTCCATGCTACGCGGATGAATCTCGCTCGCTGGATACGATCATCGACAACACGATCAGCGCCGCCGGCATGACCATTGCGCTTGACGCGCGGCAAGCGCTGAAACGCAATCTTGGCGGCGATCGCCTCGCCTCGCGCAGCGAAATCGAAAAACTTGTTCTCTATGCGCAAGGCGCGCCGCAGATCACCGTCGATCATGTCGAAGCGCTCGCCGGGGATGCGTCCGGGCCTTCCGTCGACGCCGTGATAGATGCGATTCTGCTTGGCAAGATCGATGAATTCGATGCTGCCTTCCTGAAGATCACGGCCACCAATCAGCTTGTGCCGCTTCTCACAAGCGCGCTGCGGCAATTCCAGTCGCTCGATCTCCTGCGCGATCTGGTCGAAAACGGTGGAAAAACAGCGGCAGCGGCGGTTGCCTCCGCGCGGCCGCCGGTCTTTTTCGCGCGCCGCGATACAATGGAAAAGGCGGTTTCCAGGTGGTCTTCGCAGCTTATCCGTCGAGTTCTCGACCGCCTCCAGACGGTCGTCTTGCAGAGCCGCGAGCGCGCCGGACTTTCTGTTCCGATGGTGCGCCAGGCGCTGCTCGGCCTGGCGTTCGAAGGCGCCAGGCGCAGCTCAGTCAGTTAGCCGGCGAACCATTCGTGGTAGGCTTCGGCTAATTTTGCAGTTTGTGGCAGAGATCATCCAACTGGTCGAGCGACGAATAGGCAATTCGCACCTCGCCGCCGCCTTTTTCTTTGTGGTTGATCACGACCTTCAACCCCGTGGCGTCGGAGATCAGCTTTTCGAGTGCGACCGTATCGGCGTCCTTTTCGGCGGGCGCCTTCGCTGCCGATTTCCGCTCCCGCGCTGCCGGCTGCTGGGACAGCGCTTCGGCCTGGCGGACGGACAGACCGCCCTCCACGATCCGCTTTGCAAGGCCGAGCGGATCTCCAGCGCCGACAAGCGCGCGCGCATGGCCGGCCGATAGCGATCCGTCGGAAAGCATGTCGCGAATGATGTCCGGCAATTTGAGCAGGCGGAGCGTATTGGCCACATGGCTCCGGCTTTTGCCGATGATCTGGCCGAGGTCCGATTGGGTGTAGCTGTGTTCGTCGATGAGTTGCTGATAGCCGAGCGCTTCTTCGACCGGGTTGAGATCGGCGCGCTGAACGTTTTCGACGATGGCGATCTCGAGCGCGACACGATCATTCACGTCGCGGATCAGCACCGGGACGGAGTCGAGACCCGCCCGTTGAGCAGCGCGCCAGCGGCGCTCGCCGGCGATGATCTCGTAACATCCTTCAGTCCCCGATGGCCGCACGACGACCGGCTGAACAATACCGTGCTCCCGGATCGACTGAGCGAGATCGGTGAGGTCGGCTTCGACAAAAGCGCGACGTGGATTGCGCGGATTGGGTGATATGTATTCGACCGGCACGCGTCCGTCGGCATCGATCCGCGGCTTTTCCGGCTGCGCCGGCTTCTCGATTTCGCCGATCAGTGCGGCGAGGCCACGTCCAAGCCTTTTCCTTGAAGGATCTTCGTTCATTCAGGTTGTCCAACCGTTACGCATGCGAATCTGTCAGGCCGCGCGCAGCTGCCGCTCGCGCCGGATCACCTCTGAGGCAAGCTGCAGATATGCCTGGCTGCCGGCGCATTTTAGATCGTAGAGGATAGCCGGCCGGCCGTAGGACGGCGCCTCCGAAACGCGGACATTGCGCGGGATCACCGTCTCGTACACCTTCTCGCCCATGTGGGCGCGCACATCGTCCACCACCTGGTTGGCAAGATTGTTGCGCCCGTCATACATGGTGAGCACAATGCCTTGGATCGTCAGATCGGGATTGATCGATCCGCGCACCTGATCGACCGTCTGAAGAAGCTGGCTTAACCCTTCCAAGGCGAAGAATTCGCACTGCAACGGTACCAGAACCGAATCGGCCGCCGCCATCGAGTTCAATGTCAGCAGATTGAGAGACGGGGGGCAGTCGATAAGCACGTACGTGAAGGGCGAACCGCCAATATCCCGAATGGCGTTGCGCAATTTCAGGACACGATCCGGTTCGGACGCGATTTCCATCTCGATACCGAGCAGGTCGAGGGTAGACGGCACGATCGACAACCCCGGGACTGCCGTCGGCAAAGCGGCCGCTTCAAGCGTCAGCGCGCCGGTCAGTACATCGTAGGATGAGACCACGCGATCCTGCCGGTCGATGCCGAGACCGGTGCTCGCGTTTCCCTGGGGATCGATGTCGACGATCAGCACCCGTTCGCCGATTGCGGCCAGCGCGGTCGCGAGATTGATCGCTGTCGTCGTCTTGCCGACTCCGCCTTTCTGGTTCGCAACTGTGATGATCCGCGGGCCGTTTTTCATGGCGACGATTCTGATATATGATTCAATATGTTGCTGATAGATCAGCGGCGCGACAGCCGAGATATCTCAAGAATGACAGCGCCGGATTCGGTCACGCTGGGATGTTCTACCAGATCGAATCTCCAGTGGTTAAGGCTTTCTTTCACTTCGGCGCGATAATCCCGGCCTTTGTGAAAGAGCCCGCGAGCCCCTTTGGCCAGCCAGGGTTCGGCGAGTTTCAGAAGGTCCCCGAGAGAGGCAAGTGCTCGAGCTGTAACGATTTCTGGTTTCGGAACCAGACCAACGGCGGCCTCGATCCTCTCATTCCAGACGAAAACCTGGACACCAAGACCACCGAGCACGGTTTTCAGGAACGCTGCCTTCTTCTTGTTGCTCTCCACCAGATCAACCCTAGTTCCCGGCCGCTCTGCGAGCAGGATCGCCATCACTGCTCCCGGAAATCCCCCACCCGACCCCAGATCGAGCCAGTGATGGGCCGCCGGCGCCAATGGTGCCAGCTGCGCGCTGTCGAGTATGTGTCGTTGCCACAGGCCAGGCAGGGTCGACGGCGCCGCCAGATTGATACGCGCGGACCAGCGTCGAAACTCGCGTTCAAAGGCCAGGAGCCGGTCGAACGTTTCACGTGAAACTGGACCGGCAACCCGTGTTAAGGATTCAAGAGTCGGTGCCGTCACGCAGCCCGCTCGCGGTGGCGGATATGGCCAATAATCAGCGCAATCGCCGCAGGGGTCATGCCGTCGATCTTCTGAGCTTCGGCGATCGAGCGTGGCTGGCGGAGTTTCATCTTCTGCTTGAGTTCGTTGGAGAGTCCCGGGAGATCCGCGAATTCAAAGTCATCGGGGATGACCCGCATCTCCTCTTTCCTGACAACCTCCGCATCCAAACTCTGGCGGTCGAGGTAAACCGCATATCGAGCCTCGGTCTCGAGACGATCCACTGTTTTGCCATCGAGCGAACCTAACTCCGGCCAGATCGAAGCCAATCGCTGAACGTCGACACCCGGATAGGACAACAGATCGAACGCGGATCGCCTGACTCCGTCCTGATTCAATTCGAGTCCGGAACGTTTTGCCTCCGAAGGCGTCAGCGTTAATGACTGCGCCAGCGCCTTCGCGCCGGCGAGATCGCGACTCCGCTTTCCAAATTTCTCCCCACGAACTTTGGAGACTATGCCGAGCTTCTGCCCAAGCGGTGTCAATCGCTCATCGGCATTGTCGGCACGCAGGGAAAGCCGGAACTCCGCGCGTGAAGTAAACATCCGGTAAGGCTCAGAAATACCGCGGGTTGTCAGATCATCCACGAGCACGCCTACATACGCGTCAGCGCGTGAGATCGTCGCACCTTCGGCTCCCGCAGCGCGGCGAGCGGCGTTGATGCCGGCCAGAATCCCCTGCGCCGCCGCTTCTTCATAACCCGTCGTCCCGTTGATCTGTCCTGCCAGAAAGAGCCCCGAAACGCGGCGCGTCTCCAAAGTGGGGTCAAGCTCACAGGGATCGATGTGGTCATATTCGATGGCATAGCCGGGCTGGATCATGGCTGCCCGTTCGAGCCCAGGTATCGTCTTGAGGATCGCGAGCTGTACCTCTTCGGGTAAGGATGTCGAAATCCCGTTCGGATAGACCGTGTCGTCGTCCAAACCTTCCGGTTCCAGGAATATCTGATGTCCCTCGCGGTCACCGAACTTGACGATCTTGTCCTCTATCGACGGACAATAGCGTGGCCCCACGCCCTCTATTGATCCCGAATACATCGCAGAGCGCGTCAAGTTCGTGCGGATCACTTCATGCGTGCTCGCGGTAGTCCGCGTGATCCCGCACTCGATTTGCGGTGTCGTGATGCTGTCCGTCATCAGCGAGAACGGCACCGGATCATCATCGGCCTTCTGCATGTCCAGTGCAGCCCAGTCGATCGTGCGACCGTCCAGCCGTGGCGGCGTTCCCGTTTTCAGGCGACCAAGCTTGAAACCAGCGCGCGCCATGGTTTCCGAAAGCGCGGTTGACGCCTTTTCGTTCATCCTGCCGGCAACGATCTTCTTTTCGCCGATGTGAATGAGACCGCGCAGGAACGTACCGGTGGTAAGCACAACGGATCCACACCGCAGCCGGCGGCCGCCCTCCAGCACAACACCAGCTATCCGCCTATCGGCAATGTCTAGGTCCAGCACTTCGGCCTCGACAACGGTCAGCCCGGGTTGCCCGCCGATCGCTGCCTGCATGGCACGCTTATAGAGTTTCCGGTCGGCCTGAGTGCGGGGACCGCGAACTGCCGGTCCCTTTCGCCGGTTGAGCAGACGGAACTGGATACCGGCAGCGTCGGCCACGCGGCCCATCAGCCCGTCCAGCGCATCCACCTCACGCACCAGATGGCCCTTGCCAAGACCGCCGATTGCGGGATTGCAAGACATGGCTCCGATCTGTGCAGCACTCATGGTAACGAGTGCGGTCGCCGCACCAGCGCGCGCCGCCGCGGCGGCGGCCTCACAGCCCGCGTGCCCGCCCCCGATCACGATGACGTCGTAAGAGTCGCGCATGTCCGATTCCGTTGCGGCGGCACATGTGTGCCCCGCGTCCGACGCTGTCAAGCTCGGCAATCGTTATGGGCCGTTTCACGTGAAACACATCCGAAACGATCTCCAGCACACGTCAACCGGCGCCTACGGTGTTTCACGTGAATCACTTGCCAATGCAGAACTCGGAAAATACGGCATCGAGCACGTCCTCGACATCGACTTGACCGGCAATCGTGCCAAAAGCCTTTGCAGCCGACCGCAACTCCTCGGCGCGCAGTTCCAGCCAAGCCGGGTCCATTGCGAGCGCCCTTTCCAGATGCGCCGCCGCTCGATTGAGCAATTCAACATGCCTTAGCCGCGCGGGCAGAATATCAGCATCGACGCCGATCGCGGTTTTGGCCCGCATCTCGATCGTCCGAAGCAGCTCAGTCAGCCCAACCCCCGTCTTGACGGAAACGACACAATCAAAATCAACGCCGGTATCGCTGGAAAGGTCGCACTTGCTGCGAACCAGCAGTTCGGCCGCATTCTGGCTGTTTAGCCCTATTTCGCCATCGGCCGGCACCAGTCGCAACACAAGATCGGCGTCCCGGGCGCGGGCGAGGGCGCGCTCGATCCCGATGGCCTCCACCATGCCGGCACCATCACGTAACCCGGCAGTATCCGTCAAAATCACCTTGATCCCGCCAAGGTCGAGCGCGACGTCGATGAGATCACGCGTGGTCCCCGGTTCGTCTGTGACAATGGCAACATCGCGTTTCGCCAGCGCATTCAGCAGGCTCGACTTACCGGCGTTTGGAGCGCCGAGGATCACGACGCGAAAACCCTCGCGAACGATTTCGGCGCGCTTGAAACCAGCAGTGTGGAAGCAGATCTCCCGGATCAAGAAAGCGACGTCAGCCCATACTTCATCGGCGACCGACCCCGGGACGTCGCTTTCATCCGAGAAGTCGAGCTCGGCTTCCATCATAGCCAACGCGTGGATGATCCGCTTGCGCCACGACGCGTAGGCTGCGCTCTGTGCACCCTGCGCGCTGGCCAGGGCAAAGCGGCGCTGCGTATCCGTTTCCGCGGCGATCAGATCGGCTAAGGCCTCCGCTTCGACCAGATCCATCTTGCCGTTCAGAAACGCCCGGCGCGTGAACTCACCCGGTTCAGCCATCCGCGTTGCGGCAAAGGCCCCGATTGCCTCGATTACCGAAGCCACGACTGCCCGGCCACCATGGAGATGAAACTCGGCGCAGTCCTCTCCGGTAAAGGAATGTGGTCCCCGGAAGAAAAGGACAAGGCCGCGGTCCAGCATTGTCCCATCGGCCGCTCGGAGGTTTCGGAGCGCGGCTGCGCGCGGCTCAATGTCATAGCCAGCCATGGCGCTGGTGATCGGCAAAGCAGACGGGCCTGAAACCCGCACCACGGCAACACCCGAAGGCACTTTGCCCGACGAAAGCGCGTAGATCGTTTCCCTGAATTGCATTTGCCTGTGCTCGCTCTACCTTCGCCGCTTCACTTCCGAGGATTCCTCCGTGCCGTTGCCTCCCGCCAATCTGCTCGCCGACGAGACCAGCCCGTATCTAAGACAGCACAAGGGCAATCCTGTTCATTGGCGCGGCTGGTCGCAAGCGGCCCTCGACGAGGCGAGGGAACTCGGCCGCCCCATCCTGCTCTCGATTGGCTACGCAGCCTGCCACTGGTGCCATGTCATGGCGCACGAAAGCTTTGAGGACACCGAAGTCGCGGCGGTCATGAACCGCCTCTTCGTGAATATCAAGGTCGACCGCGAGGAGCGGCCAGACATTGACCAGGTCTATATGACGGCCCTGCATGCGACTGGCGAGCAGGGTGGCTGGCCGCTGACAATGTTCCTGACACCGGATGCCAAGCCGTTCTGGGGCGGCACCTATTTCCCCAAGGAGCCGCGGTATGGCCGCCCAGGCTTTGTCCAGGTGCTGCAGTCCGTCCACCGCGCCTGGCAGGATCAGCAAGACAAAATTAACCAAAGTGGCGAGGCGTTGCGTTCGCATATCGAGGCGCGGCTCGCGCCAGTTGCCGAGCCGGCGTCTATCTCAGGCGAGCGCTTGGCCCAGCTTGCCAACGGCATTTTCGGCATGATGGATCTGGAGGGTGGGGGCCTTCGCGGTGCGCCGAAATTTCCCAACGCGCCGTTCATGCATACGTTGTGGTTGAGTTGGCTGGAAACAGGGAACACCGACCACCGCGACGCCGTGATCACTTCGCTGCGCAAGATGTTGAACGGCGGCATCTACGATCATGTCGGCGGCGGCCTTTGCCGCTACTCAACGGACGCATCATGGCTCGTGCCGCACTTCGAAAAAATGCTCTACGACAATGCCCAACTCATCCGTTTAGCCGTATGGGCGCACGCCGAAACCGGCGAAAAACTGTTTCATGTCCGAATCGAAGAAACGATCGGTTGGCTTCTCCGGGAGATGCGGCTCGAACGCGGTGCCTTCGCCTCCAGCCTTGATGCTGACAGCGACGGCGAGGAGGGCCTGTTCTACACTTGGACCCGGGAAGAGATTCAAGCGGTGCTCGGCGACAAAGCCCCGGATCTCTTCTCAGCATACGCACTTTCAGGTGCGGGCCATTGGGAAGGCAAACCGATTCTTCATCCCGCACCCGATTCTTCCGGGCCGGACGATCATCAGCACAGTCTCCTCGGCCAGCTAAGAAGTGCGCGGGAGAAGCGCGTTCGCCCCGGTCGCGACGACAAGGTGCTCGTCGACTGGAACGGCCTCGCCATCACCGCGATCGCAGAGGCTGGGCGCCATTTCGGCCGCACGGACTGGATCGATACGGCTTCCACAGCCTACCGTTTCGTTGTCGAATCGATGGATGCGGCGAAGCGCCTGCCGCATTCGATCCTCGAAGGACGCATGCTGTTTCCGGCAATGTCCAGTGACTATGCGGCAATGGCGAATGCTGCGATCGCCCTTCACGAGGCGACGAGTGATCATGATTATGTCGACGGCGCCACAGCGTTCCTGCACCAACTCGACCGCTGGTACTTGGACACATCGGGCACTGGCCATTTTCTGACAGCCTTGGATGCTGGCGATGTCCCCATCCGTATTCGCGGCGATGTCGACGAAGCGATCCCGTCCGCGACCTCGCAAATCGTTGAAGCCTTTATACGCGTCGCGGCCGCAACCGGCGATCTGGCACTCTTCGAAAAATCATGGGCCGTTGCGCAGGCAGCAGCGGGCAGGGCGTCAGATCAACCCTACGGCCAGGCCGGCATCGTCAACGCCTGCGCAATCCTACTTGGTCAGCGCAAGCTGGTCCTTGTCAGCAGTTCACCAGAGTCGATACTCGTTTCGGCTGCGAATCGGAAGCCGGATCCGAGACGAGTCGACACCTTCATTCGCCTCGGGGCTGAGGGAGCAATGCAGCTCCCAGGCGTTGCTGTCGACATGTCACAGGAAGCCGCCTGGCTTTGCATCGGCCAGGCCTGCCTGCCGCCGATCGCCGATCCTGAAACGCTTGCGGCGGCCCTCAGGCCGCCGCGCCAATCCCAAACCGAATAAATCGGTCAGGTGTTCATCGAATCGAAGAAGTCCGCATTCGTCTTCGTCTGCTTCAGCTTGTCGATCAGGAACTCGATGGCGTCGGTCGTTCCCATCGGCGCCAGGATGCGGCGAAGCACGAAGATCTTCTGCAGATCCGCCTTCGGGACGAGCAGATCTTCCTTGCGGGTGCCGGACTTGAGGATGTCCATCGCAGGATAGATACGCTTGTCGGCGACCTTGCGGTCGAGCACGATTTCAGAGTTACCCGTACCCTTGAACTCTTCGAAGATGACTTCGTCCATGCGGCTGCCGGTATCGATCAGCGCCGTCGCGATGATGGTCAGCGACCCGCCTTCCTCAATGTTGCGGGCCGCGCCGAAGAACCGCTTGGGCCGCTGCAGCGCGTTGGCGTCGACACCACCCGTCAGCACCTTGCCGGATGACGGCACCACGGTGTTGTAAGCACGACCAAGGCGCGTGATCGAGTCGAGGAGGATCACCACGTCGCGGCCGTGTTCGACCAGGCGCTTCGCTTTCTCGATCACCATTTCGGCAACCTGAACGTGCCGGGCAGCCGGCTCATCGAAGGTCGAAGAAATCACCTCGCCCTTCACCGAGCGCTGCATGTCGGTCACTTCTTCCGGCCGCTCGTCAATGAGCAGCACAATCAGGAAGCACTCTGGATGATTGGCGGTGACGGAGTGCGCGATGTTCTGCAGCAGCACCGTCTTGCCGGTACGCGGCTGCGCGACAATCAGCGCGCGCTGTCCTTTGCCGAGCGGCGCCACCAGATCGATGACGCGGGGCGAGATGTCCTTCGTCGTCGGATTGTCGATCTCCATCTTGATCCGTGACGTCGGATAAAGCGGCGTCAGATTGTCGAAGTGGATCTTGTGCCGGATCTTCTCCGGGTCGTCGAAATTGATCGTGTTGACCTTGAGCAGCGCAAAATAGCGCTCGCCCTCTTTCGGGCTGCGTATCGGACCTTCAACCGTGTCGCCGGTCTTCAGCGAAAAGCGCCGAATCTGCGAAGGCGAGATGTAGATGTCATCCGGACCTGGGAGGTAATTGGCGTTGGCGGAACGCAGGAAGCCAAAACCGTCCTGCAGCACCTCGACCACACCATCGCCGATGATCTCGACGTCCTGCGCCGCGAGCTTCTTCAGGATCGCGAACATCAGTTCCTGCTTGCGCATCACGCTGGCGTTCTCGACCTCGAGCGATTCGGCGAAAGCGATCAGGTCGGTCGGTTTCTTGTTCTTGAATTCTGTGAGTTTCATTTCCTGCATGGATGGACTCTGAGTCTGGAAAGTTCTGGGAAATTATCGGCAATGCGCGATATGTGCCGGAAGCGCCCAAAGAGCTGAAGGACGACGCGTCGGCGAGGAGGGAGATTTTTCTTTATCCGCCCGGCCGGCAAAGAGCAAGCGACGGATTCGAACGCGGCTAACGCTGAATGGTTTCGTCAGAATGGTTTCACGATCACCAGAATGACGATGCCGATCATCAGCAATGTAGGAACTTCATTCATCAACCGCCAGTGGCGCGCGGGTTTTTGGTTGCGGTCCTCGGCAAACCGGCGGACGGCGCCGGCGAAATAGCCGTGAACGCCCGACAGCACCACCACCAAGGCAATCTTGGCGTGCAGCCAGCCACCTGAGAAGGCGAAGCCGCTCCAGGCGAGCCATAAACCGGCCGCCCACGTAATGATCATTGCCGGATTGATGATGAAGCGCAGGAGCCGACGCTCCATAACCTTGAAGGTTTCCGACTGAACCGAGCCGATCTCGGCCTCGCAGTGATAGACAAAAAGCCGCGGCAAATACAGCATTCCCGCCATCCACGAGATCACTGCGATCACGTGAACGGCCTTGATCCAGAGATAAAGCGAGTCCGGATTCGCCCAGAACAGGAGTGCGGTCAGCGCAGCAAAGACAGCTATCGCAGCAGTCGCACGGATGGCTGCCTTGCGGCCGGAACCCGGATCGGCGCTCATCGCCTGGCCTCCCTGACCCGCTTCACCATCTGCCCGACATGCTCGACCGGCGCTTCCGGTGTGATCCCGTGACCAAGATTGAAGACAAGCGGTCCGTCACCGAGCTCCGCCAGGATGGCATCAACACCCTCGTCCAGCGCGAGACCGCCCGCGACAAGCCGCAGGGGGTCCAGATTACCTTGGACCGCTCCATCCTTCTGCAGCCGCTTTCCCTGAGCCAGCGGCACCGACCAGTCGAGGCCAAGAGCCGCAACACCGGTCCGTTGCCGGTAGTCATCCAACAACGCACCCGCACCTTTGGGAAATCCGATGATCGGAACGTCCGGGTGCCTCGCCTTGACCATCTTCACGATTCTGGCGACCGGTCCGGCACAAAACCGGCCGAACGAAGCCTCGTCCAGAACGCCTGCCCAGGAATCAAATATCTGGACCGCATCGGCACCCGCCTCGATCTGCCGGATAAGATATTCGGCTGAATGATTCGCGAGCAGATCGAGCAGTGACATAAACGCGTCAGGATGCCTGTAGGCGAACAGGCGCGCTGGTGCCTGGTCCGGCGTACCATGGCCGGCGATCATATAGGTTGCGACCGTCCATGGTGCCCCGCAGAAGCCCAGCAGCGTCGTTTCGTCGGACAGTTCTTCCCTTAACCGGGCAACCGTCTCATAAACCGGCTCGAGCACGTCATGAAATCGCCAGCCATCAAGTTTGGCGATTTCGTCCTTGCCGATCGGTGTCATCAGCGGCCCGCGCCCTTCCTCAAAACGAAGGTCACGGCCGAGAGCATGTGGAACAACCAGGATATCGGAAAACAGGATCGCTGCATCGAAGCCGAAACGCCTGATCGGTTGCAGCGTTGCCTCGACCGCCAGATTCGGATTGTAGCAAAGATCGAGGAAACTTCCGGCTTTCTTCCGTGTTTCACGGTACTCAGGAAGGTAGCGGCCAGCCTGTCGCATCATCCAGATTGGCGGGGGGAAAACGGTCTTGCCGCGTAAAACCTCCGCGACGATCCTGCTCGATGCCATGCGTCATACCTATCCCGTGTCGCTCCAAATAAATGAAATTCTAAAGATAGAGTCTTTTGATTCTAAGAGTCTGTTGGAATCGGTGGTCTGCAGTCATCCCCGCAGGAGCCCTCGCTTTTGTCTTCTGGCGGAAGCGTAAAACCGTAGGCAAGATAGGGATAAGTATGTGGACGGCGGTAAATTAAATAACCAGATCAATAGTTTATGGCATCCCTTATTAGTTGCTAAAACATTAATGGCCGAAGACGGGCGCTGGAATTCCCGCTCTTCTCCACAAAGCCTGCGGCGAATGCGCGCCACTCCGAATTGTGGACAAGCAGCACTCTGATACAGTCGCCTGGAGTGCCGCTGACCGGCTCTCCCAGTTTGCCCACATCCGTCCACAACACCTGAAGAATCCCGTGCAGAAACCGCAAAGCTTCTTCCATCTGCATCTGATTTCTGACGCGACGGGCGAGACTCTCATTGCTGCGGGCCGCGCCGCAGCCGCGCAATACAAGGATGCGCGTGCGATCGAGCACATTTACCCGCTGATTCGCACCGAGAAGCAGATCATGAAGGTTTTTGAAGACATCGAGAACGAGCCTGGCATTGTGCTTTACACGGTCGTAGATCAAAAGCTTGCCGCCCAGATCGACTCTCGTTGCGCAACAATGGGGTTGCCCTGCGTCTCCGTGCTCGAGCCGGTGCTGACCGTTTTCCAGTCATATCTCGGCACACCGGCCGGCCGGCGTGTTGGCGCCCAGCACGTCCTCGATGCCGAATATTTCCGCCGTATTGATGCGCTCAATTTCACGATGGAGCACGATGACGGCCAGCTTCCGGCCGATGTCGACGAAGCGGACATCGTGCTGATCGGCATTTCGCGCACATCAAAGACGCCGACGAGCATTTATCTCGCAAACCGCGGCATCAAAACCGCGAACGTACCGATCGTCCTCGGCGTGCCGCTGCCGGAGGCCCTTCTCAAGGCCGCTCGGCCACTGATTGTCGGACTGATCGCGACAGCGGAGCGGATTTCGCACGTCCGGCAAAACCGTTTGCTTGGATCAACGGCCGACTACCAGTCGCAGGACTACATTGACCGCGCAGCAATTGCAGAGGAGCTCGCCTATGCTCGGCAGCTCTGCAACCGCCACGGCTGGCCGATGATCGACGTCTCGCGCCGCTCGATCGAAGAGACGGCAGCAGCAATCGTTGCGCTGAGGAGCAAGGCGCGCTAGGCGGAGCGATGCCCCAGCAGCGGCTCATCCTTGCGTCCGGCAGCCCGTTCCGGAAACAACTTCTCGACCAGGCCGGTGTGTCTGTCGAGGTCATTCGCCCGGAGATTGACGAGCGCGCGGTCGAAGCGGCGCTCAAAGGAAGCGGTTCGACGCCTGAAGATGTTGCGCAGGTTCTAGCTGAAGCCAAGGCGGTTTCAGTCAGCGAGCAAAACCCGGATGCGCTTGTCATCGGCTGCGACCAGACCCTGTCGCTTGGCGATCAGATTTTTCACAAGCCCGCTGACATGGAAGGCGCACGCCGTCATCTGCTCGCGCTGTCCGGTCAGACGCATCAATTGAACAGCGCCGTCGTGATCGCGAGAAACGGCGAAGCCATCTGGCGGCATGTCGGTGTCGCTCGGCTGACTATGCGCGAACTAAGTCCCGCCTTTATCGGTCAGCATCTGGCGCGCGTTGGCAACAAAGCGCTTTCGAGTGTTGGCGCATACCAGATCGAAGGCGAGGGCGTGCAGCTCTTCGACAAGATCGACGGCGACTATTTCACCATTGTGGGATTGCCGCTCCTGCCGCTGCTTGCCGAACTTCGAAACAGTGACGCGATCGATGGCTGATCAGCCCAGAGCATTCGTCTGCGGGCACCCAATTGCGCACTCGCGATCGCCGATGATTCATGGCTATTGGTTGAAAGAGCTCGGCCTCCTCGGATCGTACGAG
>DATJTE010000177.1:0-20815 GCA_035503715.1 Rhizobiaceae bacterium | reverse complement strand
ATGAGATCGTGTCCACCATGAAGAGTGCGCCATGGCCGGCTGCGTCGATAGCCTTGCGGATTTCCGCGATCGCGCTGGTCACGCCGGTGGAGGTCTCGTTGTGCACGATCATTACCGCCTTGATCGCGCCGGTGCTGTCCTGACGAAGCCGCGCCTCGATCTCAGCGGCGTCCGCCCCGTGCCGCCAGTCGGTGGGAATGTTGTGGACCTTCAGGCCCCATTTCGTCGCCATTTTCGCCCATAGCATGGCGAAATGGCCGGTCTCGCACATCAGCACCTCGTCGCCCGGCGACAGCGTGTTGACGATCGAGGCTTCCCACGCACCCGTGCCCGACGAGGGGTAGATGACCACCGGGCCAGTTGTGCGGAAGACGCCGCGAATGCCTGCTAGCACGTTCAGCGCCAGGTCCCTGAACTCAGGTCCACGATGGTCGATCACCGCCGCGCTCATGGCGCGCTGAACGCGCTCAGGGACAGGATTGGGTCCAGGCAACTGGAGAAAATGACGACCAAGGCTCACTGGGACATCCAATTTTTGCGACAAATCCATAGGGGCTTGCCTCATTTCGCATGCAATCCTTATAGGCAGCAAAAAAATGAATGCAACTTTAGAATCGGGTCATCGACACCCGAATTCGGTCCGGCTAAATTCGCGCAATGACAAACGTTCAAGAATCGCACGCCCCTGCCATCGAGATGAGCCAGCGCCCGGACAGTAATGGCCCGGCGACATCGCTGCATGCTGAGCTGCTCGAGCAGCTGCGCGAGTATATTGCCGAAGGCAATCTCGCCGACGGCATGCGGATTCCCGAAAGAATCCTTTGCGAAAAGTTCCAGATTTCACGGACACCTCTGCGCGAAGCTCTGAAAGTTCTTGCCGCCGAAGGGCTGATCGAATTGTTGCCCAACCGCGGCGCTCGCGTTCGCCGGTTGAGCGAGCGGGAACTGCGCGAGCTTTTCGATCTCATGGGCGGACTGGAAGCGCTGGCCGGACGAATCGCTTGCGAGCGCATCAGCGAAGAGGAGATCCAGCGGATCGAGAAGATCCATCAGGAAATGTACTTCTTCTACCTGAGGAAGGACCTGCACGAGTATTTTCGCCGCAACCGCGAGATCCACGAGGCTATCGTGCGGGCGGCCGGCAATCAGAGCCTTTCCGACATGTATACGGCCGTTTATTCGCGCGTTCGACGTTCACGCTACACCGCCAACACGGTGAAGGAGACCGACCGCTGGAGCGCCGCGATGCGCGAGCATGAACTCATTCTGGATGCGCTTCGCCGCCGCGCCGGCGCGGAGCTCAGCGAGATCCTTTTCATGCATCTGCGTAATAAATTCATCGCTTCCACCGGACAAATGCCGGACATTGAAGACGTTTCTGAAACGAATAGCTCCAAGGCTGAGCTGCGCCTGATAGGCGATTGACGTCTGCTGTCAGCCGGTCCGGTTGCGCGTTTTGCCGAGCAGCGCTTGCGAGGCCGTCGGCGGTGGTGATCTCGGGTCAGAAAGCTTGGCTCAGAGGAAAATTCCCGCCTTCGTCCCCTTCACATGGCGTATGAATGCCGCTCCGTTGTATCATGCTGCATTGCGGCTCGATTCCGTTGTGATTGAACCATGATCCTTGGCCTGTCATGGCGCCGGAAGCAGGCGCCCCGGAAACGCCTGGCGATCGATACCGACAATACGATTATCTATGCGATAGGCGACGTGCACGGGTGTTACGACGAATTGCTCGCACTGGAGGCGAAGATCGTTGCCGACGCCGAGGAGTTCGAGGCGAGAAAAATGATCATTCTGCTCGGCGACTATGTCGACCGAGGAAAAGACACCAGACGCGTGCTCGATCATCTGCTCGGCCTGCCGCCAGCCGGCTTCGAGCGCATCTGTCTCGCCGGCAATCATGACGTCGCCATGCTTGACTATATCGAGGGCCGCCTCGGCAGAGAGCGTTGGCTCGCCTATGGCAGCGACGAGACGCTCTTCTCTTACGGTCTCGATGCGGCGCATCTCGCGCATCTTTATGATTTCGCCGGCGTCGACCGGTTCATCCGTGCCAACATTCCCACCGAACATGTCGAATTCCTGCGCGATCTGCCGGTCATGGCGTATTCGCCGAAATTCGTGTTCGTGCACGCAGGCGTCAGGTCCGGCGTCGGCCTCGAGCAGCAGAGCGAAAGCGATCTCATGAATATCCGCGACGACGAAAGCGCCGTTCCTCGGCCCGGCGATCGCATCGTTATCCACGGACACACCCGCGTTGGGCACCCGCGCCGGAACGGCCAGGTCGTTGGCCTTGAGACGGGGGTCTACGAAACCGGCCAGCTCACCGCCTTGCGGATTGTTGGTACGCAGGGGCGGCTGATTTTTTCGGGACCGGCCTCAGAGGCGTGACCTTGCTCGGCCGATCCGGCTTCTCGAGATAATAGTCCGAGTAACGGTCGAGGAACTGCTCCGACCCGCCGAACCCTCCATATTTCGGAAGCGCGCCGAGCTTCACCTTGTTGAGCGCCACGCCAAGAACCTTCTCCGAAATTCCTGGCTCCGAGCCCAGCATGTTGGCGACTAGCGCGCGCGGCGTCGCACCCCATTCGACCACGACGAGGAACCCGTCGGCGAACGGCGCGAAGGCCTTCGCGTCGACGACCGGCCCAAGGGGCGGCAGGTCGACGACGATGTAGTCGAAGGTGGAGCGCGCCTCCGCGATCAGCTTCTGCATGGCTGCCGAGGAAAGCGCCTCGGCCGTGTGGGAGAAATGACCGCGCACCACGCCCGGCAAGATCGCCAGATTTGTCTGCTGGTCGTATTTCAGAAGGTTACGCCACGCGGAGGCGTTGACCACGACATCCACAAGGCCGGCGTCGGTCAGCACGCCGAGATTGCGGGTCAGTCCCGGATTGCGCAGATCGGCGTCGATGATCAGCGTCTTCGCGCCGGTGCCGGCAATGAGCTCGGCGAAATTCGCGGCGACCGTCGACTTGCCTTCGCCGGGAAGCGCGGAGATCACGCCGATCACCCTGCCGTTCGAGCCCTGCAGGACGACGTCGCTCGCGATCTTCGCGCCGCGCAAGGTCTCCGCGAACATCGAGGCGGGCGCGGTGACCGTTACGCGCATCTTCGCGCGGCGCGCCAGCTCGGGCGATTCCGGTTTTGGTGACTCGCCGTTCTTCGGCGGCGCCCGTCGCTCGGCGCCGCTGCCAAGGAGCGGGAGATAACCCAGGAACTTCATGCCCAGGCGGTCGATCACGTCATCGCCGGTGCGGAAGAAGCGCTCGTTGAATTCGTTGAAGGCGCCGAATACGGAGCCCATCATCAGTCCGAGCACGAGGGAGAAGCCGAGCACCAGGATCGTGCGCGGCTCGCTCGGCGCGGCCGGTTGCATCGCTTCGGAGATGATCCGCGCCTTGGCGATCGGGAAGGTCTGCTGCTGGGTCGCGCGCTCGTAGCGTGTCAGGAAGGTCTGATAGAGCGAACTGAGCGCCGACGCCTTCTGCTCAAGCTCTTTCAGCTTCACCTGCGACTGGTTCGCCTCCGCGCTCTGGCCTGTCGCATTGGCGAGGCTTTTGCGCAGCGCATCTTCGCGTGCAAGTGCGACCTCATACTCACTCCGGTAGCCTTCGCGCAGCCGCGTCACCTCTTGCGAGATCTGATTGCCGAGTGTCGCCGCCTCCTTGGCAAGCGCCTGAGCCTCTGGATGATCCTTGCCGAAATTCTTCTCAATGCCATCCTGGCGTCGCGTTACGTTGAGATACCGTGATTTGAGTTCCAGGATTTCCTGGTTAGGCGATTGGCTGGTGGCGTTTTCCACCGGCAGCGTGATTGCGCCGATGTTGCCAAGCAGGTCGCCCTTCAGGATCGCATTGTACTGCTCGTATCGGGCAAGGGCGCGCGCCGTATCGGCTTGCGCGGTTATGAGTTGCTCAGTCAGTTCTGAGAGCTGCTGGTCGGTGATCAGCACGCCGCGCGACGAGGCGAGGCCGTGCTCGGCGCGATATGCCTCGACCGCGAGGGATGCTTCCTGGCTGCTCTGGCGAAGCTCAGCCAGCCGGCCTTCCATCCATACCGCCGCTTGCTCCGTCGCATCGAAACTCGCATTCAGCTGGTCGCCGAGATAGGCGTCGCCATAGGCTTTGGTGATGGCTGTCGCGAGTGCGGGATCGTGCGAGCGATAGGCGATCGCGATCACCAGGCTTCGGCCCATGCGCTGCGCGATCATATTCTTCTGCAGCACCATGATCGCGATCTCTCGCTTACGCGATGCGATCAACGCATCGATGGCTTTCTGGTCAAGTTGCTGCTGAGCGGCCGGTTGCGAGGTCGACGATCCGCCGGCAAGCGAAAGAACGCCGCCGACGACCCAGCGCACATAACCGATACCTTTGGCGAGCGCCGAAACCGGCGGCTCCATGAAGTTCGGGTTGTTCGACAGATCGAGCTTGTCGACGACGACACCAGCCAGCCGCGCGGAGCGCAGGATCTCGATCTGGCTGAGCACCATTGCTTCTGTCTGGGCAGACGTAACGCTCGGAACCTGCTCGTCCCCGACATTGCTCAGGCCTTCGTCGATCAGCGCCTGCGAGAAGGCGGTATACACCTTCGGCGTCGTCTGCAGGTACAGGATGCCCAGCGCCAGGCCGATCAACGCGCAGGCGATGACGACCTTCGCCTGCCGCAGCGCCATGCGCAGCAAGCGTTCGATGTCGATGAAATCGCCGGTCTCCTTTTCCGCCGGCACGGCGGAAAGACGGCTGTCGATCGGCATTGCCGGATGCTGCATCAACTCTCCAATCACTGGCCGGCGCAGATAGCGGGGCGCGGCCATATCTTGCATCGGATCGCGGCCATTCTATGCGGCCTCATACTCGGGCGGATGAACTCGCAAATGTTCGCGCATCATGTCGAGCGTCGGCTCGCGTGTGTCCTCGCGCGAAAGCGCGAAGGCGATGTTTGCTTCGATGAAGCCTTCTTTCGCGCCGCAATCGAACATGCGGCCGCTGAACGGTTTGGCGAAGAAGGGTTGCTCGGCAGCCAGCCGCACCATCGAATCCGTCAGTTGGATCTCGCCGCCGGCGCCCCGCTGCTGGGTCGCCAGATAGTCGAAGATCTCCGGCTGCAGGATGTAGCGCCCATTGATGTAGTAGTTCGAGGGTGCGGTTCCGGACGCGGGTTTCTCGATCATGCTGGTGATTTCGAAGCCATCGCCGCCAGCGGTTCGTCCACGGCCGACGATGCCGTATTTGTGGGCAAGCGCCGGGTCACATTCCTCGACGGAGAGCACGTTTCCGCCGACCTCATTGAAGAGGTCCACCGCCTCTGCAAGGCAGCCGCGCGGTCCATAGGAAAGCATGTCCGGCAGCAGCACGGCGAACGGCTCGTTGCCGATAACGTCGCGTGCGCACCAGATGGCATGGCCGAGGCCGAGCGGCGATTGCTGGCGCGTGAAGGTGGTGCCGCCTGCCATCGGCAGGATGCGGTCGAGCGACTCAGCCTGCGCGGTCTTGCCGGCCATTTCGAGGTTGGTGTCGAGTTCCGGCGCGCGGTCGAAATAGTCCTCGATCGCGGCCTTGTTGCGTCCGGTCACGAAGACGACATGTTCTATGCCGGCCTCATGAGCTTCGTCGATCGCGTACTGGATGACCGGCCTGTCGACGACGGGCAGCATTTCCTTTGGAATTGCCTTTGTCGCGGGAAGCATGCGGGTCCCGAGACCAGCAACCGGGATGACTGCCTTGCGAACCTTCAACATAGATGGACCTCTCTGTGCGTTTCGGATCGAGTAAAAAGCGAGCGGTTTGGCGCGGTCAGGCGGCATGACGGGGCGTTCCGGCTGACGGCGCGCCGTATTGCCGGAGCTCCCGCACTCCGATGAGGCCGCCGATCGTGCCGACATGCAGCACGCCGCGCAGCAGGCTGCGATTGCGGGCGACCGCATGGGGCAGGGTTGCGAGCGCCGCGAACCCGCAATAGGCGACCTTCGCCAGCGCAAGTCCTGCCTGCGTGGCGCGCCAAGCACGAGACGCGCGCTCGCCAAGCAGCCCGCCATGAGTTTGCCCCATGCGGAAGCGCCGCTTGGCAAGCCACGCGAAGGATGCGCGCGACACCGGCACGTCCTCCTCGACCCAGGCATCGGGGGCAAAGGCAATCACCCCTCCGCTGTCGCAGATCTCGGCGAAGAATGTCGTGTCCTCGCCGCCTGTCTGGCCGCGAGAGAGTGCAAACCGCCGGCCGCGGACGCTCGCTCCGTCGGGGCGCATCAAGACGTTGCACGTGTAGCCTGTGCGGATCGTGCCCTTCACCCAGACGGGCGTCGTCGAGTGAAAGTCGCCACGCCGCATCCAGCTCGGCGCGTCGGGTTCATAGCGCGCTCGAACCGGCCCGAGGACGACTTCGGCGTTTTCACGATCCATCACCGCAAGCAGCCCGACAAGCCAGTCATGCGTCGCGACTTCATCATCGTCGATGAACGCGATCAGCGGCGCATCGCTTGCATCGAGGCACGCGTTGCGGGCGAGCGAAATATTGCGCGCCGGGCAATGGATGTACTCGAGAGGAAGGCCGATTTCGGCGGCGACGCTTTCGACGAGAGCCTGTGCCGTTGGCGTGTCATCATTGTCGGCCACGATGACCCCAAGGCTGATGCCGTCCGGAATGGCGATCTGCCCCAACGACCGCAGCGTGGCCGCAAGTTGCGGCCGCCGGAATGTGCAGACGCAAACGTTCAGATGCCGCAAAGGCAGAAGCGCGGTCATGGCGTGCTCCTCCGCCACGGCGCTGATGCGACGATCTGCAGCCAGAAGCCCAGCGACCAGGCAAAATGCATGACGACGATCGAGATTCCCGCCACAGCCAGCCGAATGTTCTTCTCCCTCACCGCCGCGCGCAGGCCGAATGCCGCACAGACGCCGAGCCAAAGCAGGAGAGGGAGGGCTGAGAGCGAATACATGAACGAGAAGGCGGCAATCGCGACGTTTGGGAACACGGCAAGCGGAACGAGTTGGCGGAGTTTTGGTTTCACGCGGTGCTTCAGCAAATTGCGCGCGCGGCCGCGGCCATAGCCCAGATACTGCGAATAGAGCGTGACGAGCGAGGAGCGTGGGAAATAGATCATGTAGGTGCGGCCGGTGAGCCAGATGCGATAGCCGGCTTGCCACAGCCGAAAGTCGAGCTCCGCGTCCTCGTTTTGGCGGAAGGCCTCGTCGTAGCCGCCGACAGCTGTGAAAGCGGCCACCCGCATCAGCGCATGATGGCCGTGGTCGATCCACATGCCTTTGCCGGTATGCCGATGCTTGGCGCCACCGGTTCCGAGGCGCGAGTTCTGGGCAACCGCGGCTGCTTTCTGGATCGCGCCGGCGCCCTTGGTCACCATCGATACGACGACGGAATCGGCGCTGGTTTCAATCGCTTCGGTCAGAAGGTCATCGCAATAAGTCGCCGGATACTCGCCGTGCGCATCGATCCGGATGAAATAGTCGAACGCGCCACCGAGCTCGCGGATCGCCAGATTGACCGCCGCGCTCTGGATGCGATTCTCGTTGTGCAGCAGCATCACCTGCGGGTGCTCTACTGCGTAGTCCTCGACGATCGCCTGCGTGCCGTCATTGCTGCCGCCATCAACGACGGCAATGCGTGCGCCGAGGCGCAGCACCGAAGGAAAGAGGCCATCAAGGAGGCGTGCAATGTTTGCGGCCTCGTTCAGGCAAGGGATGACGATGAGGACGGTTTGCGACGGCCTGGCATGTGTCGTCATTGTTATAGGCTCCGGTCGCGTCATACGCTGGCGCGTGTTTCCGTTGCCCCGGCCCTGAGTGTTTCCAACCGCGCCACCAGTTCTTTGCAATCGTGGTGGTCGCAAGCCCACGCCTTGCGTCCTAGCGCGGACACTGCGGAGCGCAGTATAGTCATTCGTGTGGCATCGATGTGACCCAATACGCGTTCGAGCACTTCGGGTGATGCGTGGGGCAGGACGATTCCGATGCCGCGCTCGGCGAGAAACCGTCCTGTCTCCGTGCCTTCCAGTGCGATAGGGACCGCGCCAAACCGGCAGCCCTCGTAGAGACGGTTCGGCAAAAGCCATTTCGAGTTCTGGCGTTCCTCGAAGAAGTCGATGACCCAGGAGAAATGAACCTCGCGGTAGATCGCTTCGATGTCCTCGGGATTGCGATACGCTCCTTTGAAGGTGAGGTGCGGGCTTGCGTCTACGCGAGCGTCAAAATCGGGGACGGCAGTTGGCGCCGGCTTTCCACGCAAAGTGATCTGGAAGCGTCCAGCCTGCCGCTCGGCGAAAGTCGAAAGGATGCCGAGCGATTTCGTACAGCGCAGCGCGCCGAACCAGCCGAAGCGCCAGGGCGGGCCTTCTGGCCGCGAGGGCTCTTCGAGCGAATCGGGAAGCACGAAGGCGTTCTCGAAATGCTTGTTCTCCAAAAGCTCGACCGGTGCGGACACCTGGCCATAAGCCTTGAAATATTCCTTGAGGAAGGCGGGGGAACTGGTCATGAGCAAGCGCACGTCGCGCGCCAGATACCGCTCCGCCGCGCGCATCGTCTTTCCGAGGGGGTCAGCGCGAAGCATAAGGCGATGAACGTCGAGGCATTCGTAAGCGACGGGAATTTCATCACCGTCGAAGGCAGTTTTCGCCCGCTTGGCCAGCGCCAGCATTTCCAGGTTTCGCGCGATGATGAGATCTGGTCGATCCACACCTTGAAGCGCATGTTTCAGCGATGCGGCAGCGGAGATGACGGCAAGCAGCCGTTGCGCGAAGTCGGCGTCGCGCGTCTGTCCAAGGTCGATAGGCTCCACACCGGCTACGGTGGTTACGCGATCGGTGCGGCGGAAGCCTGCGAGTGTGACGCCTGCGCCTCCAGCCTTAAGCATCAGCACTCTGCGGCGCACCGCAGGATCGGCGACGTCATGGACGAGATAAAGCACATGCAGCATGGGCGGAACGCAGCAGCCTTGTCTTCGAAGAATGCGTTTCGTAAGGCTTTTATCGCAGTGCAACAATTCATGTTGCGTTGCGCTGTGTAACGCATGTTTATCCCGTAATTCTGGCCTTAAAATGGGCAGAATTTTTAGAGTGGCTGCCTATATGATCGGCAAGACGACAGCGATTTTACCATCCAGATTTCGAATTATATTTATTGCCGAGTGAGCAATACATCTATTCCGGGAACTCGTTCAGATTTTTCTTCCAGGCTTCAACGATGATCGATTGCCTGGACAAGAGGGCCAGACGGCGCTCTGCGGTGACAATCGACGAACTCAAATCGTCGAGTTTAGCCACGGCCTTCGCCGACATCTCGCCGTTCTCGATCGACTCATTGAGGAAACCTGCGTTGACGGCGCGAGCCTGGAGCCGCTTCGATAAACCACCGCGCTCGGCGGCGATTTCGCCGGCGATTTGATCAAGCGCGGCCGTCAAGCGGCGTAGCCGATCCTCATCCGTGCGGCGGTCGCGGTCGGGACTGCGGGATCGGAATCCGAGGAGTGCTGCCATGGCTTCCTCCTTAAGGTGATCTGGCCAGATGACGGTCGGGCGCATCGTTTCGCATCGCATGCCATTTCCAGGCGCTCGCCACGATCGATTGAAGATCACGGCTCGGGCGCCAGCCGAGCACCCGCTCCGCCAGACGGTTATCGGCAATCAGCGCCGGCGAATCGCCGGCGCGCCTGGGCGCGAGATCGATGCGGAAATCGCGGCCCGAGACATTTTTCACTGCCGTGAGCAGCTCTTTCACTGTCGTGCCGTCGCCGGTACCCAGGTTAATCGCGGTGCTGCTGCCGCCGTTCAGGAGATAATCCACCGCACGTGTATGGGCATCGGCAAGATCAAGGACGTGCACGAAATCGCGCACGCAGGTGCCATCGCGCGTTTCGTAGTCCTGTCCGTAAATCTGAAATTGCTCGCGCCGGCCGAGCGCGGCGTCGATCGCAAGCGGAATGGCGTGGGTTTCCGGATCGTGCCACTCGCCGATTCCCTCCTCAGGCGCGGCGCCGGCGGCATTGAAATATCTGAGGAGCACAGCGGAGAAGCCGGCATGCGCACAGAGATCCTGCAGGACGCCTTCGACGATCAGCTTGCTGCGGCCGTAGGGATTGATCGGAAATTGCGCGTGCGATTCCGGGATCGGCATGCGTTCCGGCACGCCGTAGGTCGCGCAAGTCGAGGAGAAGACGATATTGCGGCAGCCCGCTTCGTGCGCGGCATCAAACAGCGTAATCGAACCGCTGACATTGTTCCGGAAGAAGGCGAGCGGATCGCTGACAGACTGACCGACTTCGATCAGCGCGGCGAAGTGGACGATCGCCGCAGGCTGGTGTTTGCGAAACACCTCGTCGAGCCGGGCGCGATCACGGATGTCACCTTCCTCCAGCGGACCCCACTTGACGAACTCGCGGTGCCCGTTGCTGAAATTGTCGAAGACGACAGGCGTGTAGCCCTTCTGGTGAAGGTCCAGACAGGTGTGCGATCCGATGTAACCCCCGCCGCCGATGACCAGTACCTTGCTCAATTCGAGACTCCATCCTCGACGACAGATTTCTCAACGCGCGGCATGCGTGCTGCGATGCGATAGTGCAATGCAGCAAGGGTGGCAGCATGATATCAGCGGCGCAAGCGGATCGAGCGCGATCGCCGTTCACGAATTTCATCTGACGTAAAACAATCGGCGCCCGATCTCGGAGAGAGACGCCCATGCTGATTCCGACACATAACGTCCGATCTTCTTGTCGCACAGCTCCCACAGGACGGCGCGACGCCGCGGCCAGCGGGATGTTGCCTGCCAGGGCGTGATCACAAATTCCAGGATTGCGCTGCCGGGGATGTCAGGCAGAATCCTCTGCGCGCGATCGGACAATTGTGATGAAGCGCCGAGCAGGGCATCGACGGTGCGCACGCCGAAAAGAAGTGTTGGAAGCAGACCTTGGCGTTCCGCCTCGGCGACAAAAACGTCGATCTCGCTGTCGGGGACCTGCGTGAGGCTTGCGTGAAGGTCGCAGACATATCCGCCACTCGGCTCACGATTGAAAAGCGCTTTCGTCACACTGATCGCGGCGACAAGCGCAACATCATGCAGCGAAAGCGAAGGGACGGACGCGCCGGCAAGCTCGACGCGCTGTCGCCTGTCGAAAAACGCCCGCATTGCAAGCGGGCTTGGCGAGCCTGGTTGCTGAAGGCGATGATGCAGGTCGATCGTGGCACGCGGCTCGGGGCGCACAAGATGCTGCTCGCCGAGAAACAGGCGCCACCACAAGGACTTGGAACGCGTTTCTATCGAGAATCCGATTTCGGCAAGCGCGTCACGCGCGCGGTCGAAGTGTCGAGCATAAACGAGAATGTCGACATCGCCGGAGGGCTTCGCGAAGCACGATTCGTAGAGAAGGTGCTGCTGCAGTGGTCCCTTGAAGAGCATGAACTCGACGCCGGTGTCGTCAAGTGCTTCGACAGCACGCCGCATTGTTTGCAGCGTCGCCGAGTTGAGCGCGATAGTGCGCTGACGATAGTCGCGCACGAGTGATGACAATTCCTGAGCGAACGGCTCGCCGCTCTCGTCGGCTGAGATGTCGCCGAGAAAGTTGGCAATCTTGTTCAGTCGCGCAATGTTGAAAATATTGCTCGCTGTGATCGGCTGAGTTCGATCAGAACGCTGTGCAATCGCAAGTCCGAACCGCGTTTGCAGCTTTGCGCGGACGAATGAAATCTCGTCTGCTGTTACGCGGTTTTGTCGAATGTGAAGTCGCGAGTCCAAAAACCGGGTTCCCACTGCACACCCTGCGCGATACCCTTATCCCAGATGCGAAGTTCGATCGGAAGCAGCGTTCCGCCATCGAAATAGCAGGATGCGCCAGTCGAGAACGCATCCCGTAGGAATCAGAGGCATGGGCACGGAAAATTAGTACGCGCGGCGAGAGCTGCTCGGCAATTAGCGTTGTACGTTGATTAGAAAATAGGTCCAGTGTTACAAAATTAGGCGAGATTGGGGTTGGTTTTGCATTATTACTAAGCAAATACTGTAACATTCACGATTAATGCTTGAAAATCGATATGATTGATTGGAGGCTTCTTAAGAAATTAATAAACAAGCATTGACTTGATTTCGGCCTCATGCAGTCATTGCATTGCAGCAAACGCTGCCGGCTCGTTGGCCGCATCCTCAAAACTCCTGGAGCTAGAAGATGGAAAAAACCGCTGACAGGGAGCAATACGAGTCTCCGAGCCTCACCGCTCGCGGCTCGATTGAGTCCCTCACGCAAGGCGCTTCCAGCGGCAATGTACTGGACGCGACCTTCCCGGTGGGGACACCGGTAGGCGACATAACGTTCTCGTAAGAGGGCGTGGAAGGCGGAGAGGGCTCCTCTCCGCCTTCCAGTCAATGCATAGCGTCGCGCTGCGACAGTCGCACGGAGTTCAGCCGGGTCATGAAATCCTTCGATCGTGGATGCGTTGTCGTCGCTTCAGCCGAGGCGGTGTCGTGCGACCTGGGCGACGGTGCGGCGGTGCTCGACCTGAAGTCGAACCAGTACTACACGCTGAACAAGGTCGGCTCGTTCGTATGGACGCTGATCCAGAGCCCCAAAACCTTCGAGGAAATCTGCGAAGCCATGATGGCCCGCTACGACGTTCCAGCGTCGCGGTGCGCTGCCGATCTGTCGACGCTGCTGACGAGTCTCGAAGCGGCTTGTCTGGTGAGATTGGAGAATGAAGTTCTTCTCAGTTCCGATGTCGAAGAAAGTTCTCTTCTTGCGATGTCTGATCGTGGTGACGGCCATGCGCCTCGGGCTGAACCTGTTGAAATATGACAGGCTGCGCCGGGCCATCGCGTCGCTCGGTGCAAATGACGCACCGGACGTTGAAGTCCTGCGGCGCATTGCCTGGGGCGTGTCCAAGGCTTCGCGCTACGTGCCCAGGGCGACGTGCCTGACCCAGGCGCTCGCGGGTCAGTACATGCTCGCGCGCCGCGGTATCGCTTCGCGCATACGTTTTGGCGTCGACGCGACGGGTGCGGAGTTCCGAGCGCATGCCTGGCTGATCAGCGGCGATCGCATCGTGCTTGGCGGATCAGCACAGAGCATGCGCGGCTTCAACCATCTCGCCGATTTCGGTTGACGCGATGAGCGGGCTCGCCGGCATCGTAGCGTTTGAAGGCGGCAGGCCGGTGTCGGTGGGCGAAATCGAGAGATCGCTTGCACGCATGGCGCCGCGCGCCCGCGACGGGCAAAGGACCTGGTGGTCATCCGAAGCTAGCTTCGGCCAGGCGTGGCTGAACACCACCGGCGAAACAGCGCCTGGTCTGGTAGCCATAGCGGACGGCGCGGCGGTGATCGTCGCGGATTGCCGGTTGGACAATCGCGAAGATCTTGCAGCGCAGCTCGGCATCCGGGATGCCGGAGCGCCCGATGCGGCGCTCATTTTGAAGTCGTATCTCAAATGGGCGGATGCTTGCGTCGATCAGCTCGTCGGCGATTTTGCCTTCGCGATCTGGGACGCGGTCGCACGGCGGCTCTTCTGTGCACGCGACCATTTCGGCGTGAAGCCTTTCTATTTCCATAGCGGCGCGTCGCGATTCCTGTTCGCTTCGGAGATCAAGGCGATCTTCGCGGATGGCGACGTGCGACGCTCGGTCGATGAGCGTCAGTTGGCAGGGTTCCTCGCGGGTCTTCCGGATGATGTGCAGGCGACCCCGTTTGCTGGCATCGAGCGCTTGCCGGCGGGCCACTGCGCAAGCGTGCGGAACGGCAAGATCGCGCTGAGCCGATACTGGCAACCCGAGCCGTCGGCGTGCCGTGGCGGGCGCGATCACGTCGACGAGTTCCGGCATCTGTTCACCAGCGCAGTCGCAAACCGGCTGCGTGGCACGCAGAATGTTGCGGCGATGTTGAGCGGCGGCCTCGATTCCTCGTCGATTGCATGCGTTGCAGCACATATTCGCGAGAAGCGCGGAGAAAGGCTTTCGACCTATTCGCTCATTTTCGACGAGAGATCGGGAATGGGGGAGGGACGTTTCATCGACGACGTTCTGGCGCGTGGCAATTTCGTTGGCCATCGCGTGCCAGTCGAGGACGAGCATCCCTTTGCAGCGTTCGACGAGATTCTTGACGAACAGGACGGCGTGTTCCTTGCACCCGGAATCGCCACGACGCGTCGCCTCTACGAAGCCGCCGGAAATGATGGCGTGCGTGTGCTGCTTAACGGGCATGGCGGTGATGAAGTCGTCTCTCACGCTCCCGTCCGGGTGAACGCGCTTGCCGGGGAAAGGCGATGGCTCGAGCTTTGGCGGGAGGTGCGCGGCCTGTCGGCAGTGCACGGGACAAGCAGCATCTCTACGTTTCTGCGCCTGTTCGCCACGTTTGGGCCGCTTTCACCCTTCGCAAAGGTGATGCGACAAATCACCCGGATGCGCCATTCTTTCACGTCCGATGCGACGTCGATCGGCCCGGCCTGGCTGACAATGATCAATGCCGACCTCGTGCGGGCAACCGATCTTCGCCAGCGGTTCTACCGCGCGAGCCGCGCGCCGCGCGCTGCGATGATGGACGAAAGCCTGTTCCACCGTTGGCAATTGTCGAGCGGTCTCATCTCGCACGCTTTCGAAGTTCTCGATAAGTCCGCAGCAGCCTTCGGTATCGAGCCGCGCTACCCGTTCTGGGACAAGGCGCTGGTGGAATTCTGCCTGGCTTTGCCGGCGGAACAAAAGCTCAGCAACGGCTGGTCGCGGCTGATCCTGAGGCGCGCCATGGAGGGCGTCTTGCCGCCATCCGTCCAGTGGCGGCGCGATAAAGTCGATTTCAAGCCGAATCTCGTCGGCGGCATGCTGCGCAACCACAAGCCGCTGCTGGACGTGACGCTCCACGCCGAAGCCGATCGTATTTCGCGTTATGTCAATGTTGACGGCGTGCGCAAGGCGTACGGGCGCGTGCTCACCAATCCGAGCACTGCCGCCCTCGACGACGTGTTGTGGCTCTGGCGCACGGTCTCGCTGTCGCTCTGGCTGAAGCGGCTGGAGGGCGCTCCTGCATGACCGTGTTGGCGACAATCGCCGCGGCAACAAGCGCGAACGGCTCGCCGGTCGTGCCGCTGCCGTACGCCTATCGCGCGTTCGGGTTGGAGATTCATTCCGATCTGGAATTGCCGGAATTGCCGCCTTCCGATTCCGGGCAGCCCGATATTGCGATCCGCATCGGGAAGTTCGATCGCGCGGTTCCGGGGACCGCGGGCGGATCATATCACGAATTCTCCGACGAAGATCGCTTTCTCGCCTGGAGCGCCGTCGGCAAATTCCTCATCACCGGTGGCACGCAGATAGATATCGAGCCCGCCGATGGCGTTGATCCGCGGCTCATCGCATTTCCGCTGCTCGGCCCGGTGATGGCGCTTCTGCTGCACGACCGTGGGCAGTTCGTGCTTCATGCCAGCGCCGTGTCGGTGAACGGCGTTGCAGCCGCCTTTCTCGGCGACAAGGGCGCCGGAAAATCGACCACCGCGGCGGCGATGCTTGCGGCCGGACACAAACTTGTGACCGACGACGTGCTGGCGATCGAAGTCCGTGGCGATGGGGACTGTCGCATCGAGCCGGCTTTTCCGCAGGTCAAACTCGCGGCTGACGCCGCGATCCGTATCCCACTCGCTGAGGCCGAGATTCTTCCGACTGTCCATCCGGCCATCGAAAAACGCCTGCACAAGCTGACGGGAGAGTTTCCGGAATCCGCGCAGTCGATCCGCCGGATCTATGTGCTGAAACGAGGTTCAGAGGCACGGATCACGGCTTTGCCGAGCGCCGACGCGCTGTCGGCGCTTTTCAGATTTTCCTATGTCCTGCGCTTTGGCAGGCAAGGCCTGCTTGGCGGCGCGTCCCGCCATCTCGAGCAAGCTTCCCATCTCGTACGCAATGTCGGCGTGAGCATACTCGAAGTGCCTGACAATCTTGGGCGCCTTCCTGAAGTCGTGGATCTCGTCGCCCGCAACCTTGCCTGCGGAGATCGGTCATGATCGTCGAGGCAGTGCGCGCCCCGATCGGACCGCTCGCTCCCAGGGTCAACGGGTTGCGGGATTTTTCTGATTTCGCAGCTCACATGTTCAGGGTTGCCGGCCGGCGCGCTGGCTTCGCGCTGCTTTTCCTGATCTTGGGAAGCCTGATGGAAGGCATATCCATCCTGCTGTTGATCCCTATTCTGCAACTTGCCGGCGCCGGCGATGCCAATTTCGACGTGCGCGTTCCGGACGTGCAGTGGCTCGCGGGGATCACGCCCTCAGGAACGATCAGCCTTGCGGCCGCTCTTTCGTTTCTCGTGATGCTGGTTGCCGCCCAGGCGGTCTTCGTCCGTTTCAAGTCGGTCTACATGGCGCGGCTGCTCGACGACTTCGTCAACACAACGCGGCTGGGACTCTTCGAGAGCATCGGCCGTGCCAGATGGAGCATCTTTACGCGCATGCGCGCGTCCGACCTGGAGCACGCGTTGAACGCCGACATCGAGCGGGTGCAAGGCTGCGGCTACTATGTGCTCCTGTTGCTGCAATCGCTCGTCCTGCTTGCCGCCTACACGCTGATCTCACTGCTGATTTCGTTGCCGATGACGCTGTTCGCGATCGGTCTAGGCGCAATCATGTTCGCCGCGCTCAGGCCCTTCCGCCGCCGCGCGACGGTGTTCGGACAGGTGATCACGGCGAACAGGCAGGGCCAGTACCGCACTGTTTCCGATTTCTTCAGCGGCATGAAGGTCGCAAAGAGCCTCAATGTGGAGAGCATCTATTTCGACCGCCTCCGCTCGGCACTTCAGAAGATCAAGGCCGACAATGCACGTTATGTGGGCGCCAGTACGATCGGCTCGGCCCTCTTTCAGATCGCCAGCGTGATTGGGCTCGCAGTGTTCGTCCACACCGCCTTCACACGTTACGGCCTGTCGCTGGCCGAGGTCGTCGTCATGCTGGTTGTGTTTATGCGCGTTGCCCCACGCTTCATGGATATTCAGACGAATATCCAGCAGATGCTGGTCAATCTGCCGTCCTTCGTATCGATGCGTGAATTGAAGGCGCGCTTCGATGCCGAACGCGAGGAGAGCGACGCACGGGTCGACACGGGCAAGCTCTCGCTGGTCCGGGAAATTGCGTTTCATGACGTGTCCTTCGGCTATGGCGATCGGCTCATCCTCGACCGCGTTGCTTTCGCGATTCCGGCCGGCAAGGTCACCGCGGTGATCGGCCCGTCCGGTTCGGGCAAGAGCACCATCGCCGACCTGCTTCTCGGGCTTCTGGAGCCGACACATGGCTCGATCAGTGTCGACGGCGTGCCAATCGGCGGGTCGACGCGCCGCGGATGGCGTAATCAGGTGGCGTATGTGCCGCAGGATGTGTTCCTGTTGCACGACACGATTGCCGCCAATCTGCGCCTCGCCGCGCCGCAAGCCACGGACCAGGACTTGTGGGACGCGCTGCATGCGGCCCATGCGCAAGAGTTCGTGCGGCGGCTGGAGGCGGGGCTCGAATCCGTCGTCGGCGACCGCGGCGTCCGCCTTTCGGGCGGTGAGCGCCAGCGTATCGCCCTTGCCCGCGCGCTGATGCGCCGGCCGTCGCTTCTCGTGCTCGATGAGGCAACGAGCGCGCTCGATTGGGAGAATCAGGCGTTGATCGCGGAATCGATCAAGGCGCTGCGTGGCTCGATGACGATCGTCACCATCGCGCACCGCCCGTCAATGATCGCCTTTGCGGACCGGGTTGTCGCGATCGAAAAAGGCCGGGCGGTCGAAGAAGGTGACTATCAGCGTATGAAGCAGAATGAGGCAAGCCGATTGTCGAAGCTGCTCTCGGGCGAGCACAGCGAGGCTTGACCGGATGGGTTCGTCACACGGACGAATTATTGGCGATGCAGCTTCTGTTCCGTCGCCGCGATATTCGGTTTCGGAGCTTCGCGGCTCGCAGCCGATTGTTGATTGGGCGTGCTGCGCTCGCGCATGACCATGACAAGCACGAAGAGGAAATATCCGACCTGCAGGACGATGGCGCAAATGACGATACGCAGCAGAATGGTGCCGAATGACGCCTGGTCGATAACCGACCACCCGGCGACCGCGGCGGCGACCAACACCATGCCGAAAATGAACTTCGGTAGCGTCACTCCGGACTCGCTCCCAAAAGGCGACGAAGGGGTGGACCAATGGTCCGGCCTCCATCCGACCTTTTACCCAACCCGTGATAGCCCGCCGCGCGCCCGGCCTCCCGCCATCCGCGAAGCTTTGCTTCTCAAGGGTTGCAGACTATCAAGCGGCTTCCAAACCATCAAGCGTCGGTATCGAGGGATCGAATCATTGGCTTCCAACGAGTTACGCACGACTGATCACTGAGAGATGTTAAACTTGCCGTTGAAAGCTGCCAATCAGACATTCGTCTGATTGAATAAGTATAAGCTCAATGATAGCACATGGATTATTTGGTAATAATTTGTATTGTTGTGTCAGCGGCGCAATTTTTATCAACCCGGCTATTTTTTGACCAGATTCCTGGCTATTTTTTATCCATCAATGGCGCTCGCAAATATTTTCATCCGTGAAAATATAGTGTGTTGCGTCGCAGCATTTTTTGGGTAGCGTCAGCTACCTATCGCAGTTCAGTCGGATGCATTTAATGACGGAAATGGCGAAGCGCGGCTCGTTCGACATCGTGCACAATGGCACAGTCGCACCCCCGCTCGGTGGAAGATTGAAGCGCAGCTTCGACATTGCGGCGGCCGCACTTGGGCTTATCGCCCTGTCACCGCTTTTCCTTCTCATCGCATTGCTTGTGAAGTCGTCGGATGGCGGCGCCGTGTTCTACGGGCATGAGCGGATCGGGCGCGGGGGCAGGCGATTCCGTTGCCTGAAGTTCCGGACGATGTCTGCCAGCGGCGACAAAGTCATTGCCGAATATCTCAGAGCGAACCCGGCCGCGCGACGGGAATGGGCCGAGACACGCAAGCTGAAAGACGATCCGCGCGTGACCAGAGTCGGTCTGGTTCTGCGCAAGCTCAGCATCGATGAACTGCCGCAGCTCATCAACATCCTGCTTGGCGACATGAGCATCGTCGGCCCGCGTCCGGTCGTGCTCGATGAACTGGAAAAATACGGCGGGCACGCCGGGTGTTATCTGCGTTCGCGCCCGGGGCTAACGGGTCTGTGGCAGATCAGTGGTCGCAACGACGTGTCCTACGACACACGCGTCGCATTCGACAGGCATTATGTCGAGCATTGGTCGCTCGTCGAGGACATCCGGATCATCATCATGACCGTGCCTGCCGTCTGCCTCTCGCGGGGCAGCTACTAACCCTCGCGTCTGAACGCGAGACGCACAACAACCGAAAGGCCGCGCCGATGTATCACGCGTTCAGCGCAAGAGCCGCAGGCATTTTGTCTGGCTGGGCAATTCCCTTGGCGGCTGTCGCATTGCTCGGTGCAAACCCCGCATCGGCCGAAGACTACCGTTTGGGCGTTCAGGACAAGCTGAAAATCCGTGTCGTCGAATGGCAGACGGTCGATGGCGCGTTCCGCGAATGGACCGCGGTGAGCGGCGAGTACACAGTCGGCTCGTCGGGCAATCTGTCGATCCCCTTCGTCGGAGAGACTCCCGCAGCGGGCAAAACCACCACTGAAATCTCCGCAGTCATCTCCGAGACGCTGCAGCGCCGGTTCGGCCTGGGCGACAAGCCCGAGACGTCGGTGGAGCTTGCCGCCTACCGCCCGCTCTACGTGTCTGGCGATGTCGAGACGCCTGGCGAATATGCATTCTCGCCCGGACTCACGGTCATCAAAGCGACGAGCCTCGCCGGCGGCAACCGCAGCAGCTTCGGCATGCGGACAGAACGCGACTACATCAACGCCAAGGGCAATCATGATGCGCTGGCCGAGCACCGCATCCGCATGCTGGTGAAAGCGGCTCGTCTCGAGGCCGAAGCAAAGGGTGACACGACCGTGGCCGCGCCTGACGAGGTGGCGTCCTATCCCGGTGTCAAGGCGATCGTCGCCGACGAGACCGCGATCATGACGGCGCGCCAGCGCAAGCTCGCCCTACAGCTTTCCGCGCTTAAGGACCTGCAGTCGCTGCTCGAGAAGGAAATCGTCTCCCTCGAAAAGAAGAAGGCGACGCAGGAGCGGCAGCTCGAACTCGCCCGGGACGAACTGAAGGGCATCGATTCGCTGTCGGACAAGGGGCTGGTATCCAACACGCGCGTTCTCAATGCAGAACGGTTGATCGCAGAGGTCGAGAGCCAGAACCTCGATCTGGAAACCTCCATCCTGCAGGCCCGTCAGGAGATATCGGAAGCGCAGCAGGATGAGATCGAGCTGCGCAACACGGTCGAATCCGACATCGCGATCGAGCGGCAGCAAGTTCAGGCGACGCTCAAGGAAACCACCATCAAGATCGAGATGTACCGGAACCTGGTCGCGGAGGCGCTGCAGGCCGGCACGCCGGCGGACATTTCAAGCACCGATCCGACGACCACCTATGAGGTGCTTCGGGTCGTCGACGGCAAGACGGAGACGCTGACTGCAACCGAGGATACGCCTGTCCAGCCGGGCGACGTGATCAAGGTCAAAACGGTCCTCCCGAGCGCGGGTTGGCTCGCGGGGCAGTAAGGTCATGGCGTTGATTTCGCGCAGCGCGACGCTGGATCACCGCCAGCTCCGGATCCCGCTCGATCTCCCGGCATGTTTTGCCTTCGGGGCGCTTGCCGCCTTGATTCTCAATCCGCTGTTCGGCTCGCGGGCGGCGTTGGTGTTCCTGTTTTTCGGCGGCCTGCTGCTCGCGATTCAGCCTGTCAGGAGCATCAACGCACTGCTGCGCTATTGGCCGCTTCTG
>DATJTE010000176.1:0-21302 GCA_035503715.1 Rhizobiaceae bacterium | reverse complement strand
CAGCGGCAAGCCGGCTGTGCCGATCGCGCCATCGAAGCGGATGTATTCGACATGAGCCGGCACCTCGTTGCCGAAGCGCTTCACCATCGCATCAATGTGACCGATGTGATCCGGCGACGGATAGCGCGTCTGCAGATATGTGATGCTCGGGTCGACGCGAATGGCGCGCAGCGTCGTGTGGTTCCACGTGAGCTCATAGGCCGGCGGCAAGCCCTTCAGCTCCGCCTCGCTTGCCGTATCGGCGCGGAACAGCATCTCGCCCTTGCTACGGCGGGTGAGCGCGACAAATGCGTCCATCGCGTGCGGTGCGATCATGCAGACGACGACGCTCTGGTCGCGCCGGATGAATTTCTGGTGCCGCTTGAAATAGTCGTGCGGCACGGGTGCGGCGATCGGCGTGATCAGTTTCGACAGCAGCCCGTCCTGGATGGCGAGGTCATTGCCGAAACGCACCGCGTCCATGAAGTCGTCGAAGCCGACGATGGCGTCGATCCAGTCATAGCCGACGGTCAGCGGGATCTCGACCTTGGTGATGATGCCGTTGGTGCCGTAGGCGTGCATGACTTTCAGCACGTCCTCACCGGTCAGTTCCATGACGCGTGGCGCGGCCTCCATGGTGACGATGCGCAGCCGGATAACGTTGCCCAGATCGCGCAACCCTCCCCAGCGGATCGAGCCGATGCCGCCGGATCCGCCGGCGATGAAGCCGCCAATCGATGCAGTGTTGTAAGTCGATGGCGACAGGCGGATTTCCTGGCCGGAATGCGCGCGCGTCTGGCGATCGATCTCGGCGAGGATCGCGCCGGGTCCGCACACCACCCTGCCCGGTCCGATCGACTTGATCTGGTTCAGCTCAGCCAAGGACAGCACGACGCCGCCAGACAGCGGCATGGCCTGGCCGTAATTGCCGGTGCCCGACCCGCGCGGCGTCACCGGCACGCCGTGCTTGTGGCACGCCGCCAGCACACGGATCACCTCGTCTTCGGATTTTGGTGTGACGATCAGGTCGCCAGTCACGTGATCGAGCTGGCGTTTCAGAACCGGGCTGTACCAGTAGAAGTCCCTGCTCTTCTGCTGGACGATCTTGTCATTGTCCTCGATCTTCAACCCATCGAGGTCCCGCTTCAACGCGGATACATCCATTCTCACACCATCAAATCATCCAGCTCGGAATAATCCGGCACCGCCCGTTCGATGGCCCGCCCCTCGCGCACCACGATCCGGTCCGATTCCGGCCGAGACAACAATTCCGTCCAGCTTCTTCCCCTGAAGATGACGAAATCCGCACTCCCACCGGCAACCAGCCTTCCGGCGTCATGTAACCGGATAATGTCGCCGGGTGTTGCCGCAACGGCTTTCGGCCAATCCGCCACAGGGTGATCGAAATGCAGGATGCGGGTCGCCATGCGGTAAACCTCCAGCATGTCGAGGTCGCCATAGGCGTAGAACGGATCGCGCGTATTGTCCGATGCGACTGCCACAGGAATGCCGCGCGCCTTCATCTCATGCAGCAGCGTCACGCCGCGCCAGCGCGGCGTCGTGCCGTCATGGCGACGGTCCTGCAGGTAAAGATTGCACATCGGCAGAGACACGACGGCCATGCCGGCCTTCGCCACCTTGTCCAGCGTGTCCAGCACCTCGCCGTCCGGCTGGCGCGCGAGGGAGCAGCAGTGCCCTACGAGGATCTTGCCCTCGAATTTGTGCCGCAGCGCCGCCTCGGCGATCTTCCGCAGCGAGACGGCCGAGACGTCGTCCGTCTCGTCGGCATGGAAATCGAGGTCGAGCCCAAGCTCGATCGCGTGGCGGAACATGCGGTCGAGCAATTCGTCCAGGTCGGCCATCATGTAGGTGACGGCGCCGAGCACACCTTTTGCGGCGGCGACGCGTTTCGCCATCTGCTCCAGCCAGACGAAATCGCGCGCGGCCTCGATGCCGAACAGGCATGCCGCCTGCAGCTCGATGCGGCCACGCCAGTGCTCACGCATCTCTTCGAACACCGGCCAGGAGATGATCTCCTGCGGCGCAACAGAGTCGAGGTGCGTACGGATAGCCCTCGTACCGTGCGCGTAGGCGGTACGCAGTGAGAAATCCATGCGCCGGGCGACGTCGTTCGCGCTCCACCGCGCGGCGCGGTCCGCACCCGTGGCGTTCAACGCGCCCATGAACGATCCATCCGGATTTGGCGTGCGCGACCAGATGTGGCCCTTGTCGAGATGCGTGTGGCAATCGACGAAGCATGGCAAGACGATGCGGCCAGCGAGATCGACCGCATCCGCCAAGAGCGGCGCCTCGGTTCGCTCGACGACGCTGACAATTTTCCCATCCGAGACCGAGATGTCCGCGCGAGCGAAACCGTCGCTGTCGAACACGGCGGAAAAACCGGGCGTCAGCGAGGAATGCAGGCGGGCATTGGCAAGGACGTAGGAGCCGGAGGCCGGTATCTCGACCGCTGCCACACTACCGCTCCTGCTTCAGCGCGCTTTCGTGCCAGCGGCGCAGGATGAGATGCGAGACCAGCGACAGCACCAGGAAGATCACGATGCCGGTGACCGAAATCAGGATCAGCGCCGCGAAGAGCCTGGGCGCGTTCAGCCGGTAACCCGCCTCGATGATGCGCGAGGCGAGACCGGAGGACTGGCCGGACGAACCCGCGACGAATTCCGCCACCACCGCGCCGATCAGCGACAGGCCGCCGGCGATCTTCAGCCCGCCGAGGAAATACGGCATCGCCGCCGGCAGCCGAAGATGCCAGAGCTGCTGCCAGCGGCTGGCGCGGCTGAGCTTGAACAGGTCGATGAGATTGCGGTCGACCGAGTTCAGGCCGAGCGTCGTGTTGGAGAGGATCGGGAAGAACGCGACGATCCAGGCGCAGAGCAAAAGCTTCGCCGTCTGGTTGTCGACATAGATGTTGATCAGCGGGAAGATCGCCACGATCGGCGTCACCTGCAGGACGACAGCAAACGGGAAGAACGACATCTCCACCCATTTCGACTGGGCAAAGAGCACCGCCAGGCCCACACCGCCGATCACGGCAAGCGCCAGGCCGAGGAAGGTGATCTTCAGCGTCGTCAGCAGCGAGCCGAACAGCAGCGCCGCGTCGGTCCACAAGGTCAGCAGCACCACGCCCGGCCGCGGCAGGATGTAGTGCGGGATCTCGTTCCACACGCAGATGCGGTCCCACAGCCAGATGGCCGCCAGCATGATGAGCAACGGCAAAAGCCAGCGGCCGATACGCTCGAACTGCTCGCCACGCAGACGGCGCGCCTCTTCCGCGTCGAGGCGCGTTAGATCCGGGCGCTCAATGGCCGCCATCGGTCGCCTCCCCCATTGCGGCCGCCAGCACGCCTGAGGTCTTGCGGCAGAGCGCGGCATATTCGGGCGAGGTGCGGAACGTCTCGTCGCGCGGATAAGGCGCGTCGACGGCGAGTTCCTCGAAGACGCGGCCGGGCCGCGCCGCCATCACGACGATCCGCGTCGACAGGAAAACGCTCTCGAACACGCTGTGCGTGACGAAGATCGTGGTGAAGCGCTCGTCCTGCCAGAGTTCCAGCAGGTCGGCATTGAGCTTGAAGCGGGTGATCTCGTCGAGCGCGGCGAACGGTTCGTCCATCAGCAAGATGCGCGGCTTGGTGACCAGGGCGCGCGCGATCGATACGCGCATCTTCATGCCGCCGGAGAGTTCGCGCGGCACCGCATCCTCGAAGCCGCCGAGATGCACACGCTCGAGCATTTCACGCACCGCCGGCGCAGCCTTCGCACGCGAAACGCCGCGCAGCCGGAGCGGCAGCCAGACATTGTCGAACACGCTGGCCCACGGCAGCAGCGTCGGTTCCTGGAACACGAAGCCGATGCAGTCGTCGCCGAGCGGCTTGTTCCAGTCGAGCGCGCCCGACGTCGGCGTCGAAAGTCCGGCGATCAGCCTGAGCGCCGTGGATTTGCCGCAACCGGACGGCCCGAGAAGGCTGAGGAAATCGCCCTCGCGGATCGTCAGGTCGACGCCGTCAAGCGCGGTGACGCCGGTCGAAAACGTCTTCCCGACCGAACGCAGAACGAGGAGGGGTTCGCCGCCCCTCCCCGCCGTCGCGCTGGTGGCAGTCGCTGTCTGCAACATCGGTCCGAAGACTTACTTCTTCAGGTCGAGCCCGACGCCCTTGTTCACGAAGTCGAGCGTGTAAGCCTTCTTGATGTCGATGCCGGCCGGCATGACCTTGGCCTTGACCATCTTGTCGTAGAAGCTCTGCATGCGCGCGTCGGTCATGGCGCCGATGCCCATCTTTTCCGTATCGCCGGAGTCGACGATGCCGAACTTCTTCATCTGCGCGATCGAGAAAGCGATCTGCTCGTCCGTGATATCGGGATTGTCCTTCTTGATCGCCTCGTTGGCGGCCTTGTTATCGCCGTAGAGGTAGTTGTACCAGCCCTTGGCCGAACCATCGACGAAGCACTGGACGACCTGCGGCCGCTTGTCGATCGTGTCCTGCATCGTCTCGACCGTCGTCGAATAGGTGTCATAGCCATAGTCGGCGAGCAGGAACTGGTTCGGCACGAACCCGGCCTCCTTCTCGACCGCATAAGGCTCCGACGTCACGTAGCCCTGCTGGATCGACTTCTTGTTCGCGATGAACGGCGCGGGGTTGAACGTGTAGGGCACACGCTTCGAGACGTCGAAGCCGAACTCCGTCGCCATCCAGAGCAGGAAGCTCTGCGCGCCTTCATCGCCGATAATGTACTGCTCGGCCTTTGGCAGGTCTTCCCATGTGTCGAGCCCTTCGCCGGGGTGAGACATCACCACCTGCGGCTCCTTCTGGAAGGACGCGGCAACGACACGCAAGGGAATGTTCTGGGCGACGGCGTCGAACGCCTGCTGCATGTTGCCGCCCATGTAGAAATCGATCTTGCCGGCGAGCAGCAGCGGCCGGCCGGCGACCTGCGGGCCGCCTTGCTGGATGGTAACCTCGAGGCCGCATTCCTTGTAGGACCCGTCGGCGACGGCCTGGTAGTAGCCGCCATGTTCGGCCTGGGCGAGCCAGTTCGACATGAAAATCGCCTTTTCCTGCGCCACTACGCCGAAGGCGCTCGCACCGAGAACCGCGACCGACGCGGCTGAAACCTTCATCATCTTCATCATGTGACACCACCCTCTCTTTCGCCTCGCTTCGGGGCGCGCGAGGCATTCGAACCCGTTGAATCTTAAAGCAAGACGTGTGCCACCGGCCGACGACGCCATCGATCATCTGCTGAACCCTCGGATCAGCCAACGCGGCGGGTGGAACTGCTCTTCCCGGCGGCATCGTGCCCATTTTTTCAACGCCTGTCCATCAACCCGCCGAAACCGGCACAGCTCTCTTGAGGCCCTGCAAATCCCGCTCTACGGTTACTGGAACGGAGGCGAAATGTTCAAATTCCTCAAGCCGAAGTCGATCCGCCCGCCGTTTGCGCGCTACAGCCATGGGGTGGAGGTGCCAGCCGGCAAGCGGCTGGTCCTGTGTTCGGGCCAGCTTGGCATAGGTCTGGACGAAAGCGTGCCGGAAGATGCCGGCGCCCAGGCCGAACTCTGCTTCGCCAACATCGCGGCAATCCTTGACGAGGCTGGGCTTGGCCTGAAGGACATCGTCCGCATCAATGCCTTTGTCACCGATCGCGCCCATCTCCAGGCTTACATGGACGTGCGCAACAGGCTATTTGCCGACCCCGCACCCGCCTCGACCTTGATGATCGTCTCCGGCTTTGCGCGGCCGGAATTCAAGGTCGAAGTGGAAGCGATCGCGGCGGGTTGAGGGGGAGAAATGGCAAAGGCGACCAGACGAGTTTGGTGGGGCGACTACAAGGCCACCGAATACGCGAAAATCGATCCGGAAAAGACGATCGCGGTGCTGCCGCTGGCGGCGATCGAACAGCACGGACCCCATCTGCCGGTCTCGACCGACACGTCGATCATGCAGGGCATGCTGGAGACGGTCATCGCGAAGCTCCCGGCGAACCTCGACATCCGCATCCTGCCGATCCAGTCGGTCGGCAAGTCGAACGAACATCTTTATGCGCCGGGCACGCTGACTCTTTCGCCGCTGGCGGCGGTCCAGAGCTGGGCCGAACTCGGCGCCTCGGTCGCACGCGCCGGTGTCAGGAAGATCGTCTTCGTCAATTCGCACGGCGGCAACGAGGAGATGATGGGCATCGTGACGCGTGAGCTGCGCGTCGCCTTCAATATGCTCGCCGTAAAAACGAGCTGGAGCCGCTTTGGCACCCCGGCCGGGCTCTACTCGGATGCCGAGAACCGCTACGGCATCCATGGCGGCGATCTGGAAACATCTCTGATGCTGCATTTTCGACCGGAACTGGTCGACATGAAGCAGGCGAAAGATTTTCGCTCGAATGTCGAGAAGGCCGAAAAGACTTTCGACCTGCTGCGCCACACCGGTACCCACGCCTTTGCCTGGATCGCGACCGACCTGAACCCGGCCGGCGTCGTCGGCAATGCTGCGGCCGCGACGAGGGAAAAGGGCCGCGTGACCGCCACATATCAGGCCGACGGTTTTGTCGCGCTCCTGAAGGATGTCGCCAAGGCGCGGCTGAAGGACTGGCTGAAGTAGTCGTCGCGTTTCGGCGTCCCGAACGCTTGACCTAGCCACGCGTCGCGCGCCGAACCTCAGGCAGTGCAATCGCCAGCAAAAGCAGCGCGCACATTATGAGCAGATATCCCTCTATCAGCAGATAGAGAAGTACGCCGATGACACCACCGACCAAGAAGGCCAGGATGGTGGCGAGATGCAGGCGTAAGCGCGCAACCGCTGAGGATCGATCTGGCGGCGAGAGGAAAAACGCGGCTACGCCGAGGCCGATATCGGTCGCCATGCCCGAAACATGGGTGGTGCGCACGCGAGCATTGGAAATACGTGTGGTTGCCGCGTTCTGAAGTCCCATAACGAAACTGAGACCGAGCACAAGGATTGGGCCGCTTCGTATCGCGGGCAGCAGGATATCAGCCAGTCCAAGCAATGCGAGAAGTGCGGCTTCCAGCACAACACTATACGCATAAATCCCGCGAACGCTGCGCCGCCGGCCCGCCTCGATAAGCAGCCCCGAGACGAACGCGCCGACGACAAATGTCACGACGAGGGAAGCAAAGAGAGCAGCGAGGCGAAATTCTCCGAGACCGAGATAGTCGGAAAGGGACGACACGTTTCCGGTCATGTTCGCGGAAAAGAAGCCTGTCGCCTGGAACCCGGCGGCGTTCAGCGCTCCAGCTACACCGGCAAGCAATCCGGCCAGCCTGATATCGATATCGATCGTCCGTTGGTCACCCTCACGCAGCAACATTTGCCTATTCCTGCCCCTCGTCACTTTAGCGGGACAGTCGGCCATTGCCGAGGGTCGTTGCAAGCGTCAGCGGCTGACCTTCTTCAGCGCAGGCGCCAGATCGCCTTTTTTCGTGATGACGATCTTCTCCAGCCCGAGCCATTCGGCCATCAGCGTCAGTTCGTCATAGAGCGCCACGGCTGTCTCCGGCGGCGCAGCGGCTTCGGCATGCGTCGCCTTCACCTGCAACTCGCTCGCCTTGCGGTCGGCCTTAAGGTCGACGCGCCCGACGACATTGTCGCCAAGCAGGAACGGCAGCGTGTAATAGCCGAAGATGCGCTTGTGCGCCGGCGTGTAGATCTCGATGCGGTAGTGGAAATCGTAGAGCCGTTCGGAGCGCGAGCGTTCCCACACAACGGGATCGAACGGCGACAGCAGCGCGCGCGCCTCGATCTTGCGTGGCATTTTCGCGTCCTTGTGGATATACGCCGCAGGCTTCCAGCCACGCACCGCGATTGGCAAGAGTTCGCCCGCCTCGACAAGTTCCGGCAGGCGCTTGTTCACGTCATCGGGCGGCAGGCGGAAATAATCCTTGAGATCGAGCCCCGTCGCGACGCCCAGCGAGCGCGCCGAAATGCGAAGCAGTTCACGGATCGCGTCGGCCTCATCTGGGACGGGTCGGTCGAGCAGCGAACTGTGGAAGACGCGCTCGGGAATGTCATAAACACGGGCGAAGCCACGTCGCTCCGCCGTGGTGATCTTGCCGGCCCAGAACAGCCATTCGAGCGCGTGCTTGCGTTTGCTCCAGCCCCACCAGCCGCCTTTGCCGCGCTGATCGTGCTCATCCTCAATGTCGCCGCCGACGACTGCGCCATTGTCGTGGATGTGCTTCAGCACACCATCAACGAACGCCTTGTTGTCGTTCCGGAACTGGACGAGGCCCTTGTATATACGCTGGCCCTTCTCGGCGCGGCGCATGCGCCACTGCATCAAGGGCCAAAGCTCGACGGGCAGGAACGACGCCTCATGCGCCCAGTATTCGAACAGGATGCGTGATTTCCTGCCCGTCGCCGCATCGTCGAGCAGCGATTGCGGATAGTTTCCGAGCCGCGAATAGAGCGGCATGTAGTGCGCCCGCGCCAACACATTGACGGAATCGATCTGGAACAGCGCGGTACGGGCGAGCACTTTCTTCAGCGCGCGGCGATCCTTCGGCTTGTCCGGCCGCTGGTCGGCAAACCCTTGCGCGGCGAGCGCGATCCGCCGTGCCATCTCGTTAGAGATCGAGTCCCTCTTCATGGTCTGATTGCTGGCGTATCGCGGAAATCCGCGCAACCCGATTCGTACAAAGATACTGACAGGGATGTGGCAAGAGATCAGCGTTGGTGCCGCCCCTCACCTACCTGCCGGCGTCCTCTACCCGTAAAACGGGGAGAGGAGAGCAGCTTCGCTCTCATCGCGAAATCGCCAAGGTTGACGACCCCTCTCCCAGCGTGCGGGAGAGGGTAAGGGGCGATATGAGCGCTAAAGCTTCGCAACCCTCAACCTCAGCGCATTCGCAATCACCGACACCGACGACAGGCTCATCGCCGCGGCGGCAAGCATCGGCGACAGCAGCGTGCCGAAGATCGGGAAGAGCACGCCCGCCGCAACCGGCACGCCAGCCGTGTTGTAGACGAAGGCCAGGAACAGGTTCTGGCGGATGTTGCTCATCGTCGCCTCGGCGAGATGCCGCGCCCGCACGATACCGGCCAGATCGCCCTTCACCAGCGTGATGCCGGCGCTTTCCACCGCCACGTCCGCGCCGGTGCCCATGGCGATGCCCACATCGGCCGCCGCAAGGGCGGGCGCATCGTTGACGCCGTCACCGGCCATCGCGACCGAGCCGCCCCTCTGCGTCAGCTCGTCGATCAGTGCCTTCTTGCCTTCCGGCAGTACGCCGGCGCGCACCTCGTCGATGCCGAGCTTCGCGGCGACGGCCTTTGCCGTGCGCTCGGCGTCGCCCGTCGCCATGATGATGCGCAAGCCGCTTTCCTTCAGTGCGCGCAGTGCGTCCGCGGCCGAAGCCTTGATCGGATCGGCGACGGCAACTATGCCGGCCGCCTTGCCGTCGATGGTGACGAACATCGCCGTCTTGCCCTCGCTCGCCAGCGCATCAGCCTTCTGCTTCAGCGCACCGAGATCGATGCCTCGCATCATCGCCGCATTGCCAAGCGATACCTTGCGGCCGCTGACGGTGCCCGAAACCCCCTTGCCGGTGGTCGCCTCGAAATCCGACGCATCGGGCACGGGAACGCCCCTGCCCTTCGCTCCGTCAACGATCGCCTCGGCGAGCGGATGTTCGGAGCCCTTCTCCAGGCCGGCTGCGGGCGAAAGCACGTCCGCCTCGGCAAATCCGTCCGTGGGGATCACATCCGTGAGCTTCGGCTTGCCTTCGGTCAGCGTGCCGGTCTTGTCGACGATCAGCGTGTCGACCTTGGCGAACCGCTCCAGCGCCTCGGCATCGCGGATCAGCACACCGGCCTGCGCGCCGCGCCCGGTCGCGACCATGATCGACATCGGCGTGGCAAGACCCAGCGCACACGGACAGGCGATGATCAGCACCGACACTGCCGAGACGATGGCATAGGTCATCGCCGGTTCGGGTCCGATAAGCGCCCAGGTCACGAAGGCCGCAATCGCGACCAGCACGACGGTCGGCACGAACCAGGCGGACACGCGGTCAGCCAGGCCCTGGATCGGTGCGCGGCTGCGTTGCGCCTTGGCGACCAGCTCGACGATGCGCGACAGCATCGTGTCGGCGCCGACCTTTTCGGCGCGCATGACCAGCGTGCCGTTCTTGTTGAGCGTGCCGCCGGTGACGGTTTCGCCCTCGACCTTCTCGACCGGCACGGGTTCGCCGGTGATCATCGATTCGTCCACCGACGAGCGGCCTTCCAGCACGATGCCGTCCACCGGCACGCTGTCGCCCGGCCTGATGCGCAGCCGGTCGCCGGTCTTCACCTCGGCGAGCGGCACGTCAGTTTCGGAGCCATCAGCGCCGATAAGACGCGCGGTCTTCGGCGCAAGATCGAGCAGCGCGCGGATCGCCGAGCCAGTGCGCTCGCGCGCTCTGAGCTCGAGCACCTGGCCGACGAAGACCAGCGCGACGATCACCGCCGCCGCCTCGAAATAGACCGGCACGGAGCCGCCATGACCGCGGAACTGGTGCGGAAAAATGTCGGGAAAGAGCGTCGCGATGACGCTGTAGACGTAGGCCATGCCAACGCCCATCGAGATCAGTGTCCACATGTTCGGGCTGCGGTTGACGATCGAATCCCAGCCGCGATGGAAGAAAGGCAGCGCCGCCCACAACACAACTGGCGTCGCCAGCGCGAGCTCCAGCCATGCGGCCGTGCGCTCGCCAAGCCAGTCTCGCACCGGCAGCCCGAGCATCGGCCCCATGGTGATGACGAGCAGCGGAATGGAGAGCGCCGCACTGACCCACAGCCGCCGCGTGAAATCGATCAGCTCCGGGTTCGGACCCTCGTCGCCGGTCGGCACGCCCATCGGCTCCAGCGCCATGCCGCAGATCGGGCACGAGCCGGGCTTGTCGCGGACGATTTCCGGATGCATCGGACAGGTGTATTGCGTGCCCTTCGGCATCGGTTCCGGCGCCGGCCGGTTGCCCGTGTACTTCGCCGGATCGGACTCGAACTTCGCCTGGCAACCCGCTGAGCAGAAATAGAATTTCTCGCCTTCGTGGCGGAGAAAATGTTTGGCCGACGAACGGTCGACGCTCATGCCGCAGACCGGGTCGGTCGCGGTCAGATAGTTTTCCGGGTGCGCCACGAACTTGGTGCGGCAGCCAGCCGAGCAGAAATGGTAGACATGGCCCGCATGCTCGGCAGTCGGCTTGCCGGCATTCGGATCGACGATCATTCCGCAGACGGGATCGCGGATCACATCGGCATCCTTGGTTTCCGCCGTTGCATGATCATGCGAATATCCCTTTTGGGAAGGCGCCTGACAGCAATGCCCATTGCCGGAATGATCGTGGCCGGAATGGTCGTGTTGCGCGTGCTTTTTATGATCGGTCACTGCTTCGTCCCATGCTTCATTTTCAACATGGCTATGCAGATAGGGCTTCCAGTGACTGGAAGGTCAAGGGGAGCATTGAACATTTGCTAACCACGACCCGAAGCGGGGTTCGGCAAGTCGGCCCGTTGCGGTGTTTAATGGGATTGGGGGGGCATCCGGAGACGACCCGATGCCCGAAAAGCAATTGAACCCGGACTCAGCCGCCAACACCGGCGCCACCACGACGGCGGCTCCACCGGCGCCGCAAGACGAGAGCGCGATCGGCTACGGTCATCGGGCTCACAGTCCCGACCCGAATGCGAGCTACGGGTTCAATCCCGGCGAACCGCGCACACTGCCGCGCGATAAGAAGAAGCGCTGGAAGGTGCCGGGATAAGGAGAGTTCAGACAGCGAATTCATCAGGTCCGATCAGGGCCTCCGCCTAAGTGGGCAGCGCCCTCACCTCAATACCTTCGAGCTTGGCATTGTCGTCATCGTAACAGGCGGCTTGACAGTCATTTGTGGCTTTTGCAAAGTGGTATGACCACTGTAAGGCCACTCATGTCGACTGTGCTCGCCGAAGCCCCGGACGATCTGCTTGGAGCGGAAAAGGTCTTTGCCTTCTTCCGCGACGAACTTCTGTCGGGACGATTAAAACCTGGCGACCGGCTGCTCAGCGAACGTGAGCTATCGCTGCGTCTGGGCGTCTCGCGTCCGGTGCTGCGGGAAGCGCTGCGTTCGCTTTCAATGCTTGGATTTCTCGACATCCTGCATGGCAAGGGCGCCTATGTGAAATCGGCCGACATCTCGGTGCTGACCGACTTCTTCACCTTCTGCCTGGCGCAGCAGCCCGACATCCTCGACGATGTGATGCAGGCGCGCATCGCGATCGAGTGCCAGGCGATACGGCTTGTCTGTGAACGCGCCTCGGACGGCGATTTCCTGAGGATCGGCAGCAAGCTCTCCAGGCTGATGGAGACGATCAACGATCCGGAAGCCGGTGGCGAGGCGGACTTCACCTTCCACATGGCGATTGTCGAGGCGGCACGCAGCCCGGCCTTGCTCACCCTATACCAGGCGATCTCGGAGCTGCTGCGCCGCAGCCACGTCGAGCGTCGCAAGCTTACGGTGCAGGTCGCCGGCATTCGCGACTACCTCGTTGACGCACACCGCGAAGTCTACCTGTCGATCGTTGCCCGCGATCCCGATGCTGCGGAAACGCGCCTGCGCGAGCATTTCGCGATCGGCGACGAGTTCCGCCGCAAGAGTTTTATAGCCGCCTTCTCGAAGGCGGAAAAACAAGAAGACTGAAACACAGGGAAGGAGACAGTCATGAAGCACTTCAACATATCAGGGATTCTGGCCGGCGCGTCGCTCGCGCTCGGTCTTTCACTTGCTTCGACCAGCGCACAGGAGCTGCGTTACGCACATGTCGGTTCGGAAGGCGATATTCAGACCCGCTACGCGACAGAAGCGGCCGAAGCGATCAACAAGGCGACCAATGGCGCAGTGACCGTACAGGTTTTCCCGGCTAGCCAGCTCGGCGGCGTCTCGGAACTCGTCGATGGCGTGAAGATGGGTTCCATCTCGATGGGCCATCACGACTTCGCCTCGCTCGCCCGCCTTGTCCCGGAGGTCGCCGTCTTCAACGCGCCCTTCATCTACCGCGACGGCGCGCATGCGCTCGCCGCGACCGATCCGGCGACGTCCCCTGCCCTGCAGGCAATCAACGAAAAGCTGGTCGCCAGCGGCATGCGCATCATTGGCCGAATCTATCGCGGCGACCGGCACATCTCGTCAAACTTCGCGGTGAAGACGCCAGCCGACCTCGAAGGCAAGCCGTTCCGCGCCGTGCCGCTCGAGCTGTGGGTCTCGATGGTGAAGGGTTTTGGCGCCATTCCGACGCCGGTCGAAGTCTCGGAACTGCCGACCGCGCTGATGACGGGCGTCGTCGTCGGTCAGGAGAACCCGCTCACCATGATCGCGGCCAACAATCTCAACGAGGTCCAGTCGCATCTGTCGATGACCGGCCATATGCGCGCCGTGCTCGCCATCTTCATCAATGAAGAGGTTTGGCAGGGCCTGCCGGAAGAGAACCGCGCAGCGATCACGAAGGTCCTCGACGACAAGGCGAAGGAGTCGCTTCAGTGGGCGACCGATGGCGAGGCAGAACTCGTCGCCGAGTTGAAGAAGCGCGGCATGACCTTCATCACCGAAGCTGATGGCCTCGACCTCGAGGCATTCCGCACCAAGGTCAATGCACAGATCGCGGCGGACTTCCCGAACTTTAAGCCGCTGATCGAGCAGATCGACGCAGTCAAGTAGTTCCGAGGCAGGGGCGGCGTCAGCTCGCCGCCCCGCCGACATCCGAACATCTGTCTCGAGGAGGTGCGCATGCGCCTGCCGGTCCGAATCCTCAACATCGTGGTCGTCATTGTCATGGCCGGGATCGTCATTGTTCCGATGGCGCAAGTTGTCATGCGCGGCGTGTTCGGCCTGCCCTTTATCGGCGCGGAGGAACTCACGCGGTTTCTGCTGATCTGCCTGGTATTCTGCGCCTATCCGCTGGTTGTCGAGGCTGGCGAAAACATTGTGATGGGCGAGATAAAAGCGTCGCTGCCACGCGCGGTTCGCGCGATTCTCAACGTGACGATTTCGCTGACTGCGATCGCCATCTGCGCGTTCCTCGCCTATGTCACCACGGCGAACATCTCAAAAAATCTCGACAACACGACGCCGACGCTCGGCATCCCTTTCACCATCTTCCTCGGCGCGACGCTGTTCGGCTTTGCCGGTGCGGCCATCATCCACCTCGTGCACCTGCGCAAACCGCCGCAGGCCGACACCAACATCTCGGTCTGAGGCGACGATGGGATATCTTTTCGTCGTCGTCTTCCTGCTGCTGTTCATCGCCGGCTTTCCGGTCGTCTACGCGATCCTGCTGCCGTCGGTCGCCTATGTGCTGATCGAAGGCTTGCCGTTCGGCCTGCTCACACAGCGCATCACCTACGCGCTGGATTCCTTTCCACTGGTTGCCGTGCCACTCTTCATCTTCGTCGGTAATCTGATGAACCTTTCCGGCATTACCGACCGTATCTTCCGTTTTGCCTACACGCTGGTCGGACGCGTGCCCGGCGGCCTCGCCCAGGTGAATGTGTTCGGCAGCCTCGTCTTCTCCGGCATGTCGGGTGCCGCCCTGGCCGATATCGGCGGCCTCGGTCGCATCGAGATCGACGCGATGAAGAAGCGTGGCTTCGATCCGGCCTTTGCAGGTGCCGTCACAGCATCGTCCGCGACCCTCGGTCCGATCTTCCCGCCGAGCATTCCGCTGATCGTCTACGGCTCCGTCACCAGCGTCTCCATTGTTCAGTTGCTGGTCGCCGGCATCGTCCCCGCGATCATCTGCACGATCTTCCTGATGATCACCGTGCTGTTCATCGCCATGCGCCACAACCATCCGCGCGCCGAGCGCTGGCCGACCGCCGGCGAGGTCGGACGTGACCTGCTGCCCGCTCTCCCCGCGATCATCGCACCTGTCCTGATGGTCGGCGGCATGATGGCCGGCGCCTTCACGCCGACGGAGGCCGCCGCAGTGACCGCCGTCTATGTCATCTTCATCAGCGCCGTGTTCTACCGCGAACTCACGCTGGAGCATTTGTGGAACTCGGCACTGCTCACGGCGCGCTCGTCGAGCGCCATCCTGATCATCGTCGCGGCGGCGGCCCTTTTCGGCTGGATCCTCGCCGTCGAGCAGGTGCCGCAGATGTTCGCGGCGACCCTGCTCGGCTGGTCGACCGACCCGCTGATCCTGCTGCTCATCGCCAATCTGATCTTCTTCATCGCCGGCATGTTCCTAGACAGCACAACGGCGACGCTGTTGCTCGTCCCGATCATCGCGCCGCCGCTCGTCATGGCCGGTGTCGATCCGGTCCAGCTCGGCATCGTCGCGATCTTCAACCTGATGATCGGGCTGCTCACGCCGCCGATGGGTCTGTCGCTTTTCCTCGTCGCCAACATCGCACAGGTCTCGATAAAATCGCTGTTGCGCGCGCTGTTGCCATTCTACGTTCCGCTGCTTGCCACGCTCGGCGTCTTGACCTTCGCCAAGGACCTGACGCTTTGGCTGCCGCGCATGATCCAGTAGCATCCTCCCGGGAGTTCTCAGATGCGCATCGTCATCGGTTCCGACCACGCTGGTTTCCACCTCAAGTCGACCATCGTCGAGCACATCCGCTCGCTGGGTCACGAAGTGCACGATGCCGGTTCTTACGACCCTAACCCCGTGGACTTCCCCGACATCGCCAAGGCTGTGACGTCATCCATCCTCGATGGGAAGGCAGAACGCGGGCTGATGGTCTGCGGCACCGGTGTCGGCGCTTCCATTGCAGCCAACAAGGTAAAGGGCATCCGCGCGGCCGTGTGCCACGACGTGCATTCAGCGCACCAGTCGGTGGAGCACGACGACGTCAATGTGATGTGTATCGGGGCGCAGATCGTCGGCGCCTGGCTGGCAAAGGATCTGGTTTCGTCCTACCTGGGCGCGGAATTCTCGACTGACGAGGATTTTCGCCGCCGCGTGAGGAAGCTCGCGGAGATGGACGCTGAGCGCTAGTTCAGCAATCGCGGGAGGCATCAGCGAATGTCGCTCGGCAGGCGCTTTCCGGGGCTGGCAACTCGACCCGGCAACAACGACGCGAAGAATATGCAGAAGTGCGCGAGCGCTATCAGGGCCAACGTGACAAGCATCCCGTTATAACCATCGAAGAATTCGTAAGTTGCGGCGCCGACCATTGGACCGGCAAACAGGCCAAGACCTGCGCTTAGACGTGTCAGCGATAGCGAGTGGATGAATTCACGCGGCGTGAGAAGCTGCCGCTGTTGCGCCGCGTAGATTATCCCTTGCGAGCCGAAGCCGATTGCAAACGCAAGCGGATAGACGAGCAGCCAACCACCGGTCTGTGACGCCGCGAACATTGAGAGCGAGAGAAAGGACAAGGCTGCACCCAGGAACGCCACCGCCATCGTTCGCCCGGCCCCCCAACGGTCGATAGTCAGACCTGTGGCAAGACGCGACAGGAAAACTGTCACACCCGCAATGGACACCGTCAATACGGCGTCGGACGACGCCGCACCAAAATACTGAAACGCCGCGACTTGATGGGTCTGCAAGGCCTGCAGGACGATAGTTCCAAGCAGCATGCTGAGCACGAGCAATCCCGAGATCAGCGCGGTACGGGATTTCGGCGCAGCGTTCTCGGTGGAGTTGCGCTTTGGTATCCGCAGCTTTGGCAGCAGAAACAGGTGCGCCAAAGGCCCGCATAGCGCGGCGACCAATGCCAAGGTCAAAAACGCGCCACGCCAGCCATCTGCCTCCTGGATGACGTGCAGGATCGGAAGACCAACAAAAATTCCGACGCCCGCTCCCGCGTCAGCCAGAGCCATTGATGTGCCGGTGTTGGATCGTATCCGGTTGGCGATCAGCGAGAAGACAAAATACGATCCGAACGCCTGGGTGCCGATCCCTGCAACTAGTCCGAACGCGATATAGAATTGCAGCAGCGAGGTCGCGTTAGCAGCGAGGTAGAGACCGAGCCCAAGCAGCAGGCTCAAAGCCACCATCAGCCGCTTGCTGTCAAAACTGACGAGGGCTCGACCAAGGAAAGGCGTCGAGAGCGCGTGCGACAGCGCGAAAATGCTGAAAGCGAGCGATGTATCGAGGCGCGAGCCGCCAAACTCGCGTTCGAGATCGACGAGGATGATCGAGAAGACGTGCCAGATCGGGCCGAGCAGGCCGGATAGCAGGAAGCATGTTCCCACCAGCCCGGCCCGCCGCCATCGCAATCGTTGTCTCGCCCGAGTGCGATGGCCGGTCATGCAGTTCAGCGATAATCAGGTGCCGATTGCCCAGGTGCGGCGGCGCGGAACACCCAGGATCTCCGGCCCCTCAATGTAGGCGAGCCGGTCGACTGTCTCCTCGCTGAGCTCGACGCCCAAGCCCGGGCCGTTCGGCACTTCAAGCAGACCGTCCTGCACGCGCACGCTCGGTTCGACGAGCTTGTCGCGGAAAACATTGTGCTTGCCCGGATCCCACTCGACGTGGCCGCGGATGTGCGCCGGGATCGCTGCTGCGAAGTGCAGGTTCGCGATCTGCGTGAGGCCGTTATAGGTGTGCGTCGCGATGATGATGTTATAGGCGCTGGCGATCGAAGCGATCTTCATCGCTTCCGAGATGCCGCCCGACTTGACGACGTCAGGCGTGAGGTAGTCCACGCCGCCCTTGACCGCGAGGTCCTTGAAGTCGAAGCGCGTGAACACGTTGCCGCCCGAGGCGATCGGCGTCAGCCCCATCTGGCGCAGGCGTCCGGTCTCCTCGCGGTGATAGGCCACCGTGAAATCGAACGGATCTTCGAGCCAGAACGTGTTGAAGCGGGCCAGTTCCTTGGCGAGGCGCACGGCCTCGGGCCAGGAGTACCGCGCATTCGTGTCGATCATGATGTCGATTGCGTCCCCTACCCCACCGCGCACGGCTTCCACCGCTGCGAGATCGAGCTTGACGCCGGCGCCGCCGCGCACCTTCACCGCCTTGAAGCCCTGCTTCACGTAACTTTGCGCTTCCTCGACGAGGGCATCGAGGTCGGATTTGATGCCAAGCGTCTGGCAGCCGATATAGGCCGGCAGCAGAGGCCCACGCCCTTCCGCACCATCGCCGCCACCGAGAAGACGGTAGATCGGCTGGTTCGTCACCTTGCCCATGATGTCCCAGAGCGCGATGTCGATGCCGGCCATCGCCTGGATCGCGGCGGAGCCGAGATGAATGCTGCCGAAGAACATCTTCTCCCAGAGCGACTGGATCTGCAGCGGATTCTGGCCCGTGACCAGCGGCCCGAGCTTGGAATCGATCAAGCTGCGGATCGCATGCGGCGTGTGGCCATGATAGGAACTGCCGAGGCCGGTGATGCCTTCATCCGTGTGCACACGCACGATCAATTCGTCGCGCTTGGAGGCCGTCCCCAGGCCCATCACCCAAGGATCCTTGAGCTTCTCCGATATGAGAAGGGTTTCTACTTTGGTGATCTTCATGCGACCTTTCCTTCAGGCTGGTGATGTGTGTCAGGTGGATTGGAGCGGCCGGACGCCTCGCACAGCGGGTAATGGCAAGCGGCCTGTGAAGCGGAGTGGCAGGGGACGACCCGAAGCCTGGGCCGCTCGGTGCGGCATTTCGTGTCGCCGCGGCCGACACTGCAGCGCGGTTCGAACGAGCAGCCGTCGAAACTGGTGCTTGGGCTCGGTGGCGTTCCAGGAATGAAGGAAATGACCGGCGATTCAACCGTGGGCGCACTGCGGATCAGGTCGCGTGTATAGGGATGCTGCGGATCCGCGAGCACATCGCGCGTAGCGCCCGTCTCGACGATACGACCATGGTACATGACCGCGATGCGATCCGATGTTTCGCGGATGACGTGCAGATCATGCGAGATTACGATCATTGCCATGTTATGCGCTGAGCGCATCTCGCGCAGCAGGCGTACGATCTGTGCCTGCACGGTTACGTCGAGAGCCGTGGTCGGCTCGTCGGCCAGCAGCACTTTCGGCTTCGCAGCCAGCGCCATGGCGATCGCCGCGCGCTGCCGCATGCCGCCGGAAAACTGGTGCGGGTACTGGCTGTAGCGTTCGGCTGCGTCGGAGATGCCGACGCGCGCCAGAGCTTCGATCGACTCGCGCGCGGCCTTCGACTGATCGTAGCCAAGATGATGCGTCATCACCTCCGCGATCTGCGGGCCAACGCGGCGGAACGGATTGAGTGCGGCCAGTGCATCCTGATAGACAAGGCCAATGACGCCGCCGCGCACGCGGGCCGCATGCCGGTCCGCCGCCGTCATGTCCACGCCGTCGACGGTGATCGACCCCTCGACCTGGGCGGTGCGCGGCAACAATTGCATCAGCGACAGGCCCACAGTCGATTTGCCCGATCCGGATTCACCGACGATTCCGAGCGCCTCGCCCGGCATGATCTGCAGCGCAATGTCCTGAACCGCTCGCACGTCCGACGAACCGCTCCGGTACGTGACGCTTAATCCGTCGACGGAGATGATGGGCTGGCCGGTCATGCGCTCACCCTCAACGGAATGGGTGGCGCAAGCGGTACGTTGCACCAGGCGACCTGACCGGCGTTGCGGTCGACGCGCACCGCTTCGACATTGCAGCGGTCGATCTTGCGCCAGCAACGGGTACGAAACACGCAGCCGGTGACGCGCTGCGGCGCCGGCAGAGGCTCATTGGCCAACGCACGGCGAACGTCCCCGGTCATCGCGCGCTCGCCGGCGACCGAAGCCGACCAGTACAGCGCTGCGGTGTAGGGATGGATAGGCTCGCCAAAAACCTGGCCGGTCGAGCCATGCTCGACGATCCGGCCCGAATACATGACGACCGTGCGGTCGGCGATGGCGCGCACCACGCCGAGGTCGTGTGCGATCACCACCACCGCGATGTTCGTCTTCTCCTTGATGTCGACCAACAACCGCAGGATCTGACCCTGCATCGATACGTCGAGCGACGCGACCGGCTCATCGAGTAACAGCAAATCGGGGCGCGGGCTGAGCGCGCGGGCAATACCGACGCGCTGCCGCTGTCCGCCTGACAGTTCGGCAGGCAATCGCTGGGCGTAGTCCTGCGAAAGCCCCACAAGGTCGAGCACTTCAACGACACGGTTGGCGATATCCGCCGCGGACCAGCCGAAGATCACCAGCGGCTCGGCGATGATGTTATCGATGCGCATGGTCGGATCAAGCGAACTGCGCGGGTCCTGGAACACCATCTGCATACGGGCCGCCAGCCGCTGGCGGTCCTGACGCCGACGAGACAGCGCAGCGACATCTTCACCATCGAAGCGAACATTCCCCTCAGACGGCTCGACCAGACCCATGATCATGCGCGCCAGTGTCGTCTTGCCGGAGCCGGACTCGCCGACAATGGCGACGCATTCGCCACGCTCTACCGCAAGGGACGCATGGCGCACCGCCCAAAACTTGCCGCCGGTATCGCCGTAGACCTTGGATACGTCTTCGACGGTGAGCAACCGCTGTATCTTCGTCCGGTCGGTCATTTCTGCCCTCCCCTGAAAGAGAAGACGCTCATGGCGACGCTGGTGCAGGCAGCGACGAGGACGATGCCGGCGAACATCACGGGATAGCCGTTGATCTGCAGGTAGTCCTTGGTCTGGGTGATGATCAATCCGAGCGAAACGTTCGGCGGCTGCAGGCCAAAGCCAAGGAATGTGATCGTCGATTCAGCCAGCATGACATTGGCGATCTGCGCGAGCGCCACCGAGATGACCAGGTCGACGGTGTTCGGCCAGATATGGCGCAGGAGGACAAAACGCTGCTTCGCGCCGTAAAGCCGCGAGGCGATGATGTATTCCTCGTTTTTCAGCGAGAGCACACGGGCACGAACGACGCGGGCATAGTTCACCCAGGTGACGCCGACCAGAACCGCGATCAGTGTGCTGAAGCTCGGTCCGATGGCGGTGGTGAGCGCGATCGCCAGGATGATGCCCGGGAACGCGTTGAACGCGTCCATGACACGGCCCAGCACGTCGTCGATCCAGCCACCGGCATAGGCGCTGATCGCGCCGAGCAGCCAACCGAGAACGCCAGCGATCGTCACGACCAGCAGCGCGATCAGCAGCGAGGTCCGCAGGCCGGCGGCAACCAGCACACCAAGATCGCGGCCGAGATTGTCGGTGCCGAACAGCGTTGCGCCGAAAGGCGGCGAGAACCGTCTGGCGGGATTCACGACCATCGCGTTGTCCGGCGAAACGAGCGGGACGATGACCGCGAAGGCAACGAGAAGAATCACGACCAGATGGCTGACCCGGAAGTTGCGACGAAACCTGGCCCGGAGAGGCGTCGGCACAGAAAGTGGAATGGTCGAGACCGACATGGCAAAG
>DATJTE010000175.1:0-4719 GCA_035503715.1 Rhizobiaceae bacterium | reverse complement strand
CTTCCGCCGTTCTAGCTCTGCGACATGAGTTCGAATTTGCTGCCGATGCGTTCGCACTAAGCTTTCTGAAATCGCAAACGTTCAATGCTCTGCGCTACACTTTGAACCCTGGAAGAAAGGCAGGAAACGACGAGGCTTCAGGTGCACCAACCCAACCCCTTTTACGCTACGTCGATGCAGTTGATGCGGTCGACTTGCTGTTCACCTATATGGATTTCATAGACGATGCTGGGCGGATGTTAAAAGCGCGTCTCGGCGGCAAAGTTAGGTTTCGAGACGAACTGGATTCTCATCCTGCAGCGCGGGATAGATGGAGCCGTTTGGAGCTTTCAAATGCTGGCGACATACCTTTCACTCGTTCCACCAGCAGGTATGCCAAGGGTCTTTTTGAGAACGTACTCGACTACGCAGCCAGATTGAACGATGACGAACTATTCGCTGCGGCAAGCCGAAGCCTTGTCAAATAGCTCGACAGTTCGAGGAAAAGAAAATTGCCGCCTCAGACCATCAACTTGAGGCATCCAGCTAAGCCCTATTTCTTCGTCCAGGTCTCGATCGACATCTTGTCGGCGCCGACATGCGTCCAGATGCCCTCCCAGGTGCCGCCCTTGGACGTCATCAGGCCGACGCCGAGCTCTTCGTCATCACCGTAGCCATAGGCGAGAAAACTGTCGTCGCCGACCGCCGAGCCCGTCTGCGTGGAACCATCCTCGAAGGTGTAGGTGAGTTGAAAAACGTCACCCACTTTCGCGATCTCCAGCGTCCCCTGATAGTTCGTGCCGTCGAGGTCGACGCCCTTGAAGTCGTAGGTGCCGGACGGATCGGCCCACGCGGCGAACGTGGCGAATAGCAAGCCCGCAAAGACATAGAAAATGCGTTTCATGATTTTCCCCGGAATTGGCTGCGGGCATCCCGCATCGCCTGACGTTACGGCAGCGTGCTGTCTACAGAAAGGCACCGGCCAGGCTTCGCGCGAGACTTTTTTTGGGTGGATTCCGGTCAGTCGCGAAAAGCCAAGACCAAAAAATGATGCGGACTGTCGAAAACCGCGCCGGCCGTTCGTCGTGTCGATGCAGGTGCGAGGACCGCGCGCTGCTCTAGGTAAAACAAAGCAATCACACGCAGGAGAGCGACATGACCGCGACCTACACATTCGACGTCTTCATGAGCCTCGACGGCTATGGCTCCGTCAGCCGCGGCTGGGGTGGCTACTGGGGCAAGCAAGGCCCCGAACTGCTCGCCCGCCGGCTCGCCCTGCACGAACAAGCGCAGCGGATGGTCTTCGGGGCCAATACCTATCGCGCCTTCGCGAAAATGATTGCCGCAAGCACCGAGGACTCTGATGCGCGCGATCCATGGGTCACGCGGATGAGAAACCTGCCGGCAACCGTCGTATCGAGTACACTGGAAGGCCCTCTCGACTGGCCGGACGCGACGCTGGCGAGCGGCGACGCTGTAAATGTCGTCGCCCGGCTCAAGCAGGAGTCCGATGTGCCGCTGCGCTCGCATGGCAGCCTGTCGATGAATCGCGCGCTGATGGCCGCCGGCTTAGTCGACTACGTCCAGGTTACGCTCTTTCCGGCCATCACCGGGCAGACCGGAACACAGCCGGTTTTCGGCGGCGCTGACTTCGACCTTGAGCTGGTCGAGCAAAGGACGCTCGACGGTCGCACCCAGGAACTCACCTATCGGCCCACCCTGCACGTGTGAGTACGGCGGCGCGCCCTCCGCGAGGCAGCGAAACCAAATCAGTCGGAGCCTTCCCATGATCCCCACGATCACCGCTTTTGAAGCATCGCCCGACGGTGGCATCGGTCTGGCGCGCGATATGCGGGTGCGGTGGGCGCTCGAGGAACTCGGCCTGCCGTATGACGTCCGACTCGTTTCGTTCAAGGCGATGAAGGAGCCGGCGCACCGCGCGCTGCAGCCGTTCGGCCAGATCCCGACCTATGAGGACGGTGACCTCGTGCTGTTCGAAACGGGCGCGATCATCCACCATCTGGCACAAAATCATCCGGGCCTGCTGCCGACGGAGCCGAATGCACGGGCGCGGGCGGTCATGTGGATGTTCGCCGCGCTGAACACGATCGAGCCGCCGATCGTCGAACGCGAACAGAATGAATATGCCGTGGGCGACAGGCCCTGGTTCGCGGAACTGCAGCGTACGTTTGACGACCGCATCCGCACGCGGCTGCGAGACCTGTCCAACCGGCTCGGCGATGCCGACTGGCTGGACGGCGACTTCAGCGCCGGCGATTTGATGATGGTGATGGTGCTGCGCCGGGCAGAGGGAATGGATCTTGTCGAAGAGTTCCCGAACCTAATCGCTTATGTCGAGCGGGGCAAAGCGCGGCCTGCCTATCAGCGAGCATACGATGCACAACACGCAGTGGCGCTGGCGGCGAAGAAGTAAGAGGCGATAGCGCGGCCCCTCACCGCCCTGCCGGGCACCTATCCCCGTGAAGACGGGGAGAGGAGAGCAGTTTCGATGTCAGCTTACGCCGCTTCGGCCTTCACCACGGTCGGCTTGGCGCGGAAGTTCAGCCGGTCAGAGCCGGCGGTGACCTTCACCGTCGAACCGTCGAGGATGTCGCCCATCAGTATCTTCTCCGCCAGCGGATCCTGCAGCTCTTTCTGGATGACGCGCTTCAACGGCCGTGCGCCGTAGGCGGGGTCATAACCCTTCTGTGCCAGCCACTGAACCGCGTCGTCATCGAGGTCGAGCGTGATCTTGCGGTCGGCGAGCAGCTTCTCCAGCCGCTTGAGCTGGATCTGCACGATCTTGCCCATCTCCTGCCGCTGCAAGCGATGGAACAGGATCACCTCGTCGACGCGGTTCAGGAACTCGGGCCGGAACGACGCCTTCACCACCGCCATGACCTCGTCGCGGACCTTGTCGACGTCTTCGCCGTCGGCGAGCGACACGAGGTATTCGGCGCCGAGGTTCGACGTCATGATGATCAGCGTGTTGCGGAAGTCGACCGTGCGGCCCTGGCCATCGGTCAGGCGACCCTCGTCCAGCACCTGCAACAGCACGTTGAACACATCCGGATGCGCCTTCTCGATCTCGTCGAAGAGCACGACCTGATACGGCCGGCGGCGGACGGCTTCGGTGAGCGCGCCGCCCTCCTCGTAACCGACATAGCCGGGAGGCGCACCGATCAGCCGGGCCACGGAGTGCTTCTCCATGAACTCCGACATGTCGATGCGCACCATCGCGTTCTCGTCGTCGAACAGGAAGTTCGCGAGCGCCTTGGTGAGCTCCGTCTTGCCGACGCCAGTCGGCCCGAGGAACATGAACGAGCCGAGCGGCCGGTTGGGATCCTGCAGGCCGGCGCGGGCGCGGCGGACCGCTTTCGACACGGCCTGCACCGCTTCGCCCTGGCCAACGACGCGCACGGCGAGTTCGTCTTCCATGCGCAACAGCTTCTCGCGCTCGCCTTCGAGCATCTTGTCGACCGGAATGCCGGTCCAGCGCGACACGATGTGCGCTACGTGCGAAGGCGTCACGACCTCTTCCACCATGCCGCCTTTGCCGTCCTGCGCCTCGGCTTCGACGAGCTTCTTCTCCAGCTCCGGGATCCTGCCGTAGGCAAGCTCGCCGGCCTTCTGGAATTCGCCGCGCCGCTGCGCGATGGCGAGCTCGTTGCGGGCATCGTCGATCTGCTTCTTCAGCTCGGCCGCAAGGCCAAGCTTCTGCTTCTCGGCCTGCCATTTGGCAGTGACCGCGGCGGACTCTTCCTCAAGCCCGGCCAGCTCTTTCTCCAGCCGCTCCAGACGGTCGCGTGACGCGTCGTCCTTCTCGAGTTTGAGTGCTTCGCGCTCGATCTTGAGCTGCATGATGCGGCGGTCGACTTCGTCCAAAGCTTCCGGCTTGGAATCGACCTGCATCCTGAGCCGCGACGCAGCCTCGTCGACCAGGTCGATCGCCTTGTCGGGGAGAAAACGATCGGTGATGTAACGGTTGGACAACGTCGCCGCCGACACCAATGCCGAGTCGGAGATGCGCACCTTGTGGTGCTGCTCGTACTTCTCCTTCAGGCCGCGCAGGATCGAGACGGTGTCCTCGACCGTCGGCTCGTTGACGAAGACAGGCTGGAAGCGGCGGGCAAGGGCCGCGTCCTTCTCGACATGCTTGCGGTATTCGTCGAGCGTGGTCGCGCCGACGCAGTGCAGCTCGCCGCGGGCGAGCGCAGGCTTTAACAGGTTCGACGCGTCCATCGCGCCGTCCGCCTTGCCGGCGCCGACCAGCGTGTGCATCTCGTCGATGAACAGGATGATGTTGCCGGCAGCCGCGGTGACCTCGTTGAGCACGGCCTTCAACCGCTCCTCGAACTCGCCGCGATATTTCGCGCCAGCGATCAGCGCGCCCATATCGAGCGCCATGAGCTGCTTGTCCTTCAAAGACTCAGGCACGTCGCCATTGACGATGCGCAGCGCGAGACCTTCCACGATCGCTGTCTTGCCGACACCCGGCTCGCCAATCAGCACCGGATTGTTCTTGGTCCGGCGCGACAGCACCTGAATTGTGCGGCGGATTTCCTCGTCGCGGCCGATCACCGGATCGATCTTGCCGTCGCGCGCCGCCTGGGTGAGATCGCGCGCATACTTCTTCAGGGCATCGTAGCTGCCCTCGGCTGACGCGGAGTCGGCCGTCCGGCCCTTGCGGAGGTCCTGCACGGCCTTTTCGAGCGCCTGCGGCTTCACCCCGCCCTTGGC
>DATJTE010000174.1:0-53455 GCA_035503715.1 Rhizobiaceae bacterium | reverse complement strand
CTGGGGAACAAAACCGGTGCTCGGCGATAGCCGCTGGAACGGGTTTCAGGCGCTTTTTCGTGCCGACGGCCGGCCCATGAAGCACGAAGACTCGCCGATGGCGTTGGCCATACGGGAGAAGCACGAAGTCCGCGACATCATCGCGTTCGGCGGGCGACCGGATGGAACGCGCGTCTTGTTCAAACCGTTCCCGACGCCGATTTTCAACGCCGCCGGCGATCTGGTCGGTGCGATCAACACCCTGATCGACCTTTCCAGCCAGCAGGATGCGGATGCGCTTGGCCTCAGGATGTCGGCGGTCGTCGACTCTTCGTTCGATGCGATCGTCAGCAAGGATCTGAACAGCGTCGTCACGACCTGGAACGAGGCGGCCGAGAAGCTGTTCGGTTATTCGGCCGAGGAGATGATCGGCCAGCACATTTCCGTGCTTTTCCCCGACGACCGCCTCGATGAGGAAACCAACATCATCGGCCGTATCCAGCGCGGCGAGCGTGTGGAAACCTTTGAAACGGTCCGCAGGCGGAAGGACGGGACACTCATCCCCGTGTCGCTGACCGTCTCGCCGATCAAGGATCCGACGGGGCAGATCGTCGGCGCCTCGAAGATCGCGCGCGACATCAGCGCCAACAAGGACAGCGAGCGGCGCATCCGCCTGTTAATGCGCGAGGTCAATCACCGCGTGAAGAACCAGTATGCGGTTATCCTGTCGATGATCCGCGAAACGAACAAGCGCGCCGTGAGCTCCGCCGATTTCGAGCGGCAGGTGCGCGAGCGCATCATGGCGCTGTCGCGCTCGCACGATCTGCTGGTGCTGGGCGAGTGGAAGGGCACGACGATCTTCGAGCTGCTGCTGTCGCAGGTGACGCCGTTCGGCAGCGAAGAGGCGGTGAACATGTCGGGCCCGTCGCTGATGCTCAATCCGAACGCCGTGCAGTATCTCGGCATCGCCTTTCACGAGCTGGCGACCAACTCGGCGAAATACGGCGTGCTGGCCGGCAAGAAGGGCACAATCTCGATCGCCTGGAAGGTCGCAGCCGGCGCGGAGGGCGAGCGGAGGCTCTTTCTCACCTGGCGCGAAACGGGCGGAAAGCCTGTCGTCAAGGAGAAGGGACGGGGTTTTGGCACCGTCGTGCTGGAGCGTGTCGCGCCGCAGGCGCTGAGCGGCACCGGCGCCGTTTCCTACGACAACAACGAACTCATCTGGACGCTCGAGGCGCCGATGCTGTTCGTCGAACCGTCGATCCACGCAGACTAGAGCGGTTCAGCGCTTCTTCGAAGCGCCGACCCGCTCTATCTCTTTAGACGCAAAAACGGCGGGGTTTCCCCCGCCGGTATCCGGACGCAGAACCGCTCACACTTCTGCGGGAATTGCTCAGGTCAACCCTCGCCGCGATCGAAATGCATGGCCGCGAGGAACGCGGCCTTGCCCGCGAGCGACAGGCGGCTGGCAGCATTGACGCGCTCGGGCGTGTAGAAATGCTCTTCATGCAAAAGGTTCAGCGTTCCGGCGAGTTCATCCCCGAGAACGATCGGCAGGTTGATGACCGAACCCAGCCCGAGCGACCAGATGAGTTCATGGTCGGGAAAAACCTCGGCGATGTCCTTGATGGTGTTGGCGACAAACGGTTTTCGTTCCGCGTGGATGGTGTCGAACCAGTGGGTGCGGTTGATCGGCTTGGTGCCGGAGACCGGATATTCGGCCGGGTGGCTGGTGTAGACGCGGCCGGAGCGCTCGTTCGGCCAGTCGATCATCATGACGCTGAAGAGCTTTGTGCCGACGACGGCGTCGGTGAGCACATGCAGGGCGTTCCAGACGGCGTCGGCCGTTTTCGCGAGCCCAAGCTGGGTGTCGAATGTTTCAAGCGCCTTGGCGACGTCTTTGTCTTGCATGCTGTCCTCGAAGTCTCGTTTTCTGGGAAGTCTGGGGTTTGGGAAGTGTCAGGTCTTGGGATGTCCGCCGCTCAGCGCCAGAAGCTCGCGCGAATACGGGTCGGCAAGCGCGCCGGTCTTCAACTGGTCGGCACCGGCGATCTCGACCACGCGGCCGTGGCGCATCACGGCCAGCCGGTCGCACAGGAACGAAACCACCGGCAGATTGTGGGTGACGAGAAGGTAGGTGAGGTTCTGCTCGCGGCGCAGCCGCTTCAGCAGATTGAGGATCTCGGCCTGCACGGACACATCCAGCGCCGAGGTCGGCTCGTCGAGCAGCAGGATCTTCGGCTCGAGCATCAGCGCGCGGGCGATGGCGACACGCTGGCGCTGGCCGCCGGAGAGCTGATGCGGAAAGCGGAAGCGGAATTTTCTGTCGAGGCCGACGGCGTCGAGCATCGCTTCGACGCGCCTGCCGTGGTCGCCGGTGACGCCCTGGATCGTCAACGGCTCGGAAAGGGTCGCATCCACAGTCTTGCGCGGATGCAGCGAGCCGTAGGGGTCCTGGAACACCATCTGGCAGTGTTTGGCAAAACCGCGATCAATGCCGTGCGAGCGCGGCGCGCCGAACACGGAGATCGAGCCGGTCCATTCGCGCGCCAGGCCGGCGATCGCCTTCAGCACCGTCGTCTTGCCCGAACCGCTTTCGCCGACGAGGGCAAAACTTTCGCCCTCGGCGATGGCAAGCCGGATGCCGTGGGTGATCTTCGACGTGCCGTAGGACACGTCGAGATTGTCGATGGCGATGGCGCTCATGTCGCCCAGCTCCGCCGGTCGAGCACGGGGAGCTCGCTGCGCGTCTCGTCGATGCGCGGCATCGAGGCAAGCAGGCCCTTCGTGTAGGGATGCTGCGCATTGGCGAGTTCACCGGCGGCGCATTCTTCCACCACTTCTCCGCCGCGCATGACCAGGATGCGGTCGCAATAGGCGGAGACGAGGTTCAGGTCGTGGCTGATCAGGATCAGGCCCATGCCGTTCTTCCTGACGAGGTCGTCGATGATGTCGAGCACCTGCGCCTGCACGGACACGTCGAGCGCCGATGTCGGTTCGTCGGCGATGAGCAGGTCCGGTTCCGGGATCAGCATCATGGCGATCATGACGCGTTGGCCCATGCCGCCCGAAACCTCATGCGGGTAGAGCCGCGTCACGCGTTCCGGGTCGTTGATGCGCACGGCCTCCAGCATGGCGAGCGTCTTCTTGCGCACCTCGCCACGGGCCAGCTTCTGGTGGGTGATCAAGGCCTCGTCGATCTGGGCGCCGATGGTGATGACCGGGTTCAGCGAGAATTTCGGGTCCTGCATGACCATCGAGATGCGCGCGCCGCGGATGTCGCGCATCTGCCGGTCGGTCTGCGCGCGAAGGTCGATGCCATCGAAGTCCATGCGGTCGGCGGTCACCTGGCCGGGCTTGCGGATGAGCTTCAGGATGGCGCGGCCGGTCATGGACTTGCCCGAGCCGCTCTCGCCGACAATGCCCAGCCGCTCGCGGCCGAGCTGGAAGGATACGCCCTTCACCACGTCGACCGGACCGCGCGGGCTCGGGAACGTGACGCGCAGATTGCGGATGTCGAGGAGGGCGCTCATTGCCGCTCCCCATGTTTGGGATCGAGCACGTCGCGCAGGCCGTCGCCGAGGAAGCAGAAGCCGAGGCTGACCACCACGATGGCGAAGCCCGGCATCGTCGCGACCCACCACTGGTCAAGGATGAACTGGCGGCCGCGCGAGATCATGGCGCCCCATTCGGGCAAGGGCGGCTGCGCGCCGAGGCCGATGAAGCCGAGGCCGGCGGCAGTCAGGATGATGCCGGCCATGTCGAGCGTGACGCGGATGATCATCGACGACGTGCAGAGCGGCAGGATGTGGCGGACGATCACGCGCAGCGCCGAGGCGCCCTGCAACTGCACGGCGGCGATGAATTCGGAGCTGCGGATGGTCAGCGTCTCGGCGCGGGCGATGCGCGCATAGCTCGGCCAGGTGGCGATGGCGATCGCGATGATGGCGTTCTCGATGCCGGGGCCAAGTGCCGCGACGAAAGCGAGCGCCAGAATCAACTTCGGCATGGACAGGAAAATGTCGGTGAGGCCCATCAGGATGCGGTCGACCCAGCCGCCGAAATAACCGGCGACGGCGCCGACGATCAGGCCGACAGGGGCGGCGAGCACGGCAACCAGCGCGACGATCAGCAGCGTGATGCGCGCGCCGTAGACGACGCGGCTCCAGATGTCGCGGCCGAGTTCGTCGGTGCCCATCCAGTGTTCGGCGCTGGGCGGCTGGAGGCGCGCGCCAAGATCCTGGGCGGTCGCCGAATGGGTGGCGATCCACGGCGCGAACATGGCCATCAGGATCAGAGCGAGGATGATGATCAGGCCGAGTACGGCCAGCGGGTTCTTCAGCAGCGAGCGCGTGATGCGATAGGTCCGGCCAAGCCGCGCCTGCATACGCGAAGCGGGGGAATCGTCGAGCAGCCAGTCGAGGGTCGACATTAGCGGGCCCTCGGATCGAGAATGCGGTAGAGCACGTCCGACACCTTGTTGATGCCGATGAAGACAGCGCCGATGACCAGGGTGGCGCCGAGCACCGCGTTCATGTCGGCGTTGAGCAGTGCGGTTGTGAGATAGTTGCCGATGCCCGGCCAGGAGAACACCGTCTCGATCATCACCGAGCCTTCGAGCAGTCCGGCATAGGACAGGCCGATCACGGTGATCAGCGGCACGAGGATCGGCCGGAATGCGTGGCGCCAGAGCACCGCGCTCTCCGACAGGCCCTTCACGCGCGCGGTCGTCACATATTCCTGCGCGAGCTGGTCCAGCATGAAGGAGCGGGTCATGCGGGCGATGTAGGCGAGGCTGAAGAAGCCGAGCACCGAAGCGGGCAAGGCAAGGTGGGTCAGCGCATTGACGAAGATTTCCGGCTCCCAGGCGATCAGGCTGTCGATCAGGATCAGGCCGGTGACCGGGTCGACGATGCCGTCGTAGAAAATGTCGAGGCGGCCGGGCCCTCCGACCCATTGCAGCCGCGCGTAGAAGACGGCGAGGCCGACCAGCCCCAGCCAGAATGCCGGCACCGAATAGCCGAGCAGGCCGACGACGCGGATGACCTGGTCGAGCAGTGATCCTTGGCGACTAGCGGCGTAGACGCCCATAGGCACGCCGATCAGCACGCCGATGATGATGCCGAGCGTCGCCATCTCCAGCGTCGCCGGGAAAACGCGAGCGAGATCGCCCGCCACGGCCTGACCGGTCGAGACCGAGCGGCCGAGATCGCCGGTCAGCACGTTGCCGACATAGGTGACGAACTGGATCGGCAGCGGCTGGTCGAGACCCATCTCCTTGCGCGCCGCCTCATAGACTTCCGGCGTGGCGCGGTCGCCGACCGCGGCCAGCACCGGATCGATCGGCACGACGCGGCCAATGAAGAAGGTGATGGCCAGCAGGCCGAGAAAGGTGAGGGCGGCCGTCAGAAGAAAGCTGGCGAAGGTTCGCAACAGGCGCGTGCCGCCGCCCGACGCGCGACGGGGCGCGGCCGGTGGTCCGGCAGCCAGTGAACCTGTCTCCAATGTCACGCCGAGGTTTTCTCCGCTGTTGCAGCTTCTGGTCTAAAAAAAATCCTTGGCCTCTTCAAACGATTTTGCTTAGATCAAAAAAATTTTAGTGGGAGAGGGACCACGTGCCACAGGCGGCAAGCAAGACCGCGCCGGCGCAGCCCAAAGTGGGCGCGCCTGCGCAGCCTAAAGTAGGCGCGCCTGCGCAGCCTAAAGTAGGCGCGCTGATCCGCGCGCGTCGCCGCCAGCTCCACATGACCCTGCAGGAGCTGTGCTCGGCCGCGGGAATCTCGGTCGGGTATCTGAGCCAGGTCGAACGCGACCATGCGACTCCCTCCCTTGGTACGCTGGCGCAGATCGCGCGCAGCCTCGACGTCGGCGTCGACTATTTCATTGCCACGCCCAATACGGAAGACGGCCTGACGCGCTCGACGGAGCGAACGCGCTTCGCCGTGGACGGCTCTTCGATCGTCTATGAGCGCATCGCCGCCGACTTCGCCGGCAACGTGCTGTCCTCCTTCGTGCTGCATGTGCCGCCGGGCTATCGCTCGGAGACGGTGAGCCATGAAGGGGAAGAGATCCTCTTCATCCTGGAAGGAGCGATCACCCAGCGCCTCGACGACAAGGAGATGGACTTGAAGGTTGGCGACAGCCTGCATTTCCGCGGCAACCAGCCGCATTCCTGGTCAAACGACACAAAGGAAACCGCGCGCCTTCTGTGGGTCGGCACCTTGCCGATGTTCAGGTCGCGTGCCGAGCGCACGGCCCTGCGCACTTCAGGGGCCGAGGATACATCTAACAAAGTCATGGAAAAGAAGGAGAAAGCCAGATGAAACTGTTCAAGGCCGCACTGCTTGCGGCCGCATTGTCCATGCCGTTCACGCCTTCGGCGCTTCTTGCGGCGACGCCGGCGGACGTGCTGGTCGTCGCGCAGAACATCGACGACATCGTCTCGATCGATCCGGGCGAGGCTTATGAATTCTCGTCCGGCGAATACGTCACGCAGACCTACGACCGGCTGGTGCAGTACGACGCCGCCGACCTCGCCACGCTGGCGCCGGGTCTCGCCGCCTCGTGGGAGGCGGACGACGCGGCGAAGACGATTACCTTCACGCTGCGCGACGGCGTCACCTTCAGCTCGGGCAATCCGCTGCGCGCCGAAGACGTGATCTACTCGTGGAAGCGCGTCATCGTGCTCAACAAGTCGCCGGCCTTCATCCTGACCCAGCTCGGCTGGACCGCCGACAACATCGAGCAGATGGTGACGGCCGACGGCAACAAGCTCACCGTCAAGTATGAAGGCAATTTCTCCTCGGCCTTCGTGCTCAACGTGCTCGCCGCCCGCCCGGCTTCGGTCATCGATGCGGTGACCGCCCAGGCCAACGAAACCAATGGCGACATGGGCAATGCCTTCCTGAAGGCGAATTCCGCCGGCACCGGCCCGTTCGTGCTCAAGGCCTACCGTCCGGCCGAGATCATCAACCTCGAAGCCAACCCGAACTATTTCGGCGGCGCGCCGGCGATCAAGGGCGTCATCATCCGCCATGTGGCGGAAGCCGCGACCCAGCAGCTCCTGCTGGAAACCGGTGACGTCGACATCGCCAAGAACCTGACGCCTGACCAGGTCGCCGGCCTGCAGGGCAAGGACAACATCAAGGTCGAAGCGTTCCCGCAGGCGGCCGTGCACTTCCTGTCCTTCAACCAGAAGACGGAAGCGCTGCAGCCGGAGGCGCTGTGGGAAGCGGCGCGCTACCTGGTCAACTACCAGGGCATGACCGACAGCTTCCTCAAGGGCCAGATGCAGGTCCATCAGGCCTTCTGGCCGAAGGGCTTCCCGGGCTCCTATGACGAGACGCCCTACAGCTACGATCCGGCGAAGGCGCGGCAGATCCTCGCGGACGCCGGGATCAAGACGCCAATCAACGTCACCCTCGACGTGATCAACTCGACGCCGTTCACCGACATGGCGCAGGCGCTGCAGGCAGGCTTCGCGGAAGCGGGCATCAACTTCGAGATCCTGCCCGGCACCGGCGCGCAGGTGATCACCAAGTACCGCGCCCGCACGCATCAGGCGATGCTGCTCTACTGGGGCCCGGACTTCATGGACCCGCACTCCAACGCCAAGGCGTTCGCGTACAATTCCGACAATGCCGACGACAAGTACGCCGCGACGACCACCTGGCGTAACGCGTGGGCGGTGCCGGAAGAGCTGAACAAGGAGACGCTCGCCGGCCTCGCCGAGCCCGACCAGGCAAAGCGCAACGAGATCTATGTAGATCTCCAGAAGAAGGTGCAGGCGAAGTCGCCGATCGTCATCATGTTCCAGGCCGCGCTGCAGATCGCGCTCGCCAAGAACGTCGAAGGCTACGTCAACGGCGCGACGTCGGACTTCGTGTTCTACCGGCTGGTGAAGAAGAGCTAAGGCGTACCGGTGGTTTACCTGTCCGGGTGAACCACCCCCTCACCGGCCCTTTGGGCCACCTCTCCCCCTGCCCGGGGGAGAGGAGTGCCGGCCGCGACGCCGGCGACACTCAATCAGGATTCTTTGCAATGTACGAACAAAGGCTGGCCAAGCTGCGCGAACGCATGGCCGAAACGAAGACCGATCTCGTCGTCGTCGGTCCATCCTCGCATCTGGTGTGGCTCGCCGGCATGTCGCCGCACGGCGACGAGCGGCCGGTGCTGCTGATCGTGGCGAAGGACAGAGCCGGCTTCCTGATGCCGGCGTTGAACGCCGACAGCCAGCGGCCCTTCACCAAGCTGCCGTTCTACACCTGGGTGGATGCCAACGGGCCGGACGCGGCGCTGGCGAAACTGCTCGACGATTGCGGCGCGCGGCGCGATGGCTTGAAGATCGCGCTCGACGAAACGATGCGGGCCGATTTCGCGCTGCTGGTGATCGACGCGCTGCCAGGTGCTGCGCGCGGCTTCCTGAATGATACGGTTGGCTATCTGCGCGCCCGCAAGGACGATGCCGAATACGCGGTGCTGAAGCGCAACGCGGTGATGAACGACGGCGCGATGCGCGCCGGGTTCGCCGCCTTGAAGCCGGGCATCACGGAGAAAGAGGTCGGGCAAGCGATCCGGGCCTTCTACGCCGAGAACGGCGCGGTCGGCGAATTCGTCAGCGTCTGCTTCGGCGAGAACGGCGCTTTCCCGCATCACCACACCGGAACGCGAAAGCTCGGCGCGAACGAAGCCGTGCTGATCGACATTGGCGGCCGCAAGGATGGCTATCCGAGCGACATGACGCGTGTCGGCGTCTTTGGTGACGCGCCCCAGGATTTCGACAAAGTTCATGGCGTGCTCGAACGCGCGGTGCAAGCGGCACTCGCGGCGGCAAAACCCGGCGTGAAGGCGAAGGCGGTGGACAAGGCCGCGCGCGACGTCATCACCGAAGCCGGTTACGGCGACTTCTTCCTGCACCGGACCGGCCACGGCATGGGCATCGACATCCACGAGCCGCCCTACATCACCGGGACGTCGGAGACGGTGCTCGAGGAAGGGCACGTCTTCTCGATCGAGCCTGGCATCTATCTGTCGGGCAAGTTCGGCATCCGGCTGGAAGAGATCGTCATCGTGCGCAAGGACGGCGCCGAGGTTCTCTCCGAACTGCCGCGCGCCGCATTCCGCGCGTAATCCGACCCGGGCGTCACGCCCAGCGCGCGAGGGCGTCGCCGAGCGTCAGCACCCCGGCCGGCTTCGGCCGCGCCTCGGTCGGCGTGGCCGAAAAGCGCGGGACGGGGGCAGGCTGGCGCTTGCCGTCGACCTCGACGAAGGCGCCCCGCGCCGCGAGATGCGGATGGGCGGGCGCATCAGCGAGCGACAGAACCGGCGACACGCACGCGTCCGTCTTTTCCATCAGCGTCACCCATTCGGCGGCCGGGCGCGTGCGGAGGATTTCGCCGATACGGGCGATGAGGGTCGGCCAGTTCTTCTTCTCCATGCGCAGCATGGCTTCGTCCGGCGTCAGTCCGATCGCCTCGGCAAGTTTTGCGTAGAACTGCGGCTCGATGGCGCCGACCGCGATGAAAGCGCCATCGGCGCATTCGTATGTCCGGTAGAATGGCGCACCGCCGTCGATCAGGTTCGCTTCGCGTTCGATGATCCAGTCGCCGCTTGCAGCCATCTCATGGAACATGGTCATCAGCGACACCGCGCCATCGCACATGGCCGCATCCACCACCTGACCGACGCCGGTGCGCCCAGCCGAAATCAGCGCGGCAAGCATGCCGCTGACCAGGAACATCGCGCCGCCGCCGAAATCGCCGACGAGATTGAGCGGCGGGACGGGCCGCTCGGCCGGGCCGATGGCGGCGAGCGCGCCGGTGATGGCGATGTAGTTGATATCGTGGCCCGCGACCGACGCGAGCGGGCCGGTCTGTCCCCAGCCGGTCATGCGGCCGTAGACGAGTTTCGGGTTGCGGGCGAGCAGCGGCTCGGGGCCAAGGCCGAGACGTTCCATGACACCGGGGCGAAAGCCTTCGAGCAGCGCGTCGGCATGCGCGACGAGTTCGGCGATGCGGGCAATTTCGTCGGGATCCTTGAGATCGACCTCGATCGTCGGGCGGCCACGCCCGGTGATCGGATCGGGCACCAGCGGCACCGCGCCCGGCCGAGTGATGCGCACCATATCGGCGCCGAGATCGGCGAACTGCATGGCGGCGAACGGCGCCGGACCAATGCCGACGAATTCGATGATGCGGATGCCGTCCAGCGGTCCGCGCGGCGTGTCCATTATTCCTCCTCCGACGATGGAACTTGACGGCGCAGCACTCCGCAAACGACATTCGCGCCGGAAAGGCAACGGATCGTGAGAAGAAAATTGAACGAAGGTGAGCATTATGCGGGGAGCAGGCGGTCACCTTTGGTTTTGGACGCCAAAGCACCCCCTCACCGTCACCGCTTCGCGGTGCCACCTCTCCCCCTGCCCGGGGGAGAGGAGAGCCGGCCGCAAGCCTGTCGCCAATCGCTGAAGCTGCACTCCTCGCCCCCACGGAGTGGGGGAGAGGTGGCGAGCCCGAAAACGGCGGCGAAAGCCGCCGCGGGCGAGACGGTGAGGGGGCCTTTTAATTATAACCACGGTGCGGTGTCGTGAAGCCTAGATCCAGGAGAGGCGGCGGGCGGCCGACGATCGCCGACGTGGCGCGCAAGGCCGGCGTCGGCGCCATCACCGTGTCGCGGGCGCTGCGCGAGCCGGATCGCGTTTCGCCTGAGCTAAGGGCTCAGATCACCAAGGCAGTCGAGGCGCTGGGCTACGTTCCGGACCGCAACGCACGCGCGCTGGCCTCGGCGCGCGCCGACGTCATCGGCGTGCTGGTGCCGTCGCTGACCAACAATGTGTTCGCGGAAGTCGTGCGCGGCATCTATGATGGGCTCGGCGACACACATCTCCAGATACAGCTCGGCAACACGCATTATTCCGGCCTCGAAGAGGAACGGCTGCTGCAGGTGTTTCTCAGCCAGAAACCGTCGGCGCTGATCGTGTCGGGCATCGACCAGACGCCAACCGCGCGGGCGCTGCTCGAAAGCGCCGGCTGCCCGATCGTGCAGATCATGGAGATCGGACCCGATCCGGTGGACATGATGATCGGCTTCTCGCATTTCGACGGCGGCAAGGCGGTGACCCGTCACATGATCGACGCCGGCTACCGGAAGATCGGCTTCATCGGCGCGCGCATGGACCCGCGCTCGCAACGGCGTCTTGCCGGTTACCGCGCGGCGGTGGAGGAGGCCGGCATGTTCGATGTGCGGCTGATCACCACGACGACCTCTCCCTCCAGCGTTTCGCTCGGCCGCGAGCTGTTCCGCGACGCGCTGGCGAAAGTGCCGACGCTGGATGCGGTGTTCTGCAACAATGACGATCTGGCGCTGGGCGTTCTGTTCGAATGCAACCGCGCGGCGCTCTCCGTTCCGGCCAAAATCGGCATCGCGGGTTTCAACGACCTCGACATGATGCATGTCGCCTTTCCGTCGATCACCAGCGTGCGCACGCCACGCTACGAGATCGGCCGGCAAGCAATTGCCATGGCGCGCGCGGCGATCAGCGGCGACCACCCGAAACAGCGCGTCATCGACACCGGCTTCGAACTGCAAGCCCGCGAAAGCACGGCACGCTGATATTCTTCAGCAGATCACTGAATCCTGCTTTACACTGACAATTGGTAGCGCTACCATTCCTTGCGTGCGATTGAGACGGGAGGAGAACCGAGCAGGTCGCACACGCTTCAGATGATGTGCCGGACACCGTCCGTTTCTCGGCGATCGCCGTCCGTTTTGTGCGGACGTCTCGCCCGGACCGGAGTGCCCGAGCGGACATCGCAATGGGAGGATAGACATGCTCAAATCGTTCGTCGGTGGCGCCATCGCGGCCACCGCTCTGCTGCTTCTGAATTCGACCGCAATCGCAGAACCTGAAATCGTCAGCGGCCCATCGGCGGAGCCTGAGTGCTTCGCGCCGTGGGCGGCGGACACGAAGTTCTTCAAGTTCGCGAAGAAGGACGGACCATACCGCGTCGCGCTGGCAAACGGCTACATCGCCAACACCTGGCGCATCCAGATGATCCAGACCGCGAAGGCCTATGCCGCGCAGCCTGACGTCGCTGCCAAGCTGAAGGAGTTTAAGGTGGTCTCGACCGGCGAAGACGTGCCGGCGCAGATCTCCGCGATCAACAACTTCATCGACGCCGGTTATGACGCGATCGTCGTCAACGCGCAGAACCCGACCGCCTTCGGTCCGGTTATCAAGCGCGCCAAGGAAGCCGGCGTTATCCTGGTCGCCTTCGACAACATTCTCGACACGCAGGATGCCATCAACGTCAACGTCGACCAGAAGGGCCTCGGCGTTCTGTGGGCCGACTGGCTGGTCAAGCATCTGCCGGACGGCGGCAAGGTTCTCGAAGTGCGCGGCGTCGCCGGCACGTCGGTCGACACCGACCGCCACAACGGCATCCACGAGACCTTTGCCGCGTCCGGCAAGACATGGGACGTTGTCGAGGTGCTCGGCAAGTGGGATGACCCGACCGCGCAGAAGGCGACCGCCGACGCGATCGCCGTGCATAAGAAGTTTGACGGCATCACCGCGCAGGGCGGCGACACCGGCGTGGTGCAGGCCATGATCGATGCCGGCCATCCGTTCGTGCCGTTCGGCGGCGAGACGGAGAACGGCTTCCGCAAGTTCTGCGCAGCGCATGCCGGCGACGGCCTGAAGTGCACCTCGGCAGGCACCGGCCCGGCGCAGGTCGCGGTCGCCATCAAGACGGCGATTGCAGCACTCGAAGGCAATGTCGTGCCGCAGTCGGTCAAGCTGCCGCTGGCCATCGTGTCCGATCCCGACTTCAAGGAAGGGCAGGACTTCTTCCCCGACCAGTCCGACAATTTCTTCGTCGGCAACTCCTTCCCGACCTGTGGAATCAACTTCACGGCTCAGGAAATCATGGGCCAGGACCAGAAAGATCAGTAGACTGGCCTGAAATTGCCCGGCGCCGAGAGCCATCCTCGCGGCGCCGGGACAGCTAAAAGAACGGGGAGGATCATGGAAACGGCTCCTAAGGAGGCGGCGCCGCTTTTCCGCATGGAAGGCGTGTCCAAGCGCTACGGTGGCGTGCGTGCGCTCGAAGACGCCGAACTGTCGGTGTTCCCGGGACGCATACATGCGATCCTCGGTGAGAATGGCGCCGGCAAGTCGACACTGATCAAGGTGATGTCGGGCGTGGTTGCGCCGGACGCCGGGACGATGACGCTGGACGGCAGCGCAGTGACGTTCGCCTCGCCGGCGGAGGCAAACAAGGCCGGTATCGTCTGCATCTTCCAGGAGCTGTCGCTGATCCCCGAGCTCAGCGTTGCCGACAACATCGTCATTTCCGATCCGCCGAAGAAGTTCGGCATGATCGATCGCCGCGCGCAGCGGAAGATTGCCGAAGAAGCGCTGGCGCGCGCGGGTGCCGCCGACATCCATCCTTCGGCGCTGGTGAAGGACCTGCCGCTGTCGCGCCGGCAGATGGTGGAGATCGCCAAGGCGCTGGCGCGCAAGCCGCGCATCCTGATCCTCGACGAGGCGACTTCGGCGCTGACCGCGGCCGACGTCAAGAAGGTATTCGACGTCTTGAAGCGGCTGCGCTCGGAAGGACTGGCGCTGCTCTACATTTCGCATCGCATGCATGAGATCGCGGAACTCGCCGACGAGTGCACCGTGTTCCGCAACGGCCGCAAGATCGCGACTTACACGGCCGGCACGAAGAGCGACACAGAAGTGGTCGAGCTGATGATCGGCCGCGAGTATCACAACGTGTTTCCGCCGAAGCCGGTGGCGGCGGACGGCAGCGCGAAGCCGGTGCTGGAGTGCCGCAAATTAGGCTGGACGGATCGGCTGAGCGACATCAGCTTCGCGGTGCGGCCCGGCGAAGTGATCGGGCTCGGCGGGCTGGACGGGCAAGGGCAGCGCGAACTGCTCCTGGCGCTGTTCGGGGTGCTGCGCGGGCTGACCGGCGAGGTGCTGATCGACGGCCAGCCGGTCAACATCAAGAGCCCGGCGCATGCGCGCGGCGCCAAGGTCGGCATGGCGCTCATCCCCGAGGACCGCAAGACCGAAGGGCTGATGCTGCCGATGACGGTGCGCGAGAATTTGGCCTTCTCGGCGATGGACAAGGTGTCGAGCCGCGGCATCATCGACCGCGCCGCCGAGGACAAGCTCCTTGACGAGATGGTGAAGCTGCTGGCGATCCGTACGGCGGGGCTGGAGATACCGGTCGGCGCATTGTCGGGCGGCAACCAGCAGAAGGTGGTGATCGCCAAATGGCTGATGCGCGGGCCGCGGATCATCCTGCTCAACGACCCGACGCGCGGCATCGATGTCGGCACCAAGCAGGAAATCTATCAGCTCTTGCGCAAGCTCGCCGATGCGGGTGCTGCGATCGTGTTCTACTCAACCGACTATGACGAGCTGATCGGCTGCTGCGACCGCGTGCTGGTGCTTTATGACGGCGCGATCAAGCGCGAGCTGGCCGGCGACGAGATCACCGAGCGCGCGCTGATCGCCAGCGCACTGAACATAGGCGCCGCCGAAGCGGCCAAGATGGCGAGGGCGGAGTGATGAACTATAATCCAGCCGCGCGGCGCAAGGCTTTATTCATGCGGCTTTGCCAACCAGGTCCTTCCGCCTTGAAATGCTCGACGACATCGGGATCGATGCGCAACTTGATCGCTTGTTTTGGGTTGGCGCTGAGTGGACGCCCCCTTCGACGGATCAGGTCATCCGCAGGAGGATTGTCGTCGTCGTTCAAGGCGTCTGCCGTGATCGCAGCATCTTCCTTCTCGGTTATCTGTTCGAGATTGGCGAGCGCCTTGCGCTTCGCCTCACTCCAATTCGGTCGTCTTGGCGACATAGGATTTGACCTCTCGTTTGTTGGCTTTGCGCAGCGAGATGACGTGGCAAACCTGCTTTCGCAGCGTGAAGACCAGAATATGCAAGCGCTCGCCAACAAAGCCGGCCGCTATCTGGCGAATTTCTCCGTAGTCCCTGCGATCGTCGATCGCGACGATTGCCGTCTCAAACTCGAACTCTCGTGTCAGCGTGAAACTGATTCCGCGCGACGCGATGTTGCTGGCATCCTTCGCGGGATCGAAAGAAAACTCGCGCGGCGCCTTCATGTATTTAATGTACCCCCAGTAAATCTGATTTTCAAGCCACTGAATTCAGGAATGGTCTCCCGGTCAGGAGCGATGGCATGAGCGAGTGGCGCTACTGGTACGCCGAGCAGAAAGGGACGCTGCTGGCACTCGGCATCTTCGTGGTGATGTTCGTCATCTACACCGCGAACCATCCGGCGGGCTTCACCGCCAACGTCGTGCAGACGGCGTCGAACAAGGGCGTGCTGCTTGCATTCGTCGCGATGGCGCAGACGCTGGTGGTGATCACCGCCGGCATCGATCTGTCGGTCGGCATGATCTTCATCCTGACCAACTGCCTGGCGTCGTGGATCGTGTTCGGCACGCCGTTCGAGACGGGGGTCGGCGTCGCGGCGGTCCTGCTGGTCGGGCTGCTGTGCGGGGCGCTGAACGGCGCAATCGTCATCTACGGCCGGCTCCAGCCGATCGTCGCGACAATCGCGACGGGCGCGGTGTATTTCGGCATCGCGCTGCTGCTCAGGCCATTTCCGGGCGGCTCGGTGAATGAGGATCTGGCTGACGCGCTGACCGGACGATTGTTCGGGGTGATACCGTCAAGCCTGGTGGCGTTGCTGGCCATTGTACTGATCATCTGGGTGCCGTTCAGCCGGTCTGTCTATGGCCGCGCGGCCTATGCCGCGGGCTCGTCGGAGGTCGCGGCCTACATGTCCGGCGTGCCGCTGAAGCGCGGCAAGTTTTTGGCCTATACGCTGGCCGGACTGCTGGCGGCGATCGGCGGGCTGTTCCTGACCTTCTTCACCTATACGGGCGAGGCGGCCTATGCGAGCGGCAATGCCTACACGCTGTTCTCGATCGCGGCGGTGGTGCTCGGCGGCGTGTCGCTGTTCGGCGGGCGCGGCAGCGCGGTCGGCGCAATCTTCGGGGCGTTTGCCTTCCGCACCATCGGCGATCTGCTCTTCGTCTTCGACTTCGATCCGCTGTGGCAGCCGCTGTTCCAGGGCGTGGTGCTGCTGGTTGCCGTCAGCCTCGGCGCGTTCGCGCTCTTCCGGGTCAAGAACAGGCTGGAGTGGTTCGGATGAGCGACACGGCCACGTCATCCGGCGGGCTTACCAGCCACATGCCAAAATTCCTGCGCAAGCTCGATCCGGCGGTGACGACGGCGTTTGCCTGCATCATCCTGCTTCTGATCTTCGGCAGCCTCTATTCGACGAGCTTCCTGTCGCCGGAATATCTGCTGCAGCAGCTCAAGGTGGCTTCTTTCCTCGGCGTAATCGCAACGGGCATGATGCTGGTGATTTTGCTGGGCCAGATCGATCTGTCGGTGCCGTGGACGGTAGCGACCGGCGCGATGATGGCCTCCGCGGCGGCAGCGTTCGGGCCGGCGGGCGTGGCGCTCGCGATCCCGTTCGGGGTTCTGTGCGGCATCGCGATCGGCGTGGTGAACGGCATCGGTGTGGCGTATTTGCGAATCCCATCGATGATCATCACGCTCGCCACCAACGCGGTCGCGCAAGGCCTGATGGTCGTCTATACGGGCGGCTTCTCGCCACAGGATTCGGCATCGGACGCAATGCGCTGGCTGGCCACAGGTTTTCTCATTCCCGGCGTGCCGAACGCGGTGATCGTCTGGGCAATTATAGGTGCGGCCACTGTCTTCGTGCTGACGCGCACGACCTTTGGCCGTTCAGTCTACGCGATCGGCAACCGTGAGCGCGCGGCCTATCTCTCCGGCGTCGATACGCGGCGGATCGTGATGATCGCCTTCGCCGTATCGGGCGGCCTGTCAGCCTTTGGCGGGGTGCTGCTCGCGGGGTATGCGTCGAAGGCGGCGCAGGGGATGGGTGACGCTTATCTGCTGCCGGCCATCGCGGCCGTGGTGCTCGGCGGCACGTCGATCCTCGGTGGGCGCGGTTCATATCTTGGCACGGTCGCGGGCGTGATCCTGATCACGCTGCTGCAATCGATCCTGTCCGTCATGCAGATGCCGGAAGCGGGCCGGCAGATCATCTACGGCGTGGTAATCGTCGCGATGCTGCTGCTTTACGGCCGCGCGCCGGCGAGCCGCCAATGACGGCGCCGATCCAAAAGCCCGCCGCGGGTGCTCCGCTCGCGGCGGTGGTGATGGGGGTTGCCGGCAGCGGCAAGTCGGTCGTTGGTATGGCGCTGGCCGAAGCCCTTCACTGCAAGATCGTCGAGGGCGATCAGCTGCATCCGCCCGAGAATGTCGAGCGGATGGCAAGCGGCCTGCCGCTCAACGACGAATACCGCGAAGGCTGGCTGGAGGCGGTCGGCCGCGCGATCGCGTCGCATGCGGCGCGCGGCGAGGGCGTTGTTGCAGCCTGTTCGGCGCTGAAACGCGGCTATCGCGACCGGCTGCGGGCGCATTGGCCCGGCCTCGTCTTCATCTATCTGATGATCGACAAGAACCGGGCGCGTGAGCGCGTCGCGACCCGCAGGGGCCATTTCATGCCGGCCAGCCTGATCGACAGCCAATTCGCCGACCTCGAACCGCCCACCGATGAGGAAGGCGCGATTTTCCTCGATGCCACGCGCCCGGTGGAAGAGCTTGTCGCCGCCGCGGCGGCGAAGCTTGCTGCGAAGGCGGCCGTGGAGGGGTAATCCGGGCTTAGTCAACCGGCGCGTCGGCGCGCATCAGGCCTTCGGCCTTCAGGTCCGCCCATAACGCGGGGGGAATTTTGGCGTCGAGCAGCGCGCGATTGGACTTCACCTCCTCGACACGCTGGCCGCCGGGGATGACGGACACGACCGAGCGGTTCGCCAGCGGGAAATTCAGCGCTGCCTCGATCAGCTTGACGCCATGCCGTGTGCAGACGGCTTCGATTTTCGCGACGCGGTCGAGGATTTCCTTCGGCGCTTCCGAATAATTGTAGAAGGCGCCGGGTTTCGGGCCGGTGGCGAGCACGCCCGAATTGTACGGTCCGCCGAGTACGATGCCGATGCCGCGTTTGACGCAGAGCGGCAGGAAGGTGTCGAGCGCCTCCTGCTCGAGCAGGGTGTAGCGACCGGCGAGCAGAAAAAGGTCGAAGTCGCCGCGCTCGGCCAATGTCTGGCAATATTGCCATTCGTTGATCCCGCCGCCGAACGCCTTGATGACGCCCTGGTCGCGCAGCGACAGGAGCGCGTAATAGCCGCCTGTCATCAACTGCTCGACGTAACCGTCGGCCACGTCCTTGCCGCCGTGGCTCCAAGCGTCGAGGTCGTGCGCGTAGAGGATGTCGATGCGATCCACGCCGAGCCGTTCCAGCGAAATTTCGAAACTGCGCATGACGCCGTCATAGGAGTAGTCGTAGACCTGCTGGCGTGACGGCGTGTCGAAGAACTTGCCGATGCCAAGACGCTGTTCGGGCGGGCAGACGGTGAGCAGACGGCCGACCTTGGTGGATAGCACGAAGTCGTCGCGCCGCTTTGACCGGAAGAAGCGGTTCAGCCGCGTCTCGGACAGACCCAGACCATACTGGGGCGCCGTATCGAAATAGCGGCAGCCGGCATCCCAGGCTGCTTGCAGCACAGCCTGCGCATCGTCATCCGAGATCGCACGGTAAAGATTGCCGATTGGCGCGGCGCCGAAGCCGAACTCCGTGAAATCCAGGCCACCATTGCCGATCCTGTCGAAATGCCGAACTTTCATCTGGCTTGCCATTCCTCCGAACACCCTTGGCCTAACCGTAGCATATTCGCTGCGTGCCAAAAGCGGGGCGAATCCATAGACTTGCGATTTTCGCATTGCTAGCATCAAACCCCGGCCGGGGAGAGGGCCTGCGGGAGCGATGACAGATACATTCAGACGCGTGTTCGGCGCGAAAAAGCCGGTGATCGGCATGGTGCATCTTGGCGCCTTGCCGGGTACGCCGCTCTATGACGCCAAAGGCGGATTGACGGCGCTGCTCGAGGGCGCGCGCAAGGACCTGGACGCGCTGCAGACAGCCGGCTTCGATGCGGTGATGTTCGGCAACGAGAACGACCGGCCGTACGAGTTCAGCGTCGACACCGCCTCAACGGCAACGATGGCTTTCGTCATCGGCCAGTTGCGCGATGCGATCAAAATCCCGTTCGGCGTAAACGTGCTGTGGGACCCGATGTCGTCGGTGGCGCTCGCGGCAGCGACGGGCGCGTCGTTCGTGCGCGAGATTTTCACCGGCACCTATGCCTCCGATATGGGGCCGTGGACGCCGGACGCAGGCAAGGCGATGCGCTATCGCGGCCGGCTCGGCCGTTCCGACCTCGCCATGCTGTTCAACGTTTCGGCCGAGTTCGCCCATTCGCTCGACCAGCGCAGCCTGCCGGACCGGGCGCGCAGCGCGGTTTTTTCGAGTATTCCGGACGCGGTTCTGGTGTCGGGGCAGATTACCGGCGAGGCGGCGGAGCTCTCCGATCTCGAAGCGGTGAAGAAGGTGCTGCCGCTGACGCCGGTCATGGCAAATACCGGCGTCAAGCATGCGACGGTGGTGGACGTGCTGAAGATCGCCGACGGCTGCATCGTCGGCTCGTCGCTGAAGGTGGACGGCAACACCTGGAACGCGGTCGATCCGGCGCGGGCATCGGAATTCATGCGGCTGGTGCGCGCCGCGCGGGGCGAATGATGGCGAACCGGCTGAAAACGCTCGTCACCGAGCTGATGATGATCCCGGGTCTCAGCGGTTACGAAGGGCGCGTACGTCGGCGGATCAAGGGCGAGCTGGACGCGCTCGGGATCGCGTCACGCACCGACAGGCTCGGCAATCTCATTGCCACGCTGGACGGTGAAAAAGGTCGGCCGAGCGTCATGCTCTTCGCGCATATGGACCAGCTCGGCTTCATCGTCCGCAAGATCGAGCCGAACGGCTTTATCCGCGTCGAGCGGCTGGGCGGCGTGCCGGAGCGGGCGCTGCCGTCGCAGGCCGTTTTGCTGTGTGTCGGCGAGGGGAAGGATCGCGAAGGCATTATCGCTAACAAGAGCCATCACGCGACGACGCCGGACGAGAAGTACAAGGTCGTCCCGTACATGGACCTCTACATCGACGCCGGCTTTTCCAGTGCCGACGAGGCGAGGGGGGCGGGCGTCGATATTGGTACGCCGGTCGTCTACAAGCCGCATGTCGCCGACCTTGGCGGCGGCAGGATCGCCGGCACGTCGGTCGATGACCGCGCCGCCTGTGCCGTGATGATCGAGGTGGCGCGGGCGCTGCAGAAGGCTAAGAAGCCGACGGTGCATCTGGTGTTTTCGGTGCAGGAGGAATTCAGCCTGCGCGGCGCGCTGACCGCGGCGCAGATGCTCAAGCCCGACATCGCGATCCAGCTCGACCTGATGCTGGCGACCGATACGCCTGATATGGGGTATCGCGGCGAGGTCACACTCGGCGGCGGGCCTGGCATGAGCCTCTACTCGTTCCACGGGCGCGGCACGCTGAACGGCACGATCCCGCATCCGGCGATGGTGTCGCTGTTCGAAAAGACGGCGAAGAAGCTCAAAATGCCGCTGCAGCGCAGCGCCCACACCGGCGCGCTGACGGACAATTCCTATGTGCAGCTTGTCGGCGGCGGCGTCGCGGCGATCGATATCGGCTTCCCGGCGCGCTACACACATTCCTCGCTCGAAGTGTGCGAGTTGAGCGATCTGGAGGCGCTGACGACGCTGCTCGTCGCGGCAATCCCCGCGATCGACCGCAATTTCAGTCTCGACCGCGACGACTACATCTCATGAAGCACTATCTCGGCGTCGACATCGGCACCTTCGAAACGAAGGGCGTGCTTGTCGCCGAGGATGGTTCGATCGTGGCGAGCGCGTCGCGGCCGCACAAGATGCTGGTTCCGCAGCCGGGCTATGCCGAGCACCGGGCGCGCGAGGACTGGTGGGGCGATTTCGTTTATGTGACGCGGAAGATTCTCGAAGAGAGCCGGATCGACTCGAAAACGATCCGCGCGGTCGGCGCCAGCGCCATCGGGCCATGCATGCTGCCGGTCGATGCGGATGGCGAGCCGCTGATGAACGCGGTGCTCTACGGCGTCGACACGCGCGCGGCGCACGAGATCGAAAGCCTCAATCTTAGAATCGGTTCCGACATTATCCTCGAGCGCTGCGGCAACGCGCTGACCTCGCAGGCCGTCGGCCCAAAAATCCTGTGGCTGAAGAACCAGCGGCCGGAGATCCATGCCAGGACCGCGAAATTCCTGAACTCGGCGACCTACATCACCTGGAAGCTGACGGGCCGGTACGCGATCGACCACTATTCGGCGGCGAATTTTTCGCCGATCTACGATGTCGGCAGGCAGGACTGGGTGTTCGACCTCGCCGATGACATTGCGCGGCCCGACCAGTTGCCGGAACTCGTTTGGGCGACCGACATCGTCGGCGAGGTGAGCGCCGGCGCGGCCGCCGAAACAGGACTTGCCGCCGGCACGCCGGTGATCGCCGGCACGATCGACGCGGCGGCCGAGGCGCTGTCGGTCGGCGTGCTGGCGCCGGGCGACATGATGCTGATGTACGGCTCGACGATCTTCACCATCATGCTGTCAAAAGAGCGGATCAACGATCCGCGGCTCTGGTACGCGCCGTGGCTGTTCAAGGGCATGCACGGCTCCGCAGCCGGACTGGCGACCAGCGGGACGCTGACGCACTGGTTCCGTGATCAGTTCGGCAAGGAACTCAAGCCGGAGACGGCGTTCGCGGACCTTGCCGCCGAAGCGGGCGGCTCGCCGCCGGGCGCCAATGGCCTGGTGTTTCTGCCGTATTTCTCCGGCGAGCGGACGCCGATTCATGACCCCGATGCGAAAGGCGTCGTCCTCGGGCTGAATCTCACGCATACGCGCGGCGACATCTATCGCGCCATGCTGGAAGGCATCGCCTGCGGGACGAACCACATCATCGACACCTATCGCGAGATCGCGCACACGCCGGCGCGCATCTTTGGCGTCGGCGGCGGCACGCGCAATGCGGTCTGGGCGCAGTCGACGGCGGATGTGTCGGGCCTGTCGCAACTGCTGCGCAAAAAGATGATCGGCGCGTCTTATGGCGATGCGTTCCTGGCCGCGCTCGCCGTGGGTGATGCGAAGGCGGCTGACATCGAGCGGTGGAACCCGGTCGAGCGGACCATTGAGCCAAACCCGGAAAACGAGGCCGTGTACGAGCGGCAGTATCGGATTTTCCGCAGCCTCTATGACCGCAACCAGGATCTGATGGCGGATCTGTCATGAGCGAATTCGATGCCGCACTCGGCGAACTCGGCGCGGTGCTGGCACGCGTCGACGATGGCAGGCTCGACGAGGCCTGCCGGATGCTCGCCGGGGCGCGGAGGATCGGCGTCTATGGCTGCGGCCGCGAGGCATTGCAGATCAAAGGTTTCGCCATGCGGATGTTTCATCTCTGCATGGATGTTTCCGTGGTCGGCGACATGACCATGCCGGCGCTCGGCGAGGGCGACGTGTTCCTCGTTTCCTCGGGGCCGGGCGAGACAACGACGGTGATCACGCTGATGCAGGTCGCGAAGAAGGCCGGCGCGAAAATCCTGCTGCTCACCGCACAGGCGGACAGCACGACGGCGAAGCTCGCCGATTTCGTGCTGCTCGTGCCGGCGCAGACGATGGCCGACGATCAAGGAGCGAAGCGCACCTCGGTGCTGCCGATGGGCTCACTGTTCGAAGGCGCGCTGTTCCTGATCTTCGAGGTGATGGTGCTCAGGCTGAAAGCACTGCTGGGCGTCACGCCCGAGGCGATGCGGTCGCGCCATACGAACATGGAATAGATGCACCGACAAATAGGAGGGCACATGCCAATCGATTTGCACGTAGGCGTGCTTGTTGTCGGCTCGCTTGATTGGGAGAGCAAGGACTACGGTGGTGAGCTGTCGCAAAGGTTGGTGGACTCTCGCGTGGCTTGGCGATCAGCCAGGCTGAGGGCGGACAAGCGCTCATCGAGATACGTGAAGGTTCCAATTCGCTATGGACGAAAGTCCGGGAAGCGCGGCGACTCCTATACTATGGTCTTTTCGCCCGAACGAGGCGTCGATTTGGGCGTTGGCAAGGTAATTACATGCCGTAGGACGGTGAGCAAGATTGCTGATCTAGTTGACGAGGCCGAAGAGCTCTGGGCGGCGGAATCGGAGAAGAAGAGAAGGAGCAGGATTTCCGCACAGTGGGGATGTGTTGCAATTGTCGTCTCTCCCACCTTCCTCGACCACGAAGACGCCGACGAGCGCACGAAATTACTAGAGGACTGGCGGATTCGTACGGAGCAAGAACCGAACTACGGTCGACTCGGGTTTTCCGATTTGGACGTGCAAGCAGCCCAAGGCGCTGCCCTCGTCGACGGGAGGCTGAATATCTCATGGCCAAAGTTCATGAACCATTGGCCATTGTCCCTTGATCTCATACTACTAACCGCAACCAATCCCGAACTTAAGGCGAGGCAACAGTATCCAAACCCGCAACAGATCGCGGAACCATGGAAGAACGCAGATCACTCATATTATTTTCGATGCAATCGTCACGTCGGTATTACTACCCCTGACGACGACCAAATCGTAGCCTTCTTGGATGTCTGACATTTGGTCGCTACTTCACCGCGCCGGCGGTCAGGCCCTTGATGATGTAACGCTCAAGCATCACGCCGATCAGCAGAAGCGGGGTGATCGCCGCGGTCGAGATCGCCGCCATCACCCACCAGTTGATGCCTTGCGAGCCGGTCTGGCTGGCGACCATCACCGGCAGCGTTTTCGCGACCGAGCCGGTCAGCAGTGCTGCGAAGAAATACTCGTTCCAGCACAAGATCAGCGACAGGATGAAGGCCGCGACCATGCCGGGCAGCGCAATCGGCAGGATGATGCGGAAGAAGGTGCCCCAGGAGGAGAGGCCGTCGACTTGTGCTGCCTCATCGAGTTCGACGGGGATCGTGTCGAACTGATCCTTCATGATCCAGATGACGATCGGCAGCACGGTCAGCGTATAGAGCAGGACGAGGCCGGTGGTCGTGTCGAGCAGCGCCAGTTCCTTGTAGAGCACGAGGAAGGGCAGGGCGAGCACGACGGGCGGCAGGATCAATTGTGACAGGAAGAAGAAGGAAATGTCCTTGTTGCGCATCCAGAAGAATTTGTACTGGAAGCGCGACAGGCCATACCCCGCCAGCCCGCCGAGCAGCACCGCCAGCACCGAGGCGCTGACCGAGGTGATGATCGAATTGTAGAAACGCGACAGGAACTCGGCGCGCACGGTCGAGGTGTTCATGATCGTGTCGGGCGACAGGCCGAGCGATCGCCAGCCCAGCCAGTTCGGCGCGAAATCGACCCACGGCATGAGGTTGCCGAGCTGCACGTCCTTGGCCACCTTCATCGAGGTGGTGATCGTCCAGTAGAGCGGAAACAGCGACACGAACGCCCAGAAGACGAGCGCTGAGTAGATCAGCACCTGGCCGATGCGGCGTCGGCGCTGGCTTGCCGCGATCTCCCGCTCCTCGGCGATGTCGATGGTTTCGGCGACCGCAACCATCACGTCATCCTCTGCATGCGCTTGCTCACGAGGTTGAGCAGGATGGTGATGAAGACGATGATGATGACGAGATAGACCATCGCCAGCATGGTGCCGTAGCCGACGTTCGAGCGGTCGCGATACTCACGGTAGATGAAGCTGGACACCGTGTCCGTCGCGCCGCCTGGACCGCCGGAGGTGACGTTGATGACGATGTCGGCGAGCTTCAGCTTGAAGATGATCCTGAGAATGATCGCCGTCACCGAGACGGGCAGCATCAGCGGGAAGGTGATCTGCCAGAAGGACTGCCAGGGCGTGGCGCCATCGACGCGGGCGGCCTCCTGCACGTCCTTCGGCAAGGCCTGCAGGCCGGCCAGCAGCAGGATCATGATGAAGGGGATTGAGACCCAGGCGTCCATCGCCTCGATGGAGAGGCGTGCGATCCAGGGGTCGACGAAGAAGGTCGGCTGGTCCCAGCCGATCATGCGCATCAGCCGGGCGACCGGGCCGTAGCGGTATTCCATCATCGACTTGCCGATCATCCAGCTCACCGCCACCGGCGACAGCATGAAGGGGATCAGGAACACGACGCGCCAGAATTTGCGGGCGCGGATCTCCGCGTTGAGCAGCAGCGCCAGGCCGAAGGCGATGGCGTATTCGACCAGCACCATGACGACGTAGAAGACCATGTTGCCGAGCGCGTTCCAGAAATAGGCGTCGTGCCAGAGCTGGACGAGGTTATCGACGCCGTTGAACTTGCCGCCTGTGAGCGAGGCGAGGTTCCAGTCGGTGAAGGCGATCGACAGGCCGAACAGCGTCGGGAAGATCACGACAGCCAGCGTGAACAGCGTCGCGGGCAAGATGAACAGCGCGCGCATGCCCTGTTCGCCGCGGATCATCACCAGACCGAAGCCGAGTGCGATCGACCAGCCGAGATAGGCGTACATGGTCGGCCGCCAGTTGGCGAAACCGAGGTCCAGCGAACCGGTGACGTTCAGGATCTGCAGCAGGATGATCAGCGCGAAGAGCGCCGAGGCGACCCAGATGACGGCGCGGCCGAGCGACCGGCGGCCGGGTGAAATGAGATCGGTTTCGTCGATGTGATCGCCGGGCGCTGCGGTTTGGGTCATGGCCGAGGTGCGGTCGTTCCGGCGAGAGCGTGGACTAAAATGCCGGTGGCGCCTTTCGACGCCACCGGGGCTCGTGACAGGCCTACATGCCGAGCGAGGCCTTGTAGAGCTTGATCTGGTTCTCGCGGCCGATCTGGTCGGTGATCTTCTCCCAGGCGGCGGCGATGGCGTCGGCGCCGGTCTGCGCGTCCGACTGGCCGGCGAAAATCTTGGCCAGCTCGTCCTCGGCGATCGAGTAGTACTGGAAGATGCCGGGGATGCGAGGCTCAATGGCCGCGTTCGGATGGTTGTACGAGTCGCGGTTCGAGAACAGGTAGGCCGAGATGAAGGCCTCGTCGTAGCCCGCCTCGACCCATTCCGGAATCTCGAAATGCGAGTTGCGGTAGGGCTGGAAGCCGGACGGATAGGCCGCCATCCAGAGCGAGATGTCCTTGCCGGCGAGATGCGCCGCGGCCGACCATGCGGCCTTGTGCTTCTTCTCGTCGGAATCGACGGTCTTCATCACGTACACGCCCCAGCCGATATAGGCCATGTTAGGCGCGTAGTTCGGGCCGGAGGCGAGCTTGTCCCACTGGCCGGTCTTGGAGTTGTAGACGTCATCCGAGCCGGGCAGGATCGAAAAGCCCGTCGTGTCGCCGACGACCGAGGCGTCGTTGGTCTTCACGTTCGACCCGACGTCGCCCCACCAGGAGACCATCGAGCCTGTGCCGCCGAGGAACTCGACGAAGGCGGTCGTGTTCGGATCGGCGTTGAGCTGGTCGGCAGGTTCGGACGGCAACGCGTCGATGACGTCCTGGATGGCGCGCACCCAGGCCGGATTGTTGACGCGCGGCTTCATCGTGTCCGGGTCAAACAGGAAGGCTGCGTCGTCCGGGTGCTTGGCATAAGCGGTGGCGCGGCTGCCAAGGAAGTAGAAGCCGAAACCGCCCCATGCCTTCGGTGCGTCGAGATAGCCGTAGGCATCCATGCCGCCGACCTGCTTGCCCTTCAGGAACTTGGTCGTGGCCTGAACCTGCTGCCAGGTTTTCGGCACGCCCCATTCCGTCATGCCGGCTTGGTCGCTATGGCCCTTCCAGGCTTCGGCGAGCGCAGCATCCGAGAACACGTCGGTGCGATAGCAGAACGTGTGGCAGTCGCCGTCGATCGACAAGCGGTAGGTCTTGCCTTCCCAGGTGCCGACAGGCGCCTTCAGGTAGCCGACATAGTCCTCCATATCGACCTGCTTCATGACCCAGTCCGGCACTTCCGAGGCGAGGCCCTTGCCGCAGACGTCGCCTTCGAAGGGCGCGCCCATTTCGATCACGTCGAAGTCCACGGTGCCGGTGGCGACCGCCTGCTGCAGGCGGGCGTTATAATCGGCCTGCGCGAGATCGATCCATGTGATCTTCGCGCCGGTGTATTCCTCCCACGGTTTCAAGAGGCCGCGGAACAGAACGTTATGAACGTTCTGGTTGTTCAGGCCCATGAAGCGCAGTTCGACGCCGGCGAATTCGCCCTGCTGTACACTGGCCTTAGTGGCGTCTAGGCAAAGCGCGCCGACCTTCTGCCAGTCGGCATCCGTCGGCTGACCGGCGCCGACGCCGGGTATCTTCAGGATCTCCGCGCGGATATTCGATTGCGCCGACGCCTTGCCGCCCATCGCGATCAGGCCGGAGCCGGCGAAAGCAGATAAAGCAGCAACGCTTGCGGCGCCTTTCAGCACGTCGCGGCGGGTAGCGCCCGCTCGCGCAAGCCTTTCAAAGTGACTCAACTTCATTGCACGTTCCTCCCAAGGCTGGATCTCGTTGTCCGGCGTATTGAGCAAGCCGGCCAGGACCCCTGGCTCGCGCTATTTGCTTCATGGAAAGCAATGATAACGGGCTTCCGCGTTCTCCTCCGCAGGAAAGTCGCCGGCAAAAAATCAGTGGCAATTAAAGCGCGATCAGTCTGCGTTGAAGCGCTGCGCGAGTCAACGCGATTGGTAGGACCAGATCACGGAATCGCAGTGGACTTGGCGGAGTGCGTTGACTAGCTTCGCGTCGGGCAGAAGCCTCCGGGAGGAAGAATGGCGCAGGTCTCGATCCGCGGCGTGACGAAGGAATTCGGCGCCGTGAAAGTGCTCCATGGCGTCGATGTCGAGATCGCCGACGGCGAGTTCGTTGTGCTCGTTGGGCCGTCCGGTTGCGGGAAGTCGACGCTGCTTCGCATGATCGCCGGGCTGGAGAACATCAGCGGCGGGCGCATCCTGATCGCGGACAAGGTCGTGAACCATCTGCCGCCGGGCAAGCGCGACATCGCGATGGTGTTTCAGAACTACGCGCTCTATCCGCACAAGACGGTGGCGGAGAACATGGCGTTCGCGCTGAAGCTTCGGAAGACCGACCCGGCCAAGATTCGCGAGCGCGTCGACAGCGCGGCGGAGATACTCAGCCTCAAACCGTATCTCGACCGCTACCCCCGACAGCTTTCAGGCGGCCAGCGTCAGCGCGTCGCGATGGGCCGCGCGATCGTGCGCGATCCGCAGGTGTTCCTGTTCGACGAACCGCTCTCCAATCTGGATGCGAAGCTGCGCGTGCAGATGCGCGCGCAGATCAAGGAGCTGCACCAGCGGCTGAAGGCCACCACGATCTACGTGACGCACGACCAGGTCGAGGCGATGACCATGGCCGACAAGATCGTGGTCATGCAGGATGGCCGGATCGAGCAGTCAGGCAAACCGCTGGAGCTGTTCGACCGGCCGGCGAATTTGTTTGTTGCGGGCTTCATCGGCTCGCCGGCGATGAACATGCTGAAGGGCACGGTGCGCACGAACGGGACGCTTGGTGTCGACATTGGTGGCGCTGTCCTGCCGTTCGCATCGGGGCTGAACGTGTCGGATGGGCAGGCTGTCATTTACGGCGTCCGGCCGGAGCATTTCGACATCTCGGCGGACGGTTTCGCGGCGACGATTTCCGTGGTCGAACCGACCGGGTCCGAGACGATGGTCGTGCTTCGCCACAATGAAACGCCGTTCGTCGCGCTGTTTCGCGAGCGGCATGACTTCAAACCGGGCGACATGCTTCATCTCAAGCCGCGCGCCGATCAGGTGCATCTGTTCGATCCCGAGACCGGAACACGGCTTTAGCTTTCAATACGGAGGAGAGAATGCTCAAGGGTATCAGCCCGCTGCTCAACGCGGAGGTGCTTTATGCGCTGCGCGCCATGGGCCATGGTGACGATCTGATCGTCTGCGACACAAACTTTCCGGCCGATTCCATCGCAAGGCAGACGCAACTCGGCGAGCTGCTGAGGATCGACAATGTGACGGCGGGCGAGGCGGTGGCGGCCATCCTGTCGGTCTATCCGCTCGACACGTTTGTCGATGATGCCGCGGCGCGCATGGAGGTTGTCGGCAAGCCGAAGGAAGTGCTGCCGGTACAGAAGGAAGTGCAGAAGGCGATCAACGCGGCCGAGGGCAAATCCTGGCCGATGATCGGCGTCGAGCGCTACGCATTCTATGAACGCGCCAGGCAGGCCTATGCGGTGATCCAGACCGGCGAGCGCCGCTTCTATGGCTGCTTCGCGTTCCGCAAGGGCGTCATCCCGCCGGACGCAAAATAATGGCAAAACCGATCGTCATCCTCGGCGTCTTCGTCGCCGACACGGCCTATCGCGCGCCGCGTGCGCCGCGCATGGGCGAGACCATCCTCGGCACCGGGTTTGCGCTGGGGCCGGGCGGCAAGGGTTCGAACCAGGCGGTCGCGGCGGCGCGGCTTGAGGCTGATGTGTCCTTCATCACGCGGCTCGGCAAAGACCCGTTCGGCGACATGGCTCTCAAGACATGGCGCGAGGCAGGCGTGAAGCCGGCGGTGATCGAGACGCCGGACAGCTATACGGGTGCGGCCTACATTTTCATCGAGGAGGGCACCGGCAACAACGCGATCATCGTCGCGCCGGGCGCTGCATCGCTGATCTCGCCGGGCGACATCGATAAGAACGCCGACCTGATCCGTTCGGCGAGTGTCTTCATGACGCAGCTCGAACAGCCGATCGACGCGGCGATCCGCGCACTGGAGATTGCCAAACAGGCCGGCGTCACGACGATCCTCAATCCCGCGCCGGCGGCGGAGCTGCCGAAGCAGATCTATGCGCTCTGCGATTATGTCACGCCGAACGAGACCGAGGCCGAGGGGCTGACCGGGATCAAGGTGGAGACCGAGGCGGACGCCAAGGCTGCGGCGCAGAAGCTGCTCGACATGGGCGCGGGCGCAGCCGTCATTACGCTCGGCGAAAAGGGCGCGCTGCTGCATTCGAAGGCCGGCACGAAGCTCGTGCCGCCGTTCAAGGTCGGTTCCGTGGTCGAGACGACCGGGGCAGGGGATGCGTTCAACGGCGGCTTCGCGGTCGGGCTGTCGCGCGGCATGGCGCCGGAAGACGCCGTGCGGTTGGGCTGCGCCGTCGCGGGCATCTCCGTGACGCGGCCGGGCACCGCGCCATCGATGCCTTCGCTCAAAGAGGCGATGGCGGTTTACAACGGCTAGCCGCTGGCGGCCGATGCCGCGATCCGCCGGTGCTCGCGGCGCCTGGCGAACTGTTGGTCGGCGATGGCGCCGAGCAGGATGACCGAGCCCATCACGGCGAAGTTCAGCGAACTCGGTATGCCGAGCAGGTTGACGAGGTTCTGCAGCACCTGGAGCAGGATGGTGCCCAGCACCACGCCGATGATCGAGCCTTCGCCGCCGCGCAGCGAGCAGCCGCCGAGCACCGCCGCCGCGATGGCGTAGAGCTCATAGAAATTGCCGTGCGAGGACGGCGAGATCGACTTGGTGTACATGGCGAAGAAGATCGCCGAAATCGCTGTCAGCACTGCGCAAATCACGTAGGACGCGATGATGACGCGATGCGTGCGGATGCCGCTGTAGCGCGCGGCTTCCTCATTCTTGCCGACGGCGAAAAGATGCCGTCCGAACACCGAGCGGTGCAGTACCACCCACATGATCGCGGCGATAATGATCATCGCGATGAAGGAGTGCGGGATGCCGGCGGTGCGGCCCATGGTCAACCATTCGAGGTCGGGAAAGCTGACGCCGAAGGTGAAGCCAGCGGTGCCGTCGCCGGTGTAATAGCGCGCAATGCCGCGATAGATCAGCAGGCCGCAGAGCGTCACCACAAAAGGCTGGAGGCCGACCTTGGTGACGAGCAGTCCGTGGACGAAGCCGATCAAGGCGCCGAGGATCAGCATGAGCAGGACCGCCAGCGGCCATGGAACCTCGCTGATCACCACCATGGTGACGAACAGCACGCCGAGGAGGGCGATGATCGAGCCGACGGACAGTTCGATGCCGCCGGTGATGATGACGAAAGCCTGGCCGAGCGCGAACAGGCCGAACAGCCCGATCAGATTGGCCGTGTTGGCGAGATTGACGGGAGCGATGAACAGCGGCTGGCGAATCGCCACCACCGTGCCTACCACAAGAATGAGAACCAGAAGCCCGAGATCTTTTCTGTTCATGCCCCGCCCGAAGTCGCTGTCCCGAAATCCACGTTAATGTGCCGTCCCGCCGACGGCGAGCTGCAGCACATTGTGCTCGCTGAAGTCCTTGCGTTCAAGGAACCCGCCGATCGTACCCTCATGCATGACCGCGATGCGGTCGCTGACGCCGATCACTTCCTCCATGTCGCTGGAGATCATCAGCACCGCCACACCGCCGTCCGACAGTCCGCGCATCATGTCATAGATCTCCTTCTTGGCGCCGACATCGATGCCGCGCGTCGGCTCGTCGAAGATCATGACGCGCGGCTTCATCGACAGCCATTTCGCCAGCACGACCTTCTGCTGGTTGCCGCCGGAGAGCGAGGCGACGCGCGTCGTGACGTTCGGCGTGCGGATGTTGAGGCGCTTGCGCTGGACCTCGGCATTGGCCTTCTCGCGCCGCCGGCTGACCAGCGAGCCCGTCGCGTAGGCGCCGAGGTCCGGCAGCGAGATGTTATCGACGATGGCGAAATCGAGGAGCAGGCCGGACTGCTTCCGGTCCTCGGGGACCAGATAGATGCCGCTGTCGATCGCCTCGGCGGGCGTCGCGACCTTGACCGCGCCGCCATCGATGCGGATTTCTCCGCCAAGCAGCGGATCGATGCCGAAGACGGCGCGGGCAAGCTCGGTGCGGCCCGAGCCGACGAGGCCCGCAAGGCCAAGGATCTCACCGCGGCGCAAGGTGAGGCTCACAGCGCGTTCCCGATAGGTCTGGGTGCGCGCGTCGATGATCTCGATCGCGCCGTCGCCAGGCGGCGAGGCGGGCGGCACATAAAGCGATTTCAGGTCCCGCCCGATCATCAGCTTGATCATGCGGTCGTGGTTGATCTCGTCCCTGGCCAATTCGCCCACCGCGCGGCCGTCGCGCAGCACCAGCACGCGATCCGCGCAGGTCCGCACTTCGCCCAGCCGGTGCGAAATGAAGATGACGGCGACGCCGTCGGCCTTCAGCCCGGCGATGATCTTCATCAGCCGGTCGGTCTCGGTGAGCGTCAGGCTCGACGTCGGCTCGTCCATGATGACCAGCCGCGAATTCAGCGACAGCGCCTTGGCGATCTCGAGCAATTGCCGCTGGGCGATCGACATGTCGCCGACCATCGTGTCCGGCCCGAAATCGACCTTCAGCCGGTCGAGAAGCGGCCTTACATCGGCGCGGAGCTTCTTGCGGTCGATGAGATTGAGCAGGCCGCCGCGGCGCGGTTCGCGACCGATGAAGATGTTGGCGGCGACGTCGAGGTTTTCGAAGAGGTTCAGTTCCTGGTGGACGAAGGCAATACCGGCCCGGAGAGCGCCCGTCACGCTGAGCGCGGCATGTTCGACGCCATCGACCCTGATCTGGCCAGAGGTCGGCGCGGTGACGCCGCCAAGCACCTTCATCAAGGACGATTTGCCCGCGCCGTTCTCGCCGATCAGCCCGATCACTTCGCCTGGACGGACGGCGAGGCTGACCCCGCCGAGTGCGGTGACGCCCGGATAGGCCTTGGTGATGTCGACGAGTTCCAGAAACGGTTCAGTCATCTCATGCCGGAATCAGTAGCCCTGGACAGTAGAATGGCCGGCGCGCGAACGCGCCGGCCAGCGCTGGCCTTGGGAGAACAGGCACCCCTTATTCTTAGGGGCGTCCAGCGGATGATCAACCCTTGATCGCGGCCTTCAGATCGGCCTCGAACTGATCGACGTTTGCCTTGTCGATGACCTTGGTCGGCACGATGATCAGCTTGTTTTCCGGAATTCCCGACTTGTCGCCTTCCAGGAACTTCGCCATCAGCTTCATGCCCTGATAGCCCCACTCGAACGGCTGCTGCACGACGGTACCGGCGAACGAACCGTCACGAACGGCGCCGAGCGTGATCGGGTCTTCGTCGAAGCCGATCACGGTGATCGCACCAAGCTTGCCGGCGGCCTGCAGGGCTTCGTAGATCTTCGGCGGGTTGTACGAGTAGAAGCCGACCATGCAGTTGATCTCAGGCATGGCGGCCAGCACGTCGTCCACATTCGAGCGTGCGCGGGCGAAGTCGACATCATCGCCGCGAACGTCGACGAGTTCGATGCCCTTGCCGTCGACGGCCTGCTTGAAGCCGGCGATGCGTTCCTTGGCGTTATCGGCGCCGAGGAAGCCGACGAAGCCCATGCACTTGGCGCCGCCCGGCAGCGCCTTCACGGCGATCTCGCCGGCCTGGACGCCGGCGTCCGTGTTGGACGAGCCGAGATAGGCGATGCGGTTTGAATCCGGCGCATCGCTGTCGGTGGTGAAGAGCGGAACCTGCGCCGCGATCTTGTTGAAGGCGTCGACAGAGGTCTTCGGATCGACCGACGAGATCATGATGGCGTCGGTGCCGGCGGCGACCAGGTCATCCATCAGTGCGTTCTGAAGCGCCGCAGTTCCCTGCGCGGGATAGCGGAACTCCAGCTCGTAGTTCGGCAGTTCGCCTTGCGCTTTCTTGACGCCGGCTTCCGCCAGTTTCCAGAAGTCGGACGCCGCATTCACGATGAAAGCGAGCTTCGGCTTTTCCTGCGCTTGCGCGGCGCCAACCGTGAGAGCGGCGGCTGTGAGCAGCGCGGACGAAAAAAGTTTCAACTTCATCAGTTTCCTCCAATGGGGCGTGTTGGTTGTTGTGCCTGGCGGCGGATGGCGCCGCCGGAACCTGGGCTGCGACCGCCGGGCGGCACCCCGACGATCGCAGTTTCGTGCAGCAATCAGCCTTCGATGCAGGTCTCGGCTGTTTCCTGCGTGCACTCATCGAGGCCCGTGTACATCGGGTCTTCGACCTTCTCGCCCTTGATGAGCTGAATCAGCACGTCAGGCGCGCGCAGGCCCATCTCGAATGGACGCTGGCCGACCTGAGCATGGCTGTGGCCAGCCTTCAGCGCGTCCATCTGCGGCGGCAGCGTGTCGCCGGCGATGATGACGAGATCCTTGCTCTTCAGCTTGGCTTCGAGCGCGGTCGTGGTCGCCGCATAGGCTTCCGGACCGAACTGGGCCCAGCCGCCAACGAGGATGAAGGCGTCGAGGTCAGGGTTGGCGCCGGTCACGTCGGCGAGTTGCTGGTTCGCCGTCGGGATGTCGTCGTTGGTGTAAAGCGGGCAGCCGGCCGCTTCGGTCCAGCCGCCTTCGCCGTTCAGCTTGGCGGTGCCCTTTGCCCCGCTGATCGTGTCGCGGAGGCCGGCGGCACGCTCGTTGATGTTGGCCGCAGCGACGTTGCCGAGCTGCAGGCAGATCGTGCCGCCGTCCGGCTTAAACGTCTTCAGGTGGTTCGCCATCTTGACGCCCATGTCGTAATTGTAGGTGCCGAGATAAGTCTTGCGCAGGCCGGCATCCTCCGGAAGCAGGTCGGCGTCGATCGTCATGATCGGGATCTGCGGCGCCTTTTCCTTCAGCATTGCGGCCATCGCCGGTGCGTTGGACGGCGAGATCGCGATGCCGGCGACGTCCGGACGGGCGATCAGGTCGGCGACAAGCTGCACTTCGCCGGCTTCATCCGACGACAGGGCAGGGCCGGTGTAGAGGCACGTGTATTCCGAGTCCGGATTGTTCTCGTTCCATTTGGCGCAGCCATTGCCGAGCACGGTGAAGAACGGATTGTCCAGGCCCTTCACGACCACGGCCAGCGTCTTCTTTTCCTGGGTGACGGCCTGGCTGGTGGACAATGCCATCACAGCCACGGCCGCCAAGAGCAAAGCTTTCCTCATCAATAGTCCTCCCGTTGCACTCAAAATGACGGCGAAACCATCTCGCCGCCCAGTCTCAACCCGGTCCGCCGAGGCGTGGCCTCGTGGCCGTACGCACATGCGCCCGTGCTGAATTCGTCATTTTCCGAAGATCGGGGACCGTGCCGATGGCGCCCGCCGCAACGGGCCGGCCGCGCATCTCGCGACGCGCTCCTTGCCTTGCTCGCCTTACACGCGACCAGCACCAGCATGCACTTCCTCCCACGCATAATAAAACGTGCAGCATGACGCCTCGTCAAGATATTGTCTGACAAATCGGATAAATTTATTTAATTGACCCTTGACCGCCTTCGGGTTTGGTTTCCTAATGAAGCGATCACGCCCAGAGGAGGGGGAATGACGGCGCTGAAGCTGACGAATATTTCCAAGCATTTTGGAGCGATTCATGCGCTCAGCGACGTCTCGCTTTCGCTCGAGCCGGCCCAGGTTCTGGGGCTCATGGGGGACAACGGCGCAGGCAAGTCGACGCTCGTCAAAATCATCGCCGGGAATTTTCCGCCAACCGGCGGAAGCATCGAAATCGAGGACCGGGAAGTTCACTTCAGCCAGCCCGTCGATGCGCGAAAGAACGGCGTGGAAATCGTCTATCAGGACCTGGCGCTGTGCAACAATCTCACGGCGGGGGCCAATGTCTTCCTCGGGCGGGAGCTGCGCAAGGGATGGGGGCCGATCAAGATCCTCGACTATCGCGCCATGTATCAGCGCGCCGGCGAGCTTTTCGCGGAACTGAAGTCCGAGACGCGGCCGCGCGACCTGGTCAAGCAGATGTCCGGCGGCCAGCGGCAGGCGGTGGCAATCGCGCGCACGCGCCTCTCGCAGCCCAAGATCGTGCTGATGGACGAGCCGACCGCAGCGATCAGCGTTCGGCAGGTGGCCGAGGTGCTCAATCTGATCCGCCGGCTGCGCGACACCGGCATCGCGGTGGTGCTGATCAGCCACCGCATGCCGGACGTATTCGAGGTGGCGGATCGTGTCGCGGTGCTGCGGCGCGGTCGCAAGGTTGCCGACAAGCCGGTCTCCGCGACGTCTCCGGAAGAGATCACCGGCCTGATCACCGGCGCGATCCAGCACGCGTGACAGGCAGGAGAGCTGAAGAGTAACCCATGGCCCTGACGCTCGAAGATACCATCAACAAGCAGCAGCACGGCGCGCTGGGCCATATGATGGCCAGCCAGACCTTCTGGGTTTTCCTCGCCGCCGTGCTGGCCTTCGCCTACCTGTCTTTCGCCACGCCATCGTTCGATACGCCGCAGAATCTCTTCAACGTTGCGCGCAACTGCGCTTTCGTCGGCATCATCGGCCTTGGCATGACCGCTGTGATCATCACCGGCGGCATCGACCTTTCGGTCGGCGCGGTGCTCTGCCTGGCCGGCATGGTCGCCGGCATGATGATGAGCTGGAATTATCCGATCTGGATCGCCTTGCCATGCGCGCTTGCCGCGGCGCTGGCATGCGGCTTCATCAACGGATTCCTGATAGCCTATGTCGGCATGCCGCCCTTTGTCGTGACGCTCGGCATGATGTCGTTCGCGCGCAGCATCGCGATGGTGCTGTCGGGCAACCAGATGGTGTACCAGTTCGGCGTCGACCACGCGAAGATGGTGGCAATCGGCGGCGGCTCGACCCGCGGCTGGTTCAACACGCTGGCGGAAGGGGTCGGGCCGGATTCGGCGCTCGGCTCGCTGTTCACCTCACTGGCGAGCTACGTCTTTGTGCCCAATCCGGCGATCTTCCTCGTCATTTTCGCACTGATTTTCGGCTTCACCTTCCGCTGGACGCGCTGGGGGCGGCATATTTTCGCGATCGGCGGCAATGAGCACGCCGCGACGCTGACCGGCGTGCCGGTGCGCCGCATCAAGGTCAGCGTCTATATGCTGTCGGCGCTGATGGCAGGCATTGCCGGCATTCTGCAGGTTGGCTGGCTTGGCACGATCACCACCGGCATGGGCACCGGGATGGAACTCGTCGTCATCGCAGCCGTGGTCATCGGCGGCGCAAACCTTGCCGGCGGCGGTGGAACGGCGTTCGGAGCGGTGGTCGGCGCGGTGCTGATCGAAATGATCCGCAATTCGCTGACCCTTCTCGGAATCAATCCGTTCTGGCAAGGAGTGTTCGTGGGGACGTTCATCATTGTGGCTGTCGCGTTTGACCGTATTCGCGCCAGCCGCAGTCCGAACAACTAGGGTCGAGCGGGTCGGGGATGCAAAAGAAGAAAGCACGCGAATCCGCCGGGCCGGGTGCTGGAGCGGTGCGGCCGGCCGGGCTGCGGCATGTTTCGCGGATCTCCGGCACGCGCGTCCATACCTCCGTCGCCAATGAGATCGGCCAGCGGATCGTGCGCGGCGACTATCCACCCGGCACCATCCTGCCCAATGAGGCGCAATGGTCCAATATGTTCGAGGTCAGCCGCTCGGTGGTGCGGGAAGCGATCAAGATGCTGATGGCGAAAGGGCTGCTGACCTCGCGGCCGAAGGTCGGTAGCTGGGTCGAGCCGCGCGAGCGCTGGAACCTGCTCGATCGCGACGTGCTCACTTGGTATTCGGCGTCGCCGGAGCGGAAGGCCTTTCTGAAAACCGTTCAGGAATTCCGCTACATCATCGAGCCTGAAGCGGCAGCACTTGCCGCTGCCCGGCGCACTGACGAGCAGATGGCCGAAATCAGCCAGGCGCTTCAGGAGATGGGCACGGCGACGACGCTTCAGGACCGGACGGATGCCGACACGCGCTTCCACGTCGCCATCCTGCGCGCCTCGGGCAACGAGCTGCTGATGCCGCTCGGCGTGCTGATCGACTCGGCGCTCGACAGGCTGTTCGTGTTCACCACGCGCGAGGTGAACAGCCTGCGCCACGCCCAGAAGCTGCACGAGAACATCGAGAAGGCGATCCGGCAGAAAAAGCCGGAGACGGCGCGCAGTGCCGTGCGCAAGCTGCTTGCCAACACCGACGAAGTGATCAACTCGGCGAAGATCGCGCCTTAGGGATCTTACCCCTCACCCGGATTGCCAGCCGCTCGGCTACGCCTCGCGGGGCAATCCGACCTCTCCCACAAGGGGCGAGGTAAGGGCGCAGTGCTCAATCGATGTCGAACTTGACGCCCTGCGCCAAGGGCAACGTGCGGCCGTAATTGATCGTGTTGGTGGCGCGGCGCATATAGGCCTTCCACGCGTCGGATCCGGCCTCGCGGCCGCCGCCCGTTTCCTTCTCGCCACCGAATGCGCCGCCGATCTCGGCGCCGGAAGGACCGATGTTGACGTTGGCGATGCCGCAATCCGAGCCGCCGGCCGAGGTGAACAGTTCGGCCTCGCGCAGATCGCTGGTGAAGATCGACGACGACAGACCCTGCGGCACGCCGTTGTGCGCGGCGACGGCATCGGCAATGTCAGAATAGCGCATGACGTAGAGGATCGGCGCGAAGGTTTCTTCGAGCACCGGACCCTTTTGGGCCGGCATTTCGACAAGGGCCGGGGCGCGATAATGACCATTGGCCTCGACCTTCTTCGCCTCGCCGCCGGTGATCTTGCCGCCGGCTTTCTTCGCGGCTGCCAAAGCGGCATCCATTTTTTTCGCCGCAGTTTCGTCGACCAGCGGACCGACGAGCGTGCCGGGCTGCAGTGGATTGCCGATGGTGACGGACTTGTAGGCCTTCTTCAGCTTCGGCACGAGATTGTCGTAGACGCTGTCGTGCACGAAGAGGCGGCGCAGCGTCGTGCAGCGTTGGCCCGCCGTGCCCATTGCCGAAAAGGCGATGGCGCGCAGCGCCAGATCGAGATCGGCCGAGGGCGCGACGATCGCGCCATTGTTGCCACCGAGTTCCAGGATGGCGCGGGCGAAACGCTTGGCCAGGCGCGGACCGACCGCGCGACCCATATTGGTCGAGCCGGTCGCCGACAGCACCGGCACGCGCGTGTCGTCGACCAGCGCCTCGCCGGCGTCGCGGCCGCCGATGATGACCTGCGAGAGATGGTCGGGCGCCGCATTCCCCTCGGCGCGGAAACGCTTCACGGCCTTGTCGAACAGGCCCTGCACGGCGAGCGCGGTTAGCGGAGTCTTTTCAGAGGGTTTCCAGACGACGCTGTCGCCGCAGATCAAGGCCAGCGCCGCGTTCCACGACCACACGGCGACGGGAAAATTGAAGGCGGAGATCACGCCGACCACGCCGATCGGATGCCAGGTTTCCATCATGCGGTGCGACGGGCGCTCGGTGGCGATGGTGAGGCCATAGATCTGGCGGGAAAGGCCGACGGCGAAGTCGCAGATGTCGATCATCTCCTGCACTTCGCCGAGCCCTTCGGAGGTCACCTTGCCGGCTTCGATCGAGACGAGACGGCCAAGGTCCGTCTTGGCGGCACGCAGTTCCTCGCCGAGCAGGCGGACAAGCTCGCCGCGCTTCGGCGCCGGAACGTCGCGCCATTCGAGGAAGGCAGCGTGCGCACGGCCGACGATCGTACCGACGTCCTTGGCGCTCGCCTCGGCCAGCCGGCCGAGCGTACCGCCGTCGATCGGTGAGCGCGCATCGATGCCCTTTTTGGCGTCGAGAAGCTTGGTGTTGGCGCCGCACGAGGCGAGGATCGCGCGGGCTTCGCCGGCCAGATCCAGCACTTTGGCGTGCTTGTTCATGTTAACGCTCCTGAAGAATTCCGCGGAAAAGCTGCCGGTAGCACAGCGTCCGGCGGTTTGACATTCTTTTTCGGCCTTCACATAGTCGCAGCCTTCCTGCGAAGCGGCTTGGGCGAAGGGTTCCGTGCGATCGTTTGCGACGCTCCTTGTGATTGGTTTCACAGCACTTTTTGCCTTTACCGGGCAAAGTGCGGCCGACCGGCGCGTGGCGCTGGTCATCGGCAATTCGGCCTATCAACACGTCCCAAGCCTCAAGAACCCGACCAATGATGCCAGCGATCTCACAGCGCAGTTGAAAGCACTGGGTTTCGAGACGTTCGGCGGCACCGATCTCGACATGCTCAAGATGCGCGGCGCGCTGATCGAGTTCGGGCGGGCGGCGGAGACGGCGGATGTCGCCGCCTTCTTCTATGCCGGCCACGGGCTGCAGATCGACAGTACCAACTACATCGTGCCCGTGGACGCAAAACTTGAGTTTGAGTCGGAGAAGGATTTCTGGCTGGTCTCGCTGAACGCCGTCATGCAGCAGATGGAGCGCGGCAGCCGCACCAACATCGTGTTCCTCGACGCCTGCCGCGACAACCCGTTCGCCAAGCAGCTTGGCGGCGGGACACGCGCGGCGGTGCCGCTGAAGGGGCTGGCCAGCATCCAGACCGGTTCGGGAACCTTCATCGCCTATGCGACCGCGCCGGACGACGTGGCGTCGGACGGGGCAGGGCGCAACTCGCCTTTTACCGCGGCGCTGCTCGCCAACATTTCCACGCCAGGCCAGTCGATCGACGACATGATGACCAAGGTGCGTCGCGCGGTGATCGAGACGACGGGCGGGAAGCAGCGGCCGTGGACGTCGTCGTCGCTGGTCGAGGAATTCGAGTTTGCGCCCGGAGCTGACACGCCGGTGCAGCAGATGGTTTCCAAGGGCGGCACGGATTCCGGCGTTGCCGAGAAGGAAGCCTATGAGCTGGCCGAGAGCGTCGGCAGTTGCGGCGCCTATGAGGCGTTCATCCGGCGCTTCCCGGATTCGTTCTTCGCCGATCTGGCGAAGGAGCGCATGAAGACGGCTTGCGCCGCGCCTGAAACGCAGCAGGTGGCGAGTGCACCGGCGGCGACCGTCACGCGCTCGGCAGCCAAGGATGGCGTGTGCGAAGAGGGGCCGTTCGAGGTTACCTACTGCTCCAGCTCCGTGCTGAAGCCCATCAAGTCCAACCGTTACGATCCGTCGATGCTCTTCGACGGTAATCGCGACACGGCCTGGGTCGAAGGCGAAACCGATGACGGGCTGAACGAGACTGTGACGCTCCACTTCAACAGCGAGCGGACGCTTGCGGGCTTTGAGATCATCAACGGCTACGACAAGGACCAGCGCACCTGGTCGAACAATTCGCGCGTGGCAACGCTGGAAGCCACGACTAGCGACGGCAAGACGCTCGAGGTGAGCCTGCAGGACGTGCGCGGCTCGAGTCGAGTGGATTTCAACCCACCGGTCAAATCGTCCTGGCTGGAGCTGCGGCTGAAGAACGTCTATCCGGGCACGAAGTTCAAGGACACGGCGATCAGCGAGCTGTATCCGATTTTTGCGGACTAATCGGTCGCCGTCACCGGGAAGTCGAAGGCTTTTTTCGGGAATGGCTCGCCGTTCAGGGTGAAGTGCCACCATTCTTTGGAATAATTGCGGAAGCCTTCGGCTGCCATTGCTTCGACCAACTGTTTGCGGTTGTATTTTTCCTCGTCTGAGAGCTTTGGATTCGTCGTGTGCGACGCCGGGTCGAGGCAATCATAGCCTGTGCCGAACGGCACCATCATATCGTGGCCAGCGCCACACGCAGGCTCCGGCGAGATGCCGGCCTGTTCGAGGCGCAGCAAGCCGATGTCGACGGTCGAGCCGCGTGAATGGGCTGAGCGGCGAGCGAGATAACCGCGTTTCTGCAGGTCACCGCGCTTCACGTTCGGATGCCATTTCGGATCGGGCGGCCCGCCGGCACCGATCGAATCCATGAAATCCTTCACCGCGCGTTCCGGGCGGTAGCAGTCGAACATCACAAGGGTCAGGCCGTCGTCAGCAAGCTTCGCCTGGACGCGAGCAAGCGCCTTCGCTGCCTTTTCGGTGACGATGCAGACCGGCGCCTCGTAGCCTTTGACGACGCGGCCGATGAAATTGTTCGTGCCGGCATAGTTCATCGACTGCTGGATCGTCGGGTCAATGTCAGCGAGGCGGACGAAGCCGTCCGGCAGGTCGGAGGCGAGGGCGGGGGTAAGCGTGAAGAGAAGTACCCCCACCCCGTCTCGCAACATCTTCACTGCGTTCGATGTGCTCGCCGACCCTCCCCTCAAGAGGGAGGGTGAAGCGCGGTGCAGTCGAGCCCAGATGTTCAAACCCAATCTCACTCGACAAACACGCGCACACTCGCCGCGCGTCCGGCGGCGTCGATGACGGTGAGCGTCGAGTAGCCGGCGCCGTCGGGCGTCCACTCCGCGGTGCGGCGGCGGGCGACCTCGGCCAGCGGCTTGCCGTTGGCAAGCCAGCGGAACGGCGCGCGGCCGCCCTGCAGTTTCAAGACGAGTGGCGTGACGGCGCTTGATGTTGCACCAAGATCGACGCGCGCGCCCTCCGGCGGGAAGACGATCTGCGGCGCCGGTTCTGTCGCCGCGGTAACGAGCAGGCCGTCGGCGCCCATCGAGAAGCGCGCCAGCGTGACGGGAAGGTCCTTCTGCGCCATGCGCGTGGCGCCGGCTGGCGCGCGCGGCAGCGGCGTCACGGCGAGGCCGGACTTGGCGAAGGCTTCGAACAGGATCGGCGCGGCGGAGATGTAACCCGATAGTCCCGGCACCGCGCCGGCATCGGCGCGCCCAACCCAGATACCCAGAACATGGCGGCCGTCGAAGCCGACCGACCAGGCGTCACGATAGCCGTAGCTGGTGCCGGTCTTGTAGGCGATGGCGCGGTGGGTCGCGCCTTCCGGCGGCTTTACGCCGGCCAGGATGTCGGCGATCTGCCAGTTGGCTTCGGGCTCCAGCACCATGCCGCCCGGCAGCGTCTGCCGGATGAGCTCGGTCCCGTCGTAAAGCGCTGTCGCGCGGCCGCCATTGGCGAGGCCGGTGTAGAGCTGGACGAGGTCGCGCAGCGACACGCCAACGCCGCCGAGGCTAATGGCAAGGCCGGGCGTTTCGCCCTTGGGCAATTCCGGAACCACGCCAGCCTGGCGGAAGCGGGCGACGAGTCGCGCCGGGCCAAGCGCGTCGAGGAGGCGGACGGCGGGCACGTTCAGCGAAAGCTGCAACGCCTCGCGCACCGTCACGTCACCCTGGTAGTTCATGTCGAAGTTTTTCGGCCGGTAGCCGGCGAAGTCGGCGGGCCGGTCCTCGATCATCGTCTCCTGCACGACGAGCCCTTGCTCCATCGCGAGACCGTAGATGAAAGGCTTCAGCGTCGAGCCGGGTGAGCGGATCGTCCGCGTCATGTCGATCCAGCCAGAGCGGGACGCGTCGAAATAGTCGGCTGCACCCACCTCGGCGAGGATCTCGCCCGATTTGGCGTCGGCAAGCACCATCGCGACGGAGAGTTTCGGGCCGAGCTTGGCCGCCGCTTCCCTGGCTACCTTTTCCAGCTTTGCCTGGACCGGCCGGCGGATGGTCAGCGTGTGGCGGCTATCCGACGGCGCGTTTCTCAGCGCCGTGTCGGCGGCGTGCGGTGCGAAGGCGGGGAGAGGACGGCGGATCGCGGCGAAGGCTTCGGCAGCGCCGCGTTTCGCCTCCGGCGCGTCGAGCAGGCCGGCGACGACCATGCGGTCGAGCACGCGGTCGCGCGCGGCGCGAGCGTTTTCAGGATTGCGGTCCGGGCGGCGGCGCTCCGGCAATTGCGGTAAGGCAACGAGGAGCGCGGCTTCCGACAGGGTGAGCCGCTTCGGCTCCTTGCCGAAGTAGGCGAGGGAAGCGGCGCGCACGCCTTCGAGGTTGCCGCCATAGGGCGCCAGCGTGAGGTAGCGTTCGAGGATTTCGCGCTTGGAAAGCCGCCGCTCGATCTGGATGGCGCGCGCGACCTGCCGCAGCTTCGCTCCCATGGACCGGCTTTCGCGCGGCTCGATCAGGCGGGCAAGCTGCATGGAGAGCGTCGAACCGCCCGAGACGATGCGCCCGTTGCTGGTGAACTGCATTGCGGCGCGGCCGAGCGCCAGAAGATCGACGCCCTCATGGTTCCAGAAGCGCTTGTCCTCGTAGGCGATCAGCATGTCGACGAACTGCTTGTCGACAGCGTCGAGATTGGCCTCAAGCCGCCAGCGGCCGTCCGGTGTCGCATAGGCGCGCAGCAGCGACCCATCGCGGTCGAGCACCTCGGTCGAGACCGTCAGCCTCTCCGGCAATGGCGGCGGGAAGGCGCGGTCCGCCCACTCGATCGCGGCAAAGGCCGCGATGGCGAGGGCCGCACCAGCGACAACGCAGGCGACGGTGAGGCGCGCGAGTTTATGGGAGCGCATGGTGCGGTCCTTACTCTCTCCCCGCGAACGGGGAGAGAGATGCTGAAGAGATCACCATCACTGCGCCTGAACCTCCATCATGCCGGCCGCGGTGTTGGCCGAGAACTCCGGACGGTACATGTCCTCGACGCGGGCCGCCGGGTGCGCATAGACGCCCGGCGTCACCGCGCGCACCACATAGGCGACGGTCACCGAGCGGTCCGAACCGGGCTGGCGGTCGAAGGCCGCGACGAACCGGTCGTAGCGGAATTCGAGGTTCGCAGCCTCTGTGCGCGGCAGCCAGGTGAAGTTCGCCAGTTCCGCGCTGGAGACGAGGCGCGGATTGTCGATCTCGAAGCCGGCCGGCAGGAGGTCGGTGATCAGCACGCGCGACGGCCAGTCGGAGAGCTCGTTGATCTTGAGCATGACGACGTAACGCTCGTTCTGCTTCGCCTCGGTGACGTTCGCGGCATTGCCGTCGAGCGTGTAGTAGGTGCGCTCGATGGTGAAGCCGTTGCCGCCGGCGGGCAGAGGCTGCGACGGAGCCGCCACCGTGGTCACCACAGCCTCGACCGGGTTCGGCCCCATGTTCTGGACGGTGATGGGATTGTCCATCAGCTCCAGCCCGGTGACGCGATCGGAGAAGGCGCCGGTGTGTGCTGCGCCATTCACGTTGAGGGCGAGCGCGTCGCTGCCGGCCTTGATGGCGCGGGCGGCGAGCAGCATCCAGGCTTCGTCCTGGGTGCTGGTCCAGCGGGCGCGCTTTCGCTCGGCGGCGACGACGTCGATCATGCTGGTGAGCGAGGCTGGTACCGGCCGCGTCTCGGCGGCAAGCGCCAGCATCGCCGCGCCGTCGCGCAGCGTCGAGCCATAGTCCGAACGGTAGTAGTTGGCCTCGGTGTTCGTGCGCGCCAGTTCCAGCGCCGAAGCAAACGCTGCTTCGGCCCGCTGCGAGTCGCCGTAGAGGGCGAGGCTCGCGGCAAGCTGCGCGCGCGACATTGGCGATGCGAACTCGTCGATCTGCGTGTCCGCGTAATAGCGCAGGTCGCCGATCGAGGCCTTCTTGTTGCGGGCGAGAACGTAGAGCGCGTAGGCGATCTCGCTCGACCGGCTGGTCAGGTCCTGATCGTAGGCCAGCGAGTTCTGCAGATTGTTGATCGCCTGCAGCATCGCCTGGCTCGGCACCTCGTAGTTCAGCTCGCGCGCCCGGGTCAGGAAGTCGGTGACGTAGGCGTCGAGCCAGAGATCGCCAAAACCGGGCGACCAGAGCCCAAAGCTGCCCGACGACGACTGATAATTCAGTACGCGATAGATCGCGCCCTGAATGCGCTCGCGCAGCGATGCATCGTCCGGAATGCCGGCCTGTGCCGCGAGTTCGCTGACATAGAGCAGCGGCAGCGCGCGGCTCGTCGTCTGCTCGGCGCAGCCATACGGGTAGCGGTCGAGCGTCATCAGCAGCGACGGTACGTCGAAGGCCGAAACCGGCGACACGCCGACGCTGACATAAGCGCCGTCGAGCAGGCTGGCCGCGAGCAGTTCGCGGTCGACCTTGAGGCTGCCGCCATTGGCAGCAAGCGTCACGGTCTGGCGCGTCGTTATTGGCAATGCCGCGGGACGAACCGGGATCGACAGGTTCTGCTCGACCGTCAACCCATCGGCATGCGCCAGCCTGATGGTGATGCCGGCGTCGCCCGACGTCTGGGCGACGAGCGGGATCGTCAGATATTGGCGCGCGCCAGCAGCGAGCGTGACCTTGTCCGGCAGCGCGGCGCTGCCGGTGGACAGGTCGCCTGTCGTCTCGACGGTGAGCGCATAGTCTCCCGCCGGACCGTCCGTGTTGGCGATGTCGAGGCGCATTTGCGCGCCGTCGCCTGGCGCCAGGAATTTCGGCAGACCGGCAGTCAGCACGACGGGATCGCGCACGATTACGTCGGTAGTTGCATGGCCGACGGCTTCCTTGGTCCAGGCGACGGCCATGATGCGGACCGAGCCGTTGAACTGCGGGATGTCGAAGGCGACCGTCGCCTTGCCGTCGGCGTCGAGCTGCACCGGACCGGAGAAGAAGGCGACCAGCTTTTCGGTCGGCGGGCTGCCTTCGGCGGCCAGCGACGCACCGCCGTCACCGCCGGTGCGCAGCCGGCCGGTCGTGCCGAGCGAACCGTCGATCAGGCGGCCGTAGAGGTCGCGGATCTCCAGCCCGAGCATGCGCTGGCCAAAGTACCAGCCTTCCGGGTCAGGGACCTTGTAGTTGGTGAGGTTCAGGATGCCGACATCGACGGCCGCGACCGTGACATAGGCATCGGTGGCTGCCGGCAGGCCGGTGACTTCGACCGGAATGGTCAGCGGCGCGCGCGGCGTCATCTGCGCGACAGGCGCGAGCGCCACGGCGAGCTTTTTCGCACCCGGATCGACCTTCAGCCATTGCACGCCGATAGCGCGCGCCGGCATGCGCGATTCCTGCGCCTCGCCCGGACGGTAGAGCGTCGCGGTGACATAGGCGCCGGCGCCCCAGTCGGAGCCGACCGGGATGTCAATCGTGGCGCCGCCTTCCGGCACGGTGGCCGAGACGGTGGTGAGCAGCGTCTCGGAGCCGATCGTCACCAGCAGTTCGCCGGCGAAACGCGGCATGACCTGCAGTTTGGCGACCTCGCCCGGCGTATAGTTGTCCTTGTCGAGCGCGATCTCGAGGCCGTCCGGCGTTTCGGTTGACGTCGCCTCGACGAACCAGCCGGCTTCGAACTCATAACTCGTCACCGGACCGGCGGGATCTGCCGTCTCGACCTGCAGCCGGTAACGGCCCCAGTCGACAGGCAGCGAGATTTCGGCTTCGCGCTCAGCCGTCGGATCGACGGTGCCGTTGGCGATGGCGCGGGTGAAGGTGATCGGCTCGTAGTTCCAGTAATTGCCCGAGCGGTACCACTGGTAATTCCGCTCGATGCGCACCAGCGACCAGAGCAGGCCCGACGCTGCCTTGCGGTTGCCGTCCGGATCGACGGCGATCACCTTGAAGGTGGCGGTGCCGCCCTGGGGCACGCTTTCGTCGGCGAATTCCGGCTTGACGCCGATCAGTTCGCCTTGCGGACGGATGGCGATGTCGAGCGAACGCTCGACGGCGCGGCCGCCGGCTTCGCGCATGCGCAACGCCACCTCGGCGTTGATCAGGCGCGTCGTCGAGGGAACGCTGTCGATGACGACCGGGAAGGTCGCCTTGCCGTCTTCGCCGATCAGGGGCAGGCCGGAGAGCGGCACGCGGGTCGCCTCGCCCTGTTCCTCGTCGGCGAGGCCGAACGAGTACCCCTTGAAACGCTCCCACTCACGCGTGGTGGCGAGCTTCACTTCGCCTTCGAGCGCCAGGCCCGCGGCCGGCGCGCCGTAGAGGAAGCGGCCGTCGACGGTAATGTCGGCGGTTTCGCCGATGGCGATCTCCTCGCGGTTCGCCGTCATGTCGAACTCGATGCGATCCGGCACAAAGTCCTCGACGAGGAACTGCTGGGTTGCGACGGCGGCCTGCTCGGGATCGGTGTGGACCGAAAGCGTCCAGGTGCCGCGCATCGCATTGGCGGCAAGTTCGAGGTCGGCGGTGTGGCCGCCGGCGAAGCGGCCGTCGCTGATGATGCGGCGGTCCTCGACGCCATCAGGGCGGCGGAAAATAAAGGTGAGCGGCAGGTTCTCCACCGCCTTGGCTGACGCGTCGCGGGCGAGAGCCGCGGCGTGGACGGTTTCGCTGACGCGGTAGATGCCGCGCTCGGTCCAGGCATAGACGTCGAGTGCGCCGGGCGCGGCGCGGCCCTCGACGCCACGGTCGGACAGGTCGAAGCCGGCGCGAGCCATGTCGAGGAAGACGAAGTCCTGATCACCCTGCGCGGCCATCAGCACGGCTGGAACCATGCCGTTCGTGCCGCGGGTCAAGCCGGGCGTGAAGGTGGCGCGGCCCGAGGCGTCGGTTTTCGCCGTGCCGAGGATCTCGTTGTTCTTGGCAAGCAGCGTCAGCTCGGTGTTGGCGATCGGCTTGGCGGTCGACAGCGAACGAGCGAAGACGTTGAGGCCGTCCTGGCCGGTATAGGTCGAGAGCCCGATGTCGGAGACGACGAACCACTGCGTGGCGCGCTGCTCCCAGGAATCGCGGCGATCGTCGTTGGGCGTAGCGGTCAGCACGTAGACGCCGGGCTTGCGGTCTGGCAGCGCCTCGTCGACCGGGAAGCTGGTCGTGACTTCCTTGTTCAGATCGTTGGCGATTTCGAGTTCGCCCTCCCAGACGGGCGCGCCCATCTGGTTGGCGATCGTGCCGATGTCGTAGCCGTCGAGCTGGCGCAGGAACTGGTAGCCGGAGAGAAGCTGGGCCAGCGAGCGGTCGCCGATGCGGTAAAGCTGCATCTTGGCGGCCGACATGTTGACGGTGACGACCGGAATGCCGCGGCGGGCGGTCGAGGGCAGCACGAAGCTGTCGCCGGTGAAGCGCGCGGACGGCGCGCGGTCGCGCACGTAGATCGACAGTAGCACCGGCGCTTCGATGACCTCGCCGAGCGCGGCCGGCAGGCCTTCGCGGAACACGACGCGATAGTGGTTGCCGTGGGTCAGCCCGCTGACGCAGATCTGCCGGCCTTCGGCTTCGACGGATTTCGGCGCCTGATCGTCAACGGTGACGAAGGGCGCGTAATCGACGCCGGCCTTCACGAGATCCTCGGAGAAGACGGCGCAGACACGCGGGCTGGCGCTGTCGGAATCGACAGTGTGCTCGACGACGCGGAAGCCCTTTCGGGCGCGCAGGTCGTCCAGCTCGGCCTGGATTTCAGCAGACGGAACGAGCGCGAGGCTTGCGAGATAGGCATTGATCGCCGGGCGATAGAGGTCGCGCCGGTCGAGGCCTTGCGCCATCGCATGCAGCGCGTCGGCGCGATGAGCTGCCGTACGCGAGGTCTGGTAGGCAACCCAGGCGGACGAGGTGGCGTCGCGCTGGAAGGCGGCACCTTCCGTGCCATTGGCCGCCGTGGTTGCAATGATGGCGCGGGAAAGCGCCGCCCAGAGCGCGCTGTCGTCGGGCGAGATGACGACGGCGGCGAGGAAATTGTTCATCGCCGAACGTGGATCGTTCATCCGCAAGGCCTGCTCGGCGTTGGAGATAAGCGTCGCAAGGCCGACTTCACCGACGGCAATCTTGTCGGCGTTCAGCGAAGCCCGGTAGAGGCGCGCTTCATCCGGCAGCCATTCCGGCAGGAAGGTCAGATCCGCCGGGGCGCCGATGTCGGGATCGCCCGAGACCGGAACGACCTTGCCTGCGACAGCTCCGCTGAAGGGCTGCATCAGCGCGTAATCGGACTTCAGGAAACACCATTTGGCCTTGGTGTTGTAGGTGAAGGCGCGGCAGGAGGGATCGCCAAGGCAGACCGATTTGCACTGGTCGAGCGAGATGTTCTGCTCGGCCCTCAAATCGAAGCCGAAATAGTCGTGATTCTCGGTGGTGACGACGGTTCGCGCCGCATCCTGGGCGAAGCCCTGGATCGCAAAGCCGAGAACGAACAGGATCGTCGTGAAAATGGTGCGTGCCGCGCGCATCAGAGCCCTCCATACGCATCTATCCGCCGCCCGATTCTTCAGGGGCAGGGCAGGATCGACCGCCTGCCGCGGTTTTGGCGAAAACCGTCGTAACTCGCTGTTAACCATACGAAATTCGACTGCCACTCGGCCGCCCTTCCTGGCCTTGCGTGTCGAGAGTTCCGCCAGCGCGATCCTGACGGATTGATTGTGGCCCCTTTACGGGCGCTTCAAAACTTCATTTCAATTTTATTTTTGGGTGGCTACTGTGGACCAATGCCGGCGAGTGTATCGCGTTGCTCCGGGGGGAGTTTTGGCGGCAGGACGGCTTCCCTCGTCCTGCTGTGTGCCGCATTGCTATTGATGGCGCCCGGAAGCGCGCCCGGCGCTTTTGCGCTGGAGATCTTCGGCCTCAAGATTTTCGAGCCCGAAGATGATTTCTCCGACATTGTCGATCCGCTCAACTACACGGTCACGCTCGAGGTGCTCGGCGACGATGATGACCTCAAGGATGACCTTGAAGACGCTTCGGTGATGATCGCCGAAGAGGAGGAGCCTGTTTCCGGTTCGCTTGGGCTCTTGTCGAAAGCGTCGCGTGAACGCGAGACGCTTATCGCCGCGCTCTACGCCGCCTCGCGCTACGAAGGCGTTGTCGACATCACCATTGCAGGACGCTCGCTGGACGATCTGCCGCCCGACGTCGAGTTCGGCGCCGGCCCGGTGCCGGTGGCGATCACCATCACGCCCGGCGCGACGTTCGTGCTCGGCGATGTCGCGCTGCGCGGCGATGCCGCCGCCCTCGATCCGGCGGAGTTCGATCTTATCCCCGGGGGCAACGCAAGTTCAGACGCCATTCTCAAAGCGGAGGCGGCGATTGTCCGCAGGCTGAAGGAAGAGGGACGGCCGCTCGCCAGGATCGCCGACCGCGAGATCGTCGCCGACCATGCGACCTCGACGCTCGACGTGACGCTGATCCTCGAAGCCGGGCCGATCGCGGGGTACGGCGAGACCACGGTCGACGGCACCGAACAGGTCGATCGCGACTTCGTCGAATACATGACCGGGCTGCCGCGCGGCGAAACATATTCACCGGAAGATGTCGACGACGCGCGCGAGCGGCTGCTCGCTCTCGGCGTGTTTTCCAGCGTCGGCGTGCAGGAGGCCGATGCGCTGGACGAGAGTGGCCAGATTCCGATCTCGGTCAACGTGACCGAGCGCAAGATGCGCTATTTCGGCGCCGGCGTAACATACTCCAACACGGAAGGCGCCGGCATCGAAGGCTATTGGGGACACCGCAATCTGTTCGGCCGCGCCGAGAAGCTGCGCATCGAAGGCTCGATCAGCCGCATCGGCGACACCAGCGAGTACGGCCAGCTAAATTACAATGCCGCGATCATGTTCGAGAAACCGGGCGTGATCGGGCCTGCCTCGAAATTCTTCGCCAATGTGAAGGCGGCATTCGAGCATCCTGACGCATATGACCGCTTCTCCGTAAAAGGCGGAGTCGGCGTCGCTTACGATCTGACACGCACACAGAACGTCTCGGCGGAACTTGCGCTGGAGTGGTCAAAGATCGAGGACTCGTTCGGCTTCAAGCGACATCTTATCGCCAGCATTCCGCTGCAATACATCTGGGATCGGCGGGATAACCGGTTGAACCCGACCAAGGGCTTCCGGCTGCTCGCTTTCGTGGAGCCGAGCTATGACATTCTCAACGGCGTGCCCTTCGTGAAGGTCAAGGGCGAAGGCTCGACCTATTTCTCCTTCGACAAGGACGGATCGTTCGTTCTTGCAGGGCGCGTCGCGGGCGGCTCGATCCTTGGCGCCGACCTTGACGAGATTCCCGCTGACCGGCGCTTCTACGCGGGCGGCGGCGGCTCCGTCCGCGGCTATGCCTACCAGGGCATCGGGCCGAAGGATGCGGACGGCGACCCAACCGGCGGCCTTTCCTACGCTGAGGCTTCGGTCGAGATGCGCATAGCGATCAACGAAACCTTTGGCGTCGTCCCGTTCATCGACGCCGGCACGGTATCGGAAGATACTTTCCCGGATTTCTCCGACGTGAAGTTCGGCGCCGGCATCGGCATCCGCTACCTCACGCCGTTCGGGCCGCTGCGGGTGGATGCGGCCGTGCCGCTCAACAAGGATCCCGGCGACCCGGATTTCGGCATCTATGCCGGCGTCGGGCAGGCCTTCTGACCGGCCGATGAAGAGCCTGCGCCGCGTTCTCCGCACTCTCTGGTTTCTTTTCGTCCTGGTGATCGTGCTCGGCGCGACGACGCTCGCGATTCTGACGCTTACCGAACCTGGCCGCGGCGCGTTGGCCAGCCTGATCTCATCGATGGCATCGACCGAGACCAGCAAGGTCGAGATCGGCGGTATATCCGGCATCTGGAGCGGCAATCTCAAGCTCGATCATGTCGTGCTATCGGACACCGAAGGGCCGTGGCTCGTCGTGCGCGACGTGGAGGCCGTGTGGTCGCCTTTCGCGCTTTTCTCGTCGGGCGTCGACGCCGACAGCGTTCGCGCCGGCCGGATCGAAGTCGCGCGGCTGCCGAAGCCCGATCCGAATGCGAGCGACGAACCATTCTCGCTGCCGGTCGATCTCGACATTCGCCGCATCGACCTGCCTATCATTGCGCTCGGCGGCGAGTTGGCAGGCCAGGTGGCGGAGATTTCCGCCGAGGGTTCGCTCAAGGCCGACGCGTCGCCGCTGACGATCGCGACCGATCTCAACATCGCACGGCGCGACGGGCGCGAGGGCACGCTGACGGCGTCGATCGATTTTGCGCCGAACGAAAACAGGCTCGACATCGAGGTGAGGGGCGCGGAGCCGGCCGGGGGCGTGCTCGCCAATTTCCTGCGGCTGCCCGGCGCACCGCCGGTGGACATCAAGATCGCCGGCTCCGGCCCGGTGTCGAACTGGAAAGGGCAGGGGACGTTCGCGGTCGACGGCGCAGTCGTGACGCGGCTGTCGGCGACACATCAGGTGACCGAGCGCGGCCGTCGCGTCGAAGCGAAAGGCGACGGCGAGTTCCAGAAGTTCGCACCGGCGCTCGCGCAGCCCCTGCTTGCAGGCCAGACGAATTTCGATGTCGCGGCGACGATCCTCAATGATGGCGGCATCGACATCGAGCGAGCCGACCTGAAAGGAACCGCGGCGACGGCGTCCGCTTCAGGTCAATACGATCCCGACGGCGCCTCCGATCTGTCGATGAACCTCAACGCATCGAACGGGCCGATCCGAGTAAATGTCGGCTCAGAGACGGACCCGATCGTGCTCGACCTCAGCCGGCTGACGCTGCGCGCCTTCGGCGCTGGCGATGCGCCTGCGGTCGATGCGAACGTCGCGCTTGACCTCGTCTCGACGAAGCTCGTCGAAATCACCGGATTGAACGCCACGATCCATTCGGATGCGTTCGACATCGGCAAAGGCACCGGCCCGGTCGCCATCGATGCGACGGCCGCGACCGCCGGCTCGACCAACGAGCAGATAGCCTCCCTGCTTGCCGGCGCGCTGACGGCGAAGATCAACGTCACGGTCGAGCCAACGCGACTAACGATCGCCTCGGCCACGCTGGCGAGTGGTTCCCAGACGACGCAGGTTTCCGGCGTCGTCTCACGCGAGGATGGGTCGCTCGCACTCAATGTGCTTTCCAATCTTTTGGCCGGGGTGCTGCCGCCGGCGGCACGGCCCGTACTCGGCGAGCGTGTCGCCGTCTCGGCGGAGGTGTCGCGCGACGCTGCCGGCGCCGTGACCGCACAGAACATCGCCGTCCGCTCCGGCGATCTTTCCGCGACGGGCATCGCGTCCTATGCGAATGAGACGATCCAGGCGACGATCCAGGGAACGCTGGCCGAAATCGGCAAGCTGACGCAGCAGGCTTCAGGCGCCATCGCCTTCAATGTCACGGCCAGCGGCGCTGCTTCCGCGCCGAAGGTTACTGCGACGGT
>DATJTE010000173.1:0-21949 GCA_035503715.1 Rhizobiaceae bacterium | reverse complement strand
ATATTCCATGACAATGCTGAACGGCTCATCGCGTACTTGGGGGCTTAGGCGCAAGCAACCGGGCCGCGAGGCGACATCCACCGCAGGCTAGCCCATGGGGAGAATTTCGGAACGCTTGACTTGGCCTAGCGCGAAGCTCGTTTCGATTGACGCGACGTTGTCGAGCCGCGTGAGCTTGTCCTTCAGGAAGCGCTCATAGGCCTCGAGATCGGCAGCGACAATGCGCATGAGATAGTCGCGCTGGCCTGTCATCAAGTAGCAGTCAACCACTTCCGGCCAGTGCGAGACGGCGTCGGCGAAGCGATCGAGATCCTCCTCACGCTGCCGTTCGAGCTTGATCGAGGCGAAGGCGCTGATCGGCAGGCCGACCTTCCTCTGATCGACGATCGCTGTATAGCCTTTCACGACGCCCGCCTTCTCGAGCAGCCGCACGCGCCGTGCGCAGGGCGACGGCGACAGCCCGACTTTTTCTGCGAGTTCGCCGACCGTAATCTTGGCGTCCGCCTGAAGCGCGCGCAGGATTTTCCGATCTATGTCGTCAATTTGAGTAATTGGCACGTTTCACCAATGTCGCCGCCCTAGCCGGTATTTAGTGCTAACAGCGACCGCAATACAGTGCAAGTTTGGCCACCCTCGCCCGTACGCATGCCTTATGTTTTGTTGCCGACAGGGGATGCGATGACCGATCTCAAAATGCTCGCTGCGCTAGAGCGCAAGGTGCTGTGGCTGGCGACGTGGATGATCCACAATGCCAACCATCTGCGTGACAATGGCGACGGGCTGAAGGTTGGCGGCCACCAGGCTTCGTCCGCCTCGCTCGCGACGATCATGACCGCGCTCTACTTCCACGCGCTGCGGCCGGAGGACCGTGTGGCGGTCAAGCCGCATGCGAGCCCGATCTTCCACGCCATCCAGTATCTGCTCGGCAACCAGACGCTTGAGAAGATGAAAAATTTCCGCGGCTATAAGGGCGTGCAGTCCTATCCGTCGCGCACCAAAGATACCGACGACGTCGATTTCTCCACGGGCTCGGTCGGGCTCGGCGTCGCACAGACACTCTTCTCCTCGCTGGTGCAGGACTATGTCCGGGCGAAGGGTTGGGGCGGCGATCTCGCGGAGGGCAAGATGATCGCCCTGGTCGGCGATGCCGAGATGGACGAGGGCAACATCTTCGAGGCGCTGCTGGAGGGCTGGAAGCACGGCCTGCGCAACACCTGGTGGGTCGTCGACTACAATCGCCAGAGCCTCGATGCAGTGGTGCGCGAAGGCTTGTGGTCACGCTTCGAGGCTATCTTCCGCAACTTCGGTTGGGACGTCGTCGTGCTTAAGCACGGCCGACTGCAGCAGGAAGCTTTCGCCGAGCCCGGTGGCGAACGCCTGCGCGAATGGATCGACGCCTGCCCGAACCAGCTCTATTCGGCCCTCACCTTCCAGGGCGGCGCTGCGTGGCGCAGGCGCCTGCTCGACGATCTCGGCGATCAAGGCCCGGTGTCGAAGCTCATCGAGACGCGTAGCGACGAGGAGCTTGCCGCGCTCATGGGCAATCTCGGCGGCCACGACCTGCCGTCGCTGCTCGAGGCGTTCGAGGCAGCACGGACGCATGACCGGCCAGTCTGCTTCATTGCCTACACAATCAAAGGCTTCGACCTGCCGCTCGCCGGCCACAAGGACAACCATGCCGGACTGATGACGCCGTCGCAGTTGGAGAAGCTGCGCACCGCGATGGGCGTGCGAGAGGGCCGCGAGTGGGAGCCGTTCGAAGGCGTCGAAATACCCGACGATGCCGTCCACGACTTTCTCAAGGCCGTGCCTTTCGCTCGGCGTGGCCGCCGCCGCTATGAAACCGCGGCAGTGCCGGTGCCGGAGCGGCTTGTCTTCGGCGCCCAGCCATCGATGTCGACGCAGCAAGGCTTCGGCCTGATCATGCACGAGATCGCGAAGTCGGATGCCGCATTCGCGGATCGCATCGTAACCACGTCGCCAGACGTCACTGTCTCCACCAACCTCGGCACCTGGGTGAACAGGCGCGGCCTGTTTGCCAAGGAGACGATGGCCGACCTCTTCAAGGCCGAGCGTATTCCTTCAACATACAACTGGGCTTTCTCACCTGGCGGCCAGCATATGGAGCTGGGCATCGCGGAGATGAATCTGTTCATCATGCTGTCGGCGCTTGGGCTGTCGCATTCCATCTTCGGCGAGCGGCTGCTGCCTGTCGGTACACTCTATGACCCGTTCATCGAGCGCGGCCTGGATGCATTGAACTATGCCTGCTATCAGGATGCCCGCTTCCTGCTCGCCGCAACGCCTTCGGGCATAACACTGGCGCCGGAAGGAGGCGCCCACCAGTCGATCGCGACGCCGCTGATCGGCATGGCCCAGGACGGCCTGGCGAGTTTCGAGCCGGCTTTCGTCGACGAACTCTCGGTCCTCATGCGGTGGGCGTTCGAATACATGCAGCGGTCCGGCGAGGCTGAGCCGGACAGGTTGACGTGGCTGCGCGACACCACCGGCGGCTCGGTCTACCTGCGCCTCTCCACGCGCTCGATCGAACAGCCCAGGCGCGAGATCTCGCCCGCCCTGGCGCAGGATGTCGTCAACGGCGGGTACTGGATGCGCCGTCCCGGCCCCAATGCACAGATCGTCGTCGTCTATACCGGGGCGGTGGCGCCGGAAGCGATCGAGGCAGTTGGGCTCATGGCCGAGGACCGCCGCGACGTCGGCCTGCTGGCAATCACCTCTGCCGACAGGCTCAATGCTGGCTGGACCGCCGCACAGCGCGCCCGCGAAGCTGGCCTTGTCCATGCGTCGAGTCATGTCGAGCGGCTGCTTGCTGATATTCCCTCGCACTGCGGTATCGTCACTGTGATCGACGGGCATCCGGCGACGCTTGCATGGCTGGGCTCCGTCCATGGACACCGCACACGCTCGCTCGGCGTCGAGCATTTCGGCCAGACCGGTTCGATCGCCGAGCTCTATCGCCACTACGGCATCGACGCGCGCGGCATCGTCATTGCGGCTGAAGCGCTGACTCCTGGCAAGCCGATCAGACTCTTGCGAGCGATAAGCTGAGCGTCACGCGGTAGGCCTGATTCAGCGAGACGTTCCGGGACTCAGTCGCCGAGCGCGTAGCTGTGGTCGCTTCCCACCGAACCGTAGACGACCGGTTCGGGATTCCAGTTGGGCGGACGAATGGCGCTGATGGGTGTGTCGACCGGTATCGGCCGTACGTCGCGGCGACGGCCGGGATCGATGGCGGGTACCGCCGAAATCAACCTACGGGTATAGGGATGGCGGGGGTCGGAAAGGATTTCCTGGCGCCTGCCAATCTCCACGACCTCTCCCGCCCGCATCACCGCGATACGATGACTCATGCGTTCTACCACCGCCATGTCGTGCGAAATGAAGAGATAGGAGATGCCCAGTTCCTCCTGCAGGTCGATCATGAGGTTGACGATCTGCGCCCGCACGGAGACGTCCAGAGCCGAAACTGGCTCGTCACCGATGACAAGCTTTGGATTGAGGGCGATCGCCCGCGCTATGCCGATGCGCTGGCGCTGGCCGCCGGAGAATTCGTGCGGATAACGCCGCATGTGTTCCGGGCGCAGCCCCACCTTGGCGAACAACCACTCGATGCGGCCCTCGAGCTCGCTGCCTGCCGCCTTGCGGTGGATGACGAGCGGCTCGCCAACAATGTCGTGCACGGTCTTGCGCGGGTTGAGCGACGCATAGGGATCCTGGAAGACGATCTGCATGTCTTGCCTGAGCGCGTCCATCGACCGGCGCGGCAATGTCCGCACGTCCACGCCGTCGACCAGCACAGAACCGCCGTCCGGCTCTGTAAGTCGCAGAATGCAGCGCCCCACCGTTGACTTGCCGCTCCCGCTTTCCCCCACCAGGCCAAGCGTCTGTCCATGCGCAATCTCGAAGCTGACCCCGCGCGCCGCGTGCACCTCGCCGGTAACGCCACGAAACAAGCCTCGACGCAGCTCGAAACGCTTGGCGAGATCACGCACGACCAGCAGAGGCGCATTGCCAGCCGTCGCCGGGATCGCAGTCGGCCGCGACCCGCCCGGCCTCGCCTCGATCCTCACAGGTCCGGGTTCGCCCGCCGTTTCACCAAGCGTCGGCACGACGCTGAGCAGTGCTTTTGTGTAGGGTTCCTGCGGTTTGAGCAGAACGTCGGAAGCCGTGCCTTCCTCCACTTTCCGGCCGGCATTCATGATGACAATACGGTCGCTCATTTCGCTGACGACGCTGAGATCGTGCGAGATGAATAGCACCGCCGTTCCAAGGTCGTTCTGTAGATGCTTGATGAGGTTGAGAATTTCCGCCTGAACCGTAACGTCGAGCGCCGTTGTCGGTTCGTCCGCGATCAACAGCCGCGGATTGCAGGAAAGCGCCATGGCGATCATCACCCGCTGGCGCATGCCACCGGACAGCTCATGCGGGTATTGGTCGAGCCGCTTCTCGGCATCGGCGATCCGCACGCGCCTCAGCATATCGAACGCGAGCGCCCGCGCCTCCCTCGCCGAGATGCCACGATGGTGGCGCGCTGCATCGGATATCTGCCGCCCGATCTTGAACAGCGGGTTGAGCGAGGTCATCGGCTCCTGGAAGATCATACCGATCTCCAGCCCGCGCAGGCGGCGTAGCTGCCGCTCTGGCGTCCGGACCAGGTCCAGCACTTCTCCGGAAGCGCGCCGGTAGAGCGATCTCCCCGACCTCAGGTGCCCTCCGCGCGCGCCGATAAGTCCCACGGCAGCAAGTGTGGACACGGATTTTCCCGACCCGGATTCTCCGACAAGAGCCAGCGTTTCGCCTGCCCTGACCTCGAACGACAGATCTTCCACGACAGGCTCGGAAGCGCCCTCGCGCCCGAAGGCCACCGTGAGATTTTCGACGCGCAGAAGCACGTCGGCTGCCGGCAGCCGGTTCCCTGCCGTCATAGGCCGTCCAGGCCATTGGTTCGGAGGCGCTCACCCAGGGCATCCAGGAAGGCGAGGCCGGCGGAAATATCCCTCATCTCGATATACTCGTCGATCCTGTGAGCCTGCCCGACGTCGCCTGGGCCGACGATAACGGTCGACAGCCCAGCCTCGTGAAAGAAGCCCGCTTCCGATCCGTAGGCCGCCGTTTCCTCGAGCGCAACGCCCGTCAGTTCACGCGCAAGTCTGAACGCGGGGCCGCCCCTGTCGGCGAACACCGGCTCGGCGGCGGTTTGCCGGGTGGCGATAAGCGTGCGTGCGTCGCGCGATGCGAGATCCTGCGGAAGGCTCTCGCCGACCATCTCGTCCAGCCGCCGCAATGCTGCGTCCACATCCGTACCAGGCACCGGGCGAAGCTCCCAGAAAATGCGGCATTGCGGCGCCACGACATTGGTCGCGAGGCCACCCTCGATGCGACCGACATTGAGCGTTGCGCAAGCCGGCTCCATTCCCGCCACCGTGACACCGGTGGCGAGTTCGCCAGCGAGCCGGTCCAGCGCCGTCATGAACGCATTGGCGATCCGAATGGCGCTGACGCCGTCTCCCGGACGACTGGAATGGGCCGGCACGCCGGCGAAATTCGTTTCGAAGGCCCGGTAGCCCTTATGCGCGGTGATCGGGCGCATGCTCGTGGGCTCCCCCACGATCGCCAGCGCCGGGCGCGGCAGCGAACGGCCAAGCTCGGAGACGATGCCGGGCACGCCGAGACAGCCGAGTTCCTCGTCGTAGGAAAGCGCGATGTGCAGCGGAACGGCCGATTCCGTGGCGTCGAATCGGAGGGCGAAGGCCAGGGCGCAGGCGATGAAGCCCTTCATGTCGCAGGTGCCCCTGCCGTGCAGGCGCTCGCCCCGCCGGGCCAGCTCGAACGGGTTGCTCTGCCAGTCCGGCGCATGCGCCGGAACGACATCGGTGTGGGCGGACAGCACGACGCCGCCGTCGAGTGCACCGCCCAGCGTGGCGAAGAGGTTGGCCTTGGTCCCGTCCGGTGACGGGAGGATGGAGACTCCTGCCCCGACATTCGACAGAAGGTCCGCCACCCAGCGGATCAAATCGAGATTCGACCTGTGCGACGTGGTGTCGAACGCTACTAGCGCCGCCAGCAGATCGACGGCCTCCGCAACGCGTTCTTGCGCAACCCGCGCCTGCATATCGCTATCCCCCCAAAGCCGGTTTCGACAATGCACGTGCGATCATGCCGTTGTCGACATTCGCCCCGGAGACGACCAGCACGATGCGCTTACCGCGGATCTGCTCCCTGTCGAGGAAGGCACGGGCAAGCACCGAAGCAGCGCCCGGTTCGACAAGGATATGCCCGAGCACCAGCATCGTGTGCATGGCGCTGAGCAAGTCATCGTCGGAGACAAGACGGCAATCGTCTACCCACCGCAGGATGCCGTCCAGCGCCTGCAATGCCGGCACACGGCATACGATGCAGTCGGCGAAGGTATCGATCGGCCGCTCCACCGGCCGCCGCGCCCGGAAGCTCTCCACCATCGCCGGCGAGCCATGCGACTGAACCGCGATGACCTCGGCATTTGGCTGGCGGCTGTGCACCGAAAGACCCACACCCGTCGCCAGCACGCCACTGCCCATCGGCGTATAGACGCGATCTATCCCGGCGAGACCTTCCGCGAGCTCCAGCCCTAGCGTGGCCGCGCCCTCAATCATCGGCACGGATTCGCCGTCGTCCACGAAGGTCGCGTTGCGCTCGGCCGCAAACTGGCGCGCATATTCCTTTGCGTCATCGATGTCGCGGCCGACCTCGTGGACCGTTCCACCGAACAGGCGGATCATCCGCTTCTTGATCGCGACGCTGCCCACCGGCAGGAAGATGTCCGCCGGCACGCCGACGAGTTTTGCTGCGTAGGCGACACCCTGTCCGTGGTTGCCGGTCGAGGACGTCACCGCGCCGCTGCAGGTCCCTGCCCCGAGCGCCAGCAATATATGGTTGAGCGCGCCGCGCGCCTTGAAGCTGGCGATCGGCGATATGGTCTCAACCTTCAGCCACACTTCCGCTCCCAGGAGGTCCGAAAGGCCGGTCGAGTAGGTCAGCGGCGTCGGCTGGAGATGCGCTGACAGCCTGTCCCTCGCTTCGAGCACGCCGTCGAAGGTCGGCGCCTGCCGCTCGAGCGCTGCCTTGGGGACAGTGCGGTCCTGAACGTCGGCGGGGTCGTCACTCATGGTCATGGCATTCATTTCGTCTGTAATTTCAGTTTCTGGCTCCAAACTACTGGACAGCCGCACCAATCAGATTTCATATTTCGCCCGAATTCGACTTCCAGGTTCAATGCGAGGTGCGGAATGACGCGGAGGGTGACCTGAATGACCGTTGAACTCGACGATCTCGACCTGCGGCTCCTCAAGGAACTTCAGCGGAGCAACCAGCTTCCCGTTTCGGAACTCGCCGAGCGCGTGAACAGCTCGCCGGCAACCTGTCTTCGGCGCGTCAAGCGCCTGCGCGAAACAGGCGTCATCGTCGCGGACGTGTCCATTATCGATCCGGTGATGGTCGGCCGGAGCATGACCGTCATCGTCGAGGTGACGATCGAGCGCGAACGGCCAGACCTGATCGACCAATTCAAGAAGTCGGTGCTGAGGAACGAGCGGATCCTGCACTGTTACTACGTGACAGGCGACGCCGATTTCGTGCTGCTTGTCCACGTGGCGGACATCGAAGAGTACGACGCCATCATTACCGACCTCTTCCACGACAATGCCAACATCAAACAGTTCAAGTCGCTGATCGCGATCCGCAGGATCAAGAGTTCGACGCACTATCCGGTCACGCGATACGGCGACTAGGCGCAGGCGCGACGCACCCGCGCCGACGCTTCAGACAATGAGCCTGCCGTTCTCCACCGACTGCACCCCGGCCTGGAAGACATGGCGGATGTTGTCGTGGTCGAGAAGAAGCGAAAGGTCTGCCTCCACGTCGCCGCGGACCACCGCCACGTCGGCGATCTTGCCGGGCGTAAGAGTGCCGATCTCCTTCCCGAGCATGATCGCTTCGGCAGCAGCGCCTGTCGCGCAATGGATCGCGTTCACCGCGGGAACGCCGACCAACTGCGCATAGAGCACGATCTCCAGCGCGTTCTCGCCGTGCGGCGTCAGATCGGGAATGCCGCAGTCGGACCCCAACGCAATCTTCACGCCCTTGCGCGCGGCCATGCGCAGATTGTCCGGATAGACTTCCATGATCGCCGCGGAGGACGAGCCCATATGGCCGGGATAGCCGAGCTCCTTGGCACGGGTAGCCTGGCGCTCGAAGGGATAGAGAGTCGAGATCAGCCAGGTGCCGCGCTCTGCCATCATCTCGGCGCCCTCCTCGTCGACGAGGCAGCCATGCTCGATGGTGTCGACACCAGCGAGCACCGAACGCTTGATGCCTTCGGCGCCGACGGCGTGAGCGGCGACATGCTTGCCGCGCTGGTGAGCCTCGTCGCAGATGACGCGCATCTCATCCACCGAGAACTCTGGCCCGCCCGACCATTCGCCGCCACCTGCTCGTGTGGCGAATATCTTGATGACGTCGGCTCCGGCCTTGAGTTGGCGCCGCGTCTCCAACCGAAGCGCGTCAACACCGTCCGCCTCGACGACACCGATGTTCCAGCCGTGGCCGCCGGTTATGGCGATGCCGCCGCCGCAAGCGAGGATGCGGGGGCCGATCAGAAAGCCGTTCTTGATCGCCTCGCGCAGCACGATGTCGCTGTAGCCGGCGGCGACGCCGACATCGCGAACCGTCGTGAAGCCGGCGAGCAGCGTCCGACGGCAGGCGTAGGCACCCATGGCGACGTCACGCCCGGCCTTGTCTGCCATCCGGAAGAAGCCGTCCTCCTGTTCGGTATTCACCTTGGAGAAACCCGTCCAGGAGCGCGGCTCGACCACCGTTTCCCCGTACGTGATGTGCACATGCGGATCGATCAGCCCCGGCAAGACGGTGTGGCCTGAAACGTCGATCACCTGGGCACCGGCGGCTGGCGCTGCGCCAGCTCCGACGACGGCGATACGGTCGCCTTCGATCACCACGTCGCCGGCAAAGGACGCCTTGCCGGTGCCGTCGATGATCTTGCCGGCCTTCAGAACGATGGACATTCGGTGGTTCTCCCTGAAGTGTCTGTGGTTTGGTGTTCAGCTCAGGCTTCTGAGCCGCGGATCGAGCGCGTCACGCAGGCCGTCGCCGAGCTGGTTGAGGCCGAGCACGATGAGCAGAATGCCGAGTCCCGGAAAGACGGTGATCCACGGCGCGATCGCCATGTAGGTGCGGCCGTCGCTGAGAATGCCGCCCCAGGACGGCGCGGGTGGCTGAACGCCGACGCCGAGAAAGCTCAGCCCCGCCTCCGAGATCACCGCATAGGCGAAAACGAAGCTCGACTGCACCAGTATCGCTGGCAACAATTGCGGCAGGATGTAGTGGAACACGATGCGCAGCGGGCGGGCGCCGACGGCGCGGGCCGATTCGACGTAGAGTTCCTCGCTGATCGTCAGCGTCAGCCCGCGGGCGATGCGCGCCAGTCTCGGGATGTAGGCAATCGACAACGCGATCACCAGGTTACCGAGATTGTTCCCGAGGATGGCGAGCAGCGCTATTGCAAGCAGAATCGCCGGGATCGCCATGAACGCTTCCATCACCCGCATCAGCATCAGGTCGATGGTGCCCCGGACATATCCGGAGAAGATGCCGATCGCGCTGCCGATCACCGTGGTCGCCAGCATCGTGGTCGCGCCGATTAGAAGCGAATAGCGCGCGCCGTAGGCGAAGCGGCTGAACACGTCGCGCCCGAACGCATCGGTGCCGAATATGTGCTCGAGACTGGGCGGCTTGAGCCTGTTCATCACGGAGGTCAACTCGGGCGGATAGCTGACCACGAGCGGAGCCAGCACAGCCAGCGCGCCAAGCACGACAAGCACGACAACGCCGAACAGGATTTGGCCGTTGCCCCGGATCAGCGACAGCGCGCCGGCAAAACCGGACTTACGTCCGAGCGTCTGTGCAGCGCTCATGAGTCCCTGATCCTCGGGTCGATGATCCGATACGCGGCATCGGTCAGTGTATTTATGAGCACGTAGGCGATGCCAACGACCACCAGCGAGCCTTGGATCACGGGATAGTCGCGGAAGCCGACGGCGCTGACGATGAGCTGGCCCAGCCCGGGCAGGCTGAATATCTGCTCCGTCACCAGCGCACCGCCAAGGACTTCGGCGAAGATCAGCGCCAGCACGGTCAGAATGCTGGTCAAGCCGTTGCGGAGCGCGTGGTTGAAGAGGATCGTGAATTCCGGCATGCCTTTGGCACGCGCCACGAGAATGTAGTCCTGGCGCAGGATTTCCAGCATCGCCGAGCGCGTCATGCGAGCCACCTGCGCCATCTGGATGAAGCCAAGGCTGAGCGACGGCAGCATCATGTGTTTGAGCGCCTCCCAGGGATTTTCGAACGGCGAGACGTAACCGCCCGTCGGCAGCACGCCGAACCAGACGCCAACCACCATGATGAGGATGAGGCCGAACCAGAAGCTCGGGATGGACATGCCCGCCAGCGACGAGAACATGACCGCACGATCAATAAGGCTGCCGCGATGGGCGGCGGCGAAAACGCCGGCGGGGACGCCGAGCAGCACGGCCCAGAATAGACTCATGGCCGCCAGCAGCAAGCTCACAGGCAGACGCTCGACGATAGCCGGAAGCACGTCCTTGCTGAGGAAGTTCGAGTAACCGAGATCCCCCTGCGCCACGTTCGCTAGATAAACCAAATAGCGCTCGAGGAAAGGGCGATCGAGCCCGAGCCTCGTCTGCATCTCGGCGATGCGCTCCGGCGTCGCGTCGATGCCGAGCATCACCACCGCCGGGTCGCCTGGAACCAGATGCAACAGTGTGAATGCAATCGTGACGATCAGCACGCACAGCGGCAGCAGGCTGATCGACCGCACGACGAAGAATTTCAGCATGCGTTGCCCTCGTCAGCCGGCGTCCGGCAGACATGCATTTTGCAAGCGGACGCCGAGGGCGGGTTGACGAACCCCGGCGCCGCAACTTGCGCTAACGGTCGAGCCAGACGTCCCAGAAGACACTGCCGTTGAAGCTCTTGTAACCCTTCACGTCGGCGCGGTGTGCGTGCCAGCCGAAGTAATCTCCTATCTTTATGTTGACCACGTCCTCGTGGAAGATCTGCTGGACACCCTTGAACGCCGCGTAGCGGGGCTCGAATTCGCGCAGCTTCGATATCTCGTCGAGCAGCGTATCCATCTTCGGATTGGCGTATGGCGTCCACTTGTCGGTGCGGAAGTTCAGGTCCCAGCCGGACGGATCGTGCCTGACGCTGTGCTCCATGCTGCTCAGGTGCCACTTGGGACGCAGCTCGGCCCCGGTGACGTGCGCGAGCAGGGCAGCCCAGTCCAGCACTTCGAGGCGGACGTTGAGCCCGATGCCCTGCAGCTCCTGCTGGATCAGCACCGCGCTCTTGTAGAGCTTATCCAGCGTCCTCGTCGTCATGAGGACGATTTCCTGATTGGCGTAGCCCGCTTCGGCGATCAGCCGGCGCGCTTCGTCCTTGTCGGTCTTGTAGAACTCGGCGCCGGCGTCGCTCGCCCATACCTGCTCCTCGAACGCCAGAGATGGTGACAGGCGTATCATGTCCGGATCGCCGAGGGTGCCGAACATCACCATTTCGCGGTCGATGCCGATCTGCACGGCGCGACGGATCCGCGGGTCGTCCATCGGAGGATTGTGATGGTTCACCATGGTGTTGATCCAGTTCAGCGGCTTCAGGATCGTGCCGGCGAAACCGGCTGTCCCCTCCAGCGTGGCGCGCAGCTCCGGCGGCACGCTGTCGGCCAGGTCGAACCGTCCGCTGCGCAGGCCGGCTTCCTGGGTTCCGGGTTCCGAGACGAAGTTCCAGACGACTTCGTCAAGGTAGGCGGTCCTGCGGCCGCCGAGCCCGTCTGCCCCTTGATAGCGCTCGTCCACGCGATAATTCGGCGCCCGTTCCATCACCAGCGCCTCGCCTCGCCGCCATTCCTTCAGCTTGAAGGGACCGGTGCCAACGAATTGGTCGTCGGCGAGCGGCTGGTCGCCGGCTGCTTCCACGATCGAGCGCGGATAGATCTTGAATGCGGCGTGCGGAGCGCTGAGCTTCTCGAGGAACGGTCCGGGCTCGGCCGAGAACTCGAACACGACCGTCCGCTCGTCGGGAGCATGAACTTTCGAGACATTCGCCCCGATGGGCTTGGCGAGGCGGGAGAGTTTCAGGAAGCGTTCCCAGCTCGCGACCACATCGTCGGCCACCATGGTGGCGCCGTTGTGGAACTGGACGCCGTCAATCAGCGAGAAGGTCCAGGTCTTTTCGTCGGCGCTAACCTCCAGCCCTTTCGCCAGTTCCGGAATCAAGCCGAACTTGGCGTCGAAGGTGTAGAGCGACTCGAAAATGTGGCTGTGCATCGTGCGCACGATCGTGGCGTTTGTCACCAGCGGGTCGAAAGCGTCGATCGTCTCGTTGACGGCATAGTTGAACCGCCCGCCTGGCTTTGCCTCCTGCGCGAGGGCCGGAACGCCGCTTACAGCCAGGACGCCGGCCAGCGCCGTCGTGCCGATAAGGAAATTTCGTCTCGAAAGATGTCCCGGTGTCATTGATCGTTCCCACTGTTTTGGTTGCATCAGATGCTTGACGGGATCGTTGCCCCATTTTTCAAGCGTAGCAGCCAGAAACCTGTGCGATCTATCAGATTGGCCGTGACCTGGATGCGAAAAATCAAAATCGCGTCAGATTTGATGTACATTCGTCATGCGCCATTTCCGCCACGTGAGACGGTTTCGCATCATTTTCGAGGCTTGTCGGAGGAAGCAAGACGCTGATCAGCATGGATGACGAGATGGAGCCATCAACAATGCTGCGCCGGTTCTGTTGACGTCGCGACGGCACCGGCCTGAATTCGGCGGCTTTGGCGAACAGTGGCGTGCAATCGCAAGTTTTGGCGCACCCGACAGGATTCGAACCTGTGACCTCTGCCTTCGGAGGGCAATGGTTCCAGCTTTCGGCGGTGACTTTCGCTTCCCCGACTGCTCTGTAGCCCTTGCATTTCCGCCTTTTATCGAAGATTCTAATTCCTGAAGCTTTCCGCTGCTTCCTGATTCCGTGTTAACCCGGTGTTACCCAGCGGAGGAGTGGCGGCACATGGCTCAAGGCAGGATCACCAAGCGCACCGTCGATGCCTTGAAGGTTCGCAACGGCGAGTATGTCCATTGGGCGAATTGACCGGCTTCGGCATTAGGGTTCGTCCGAGCGGTTCGAAATCATTCGTTGCTGTCTATCGCACTGGCGGACGCAATGCGGTGCTGAGAAAAGTTACTATCGGCGCGGTTGGAAAAATCGAAGCTGATGCCGCTCGCGAGCAGCTCCAAGCTTCGCGTCGCATAGTGACGCATCGGCGCAATCCACCAGACAGTCCCTTCAAAGAGAAATTACCCGCCGTAGATAAGCTCCCAGTACAGCAGCGCGGAACAGCATGAAGGCGATCATTGCCAGCCACAGGCCGTGATTTCCCAATGCCGCCTGCAGGCCATAGGCGACCGCAAGGAAAGCGGTCGTCGAAACGAACATGCTGTTGCGCAACTCGCGTGTCTTCAGTGCGCCGATGAAGACGCCGTCGAGCAGGAAGCCGACAAACGAGGCAAGTGGCAGGATGACCACGTAAGGCATGTATACCGCTGCTGTGGTGCGTACGTTCTCCTGATCGGTCAGCACGGCGACGATCGCGTTGCCGCCAATCAGGTAAGCACCAGAGAACACCAGCGCGACCGCAAACGACCATACCGCCGCTGCCTTGATCACGCTCCGCAAAGCGGACCGGTCTTTAGAGCCGATGGCCGATCCGACAAGCGTCTCGGTCGCGTGGGCGAACCCGTCCAGCCCGTACGCCATGAAGCTGTGGAAGCTGAACAGGATGGCGTTCGCCGCGAGGATTACATCGCCCTCAGCCGCACCCGCCCTTGTGAACCAGGCGAAGGAGATGAGCAGGCAGAAGCTGCGCAGGAAAATGTCCGCGTTGACGCCGAACAACCGCCCGAGTGCAGCTCGGTCGAAGATGTCCCGCCATTTGATGGCATCCGAGCGCGCGAACGGCTTTACGAAGAACAGCGCTATCAGAAACGCCACCCATTCGGCGATCGCTGTGCCGGCGCCGATGCCGGCGACGCCCCAGTCCAGGCCGACAGCCAGAGTCAGTGTCGCGATGAGATTCACGGCGTTCATGCCGATCTGCAGCGCGAGGCCGAGTGTGACGCGCTGGATGCCGAGCAGGTAGCCGAGGAGAACGAAATTGCCTAGCGACGCAGGCGCTGACCAGATGCGCGCCGAAGCGTAGGCCACCGCGCTTTCCTGCACTGCCGCGCTGCCGCCGAGCAAGCCCATGCAGAGCGTGATGATCGGTTTTTGCAGGATGACGATTGTCACGCCCGCCGCAGCGGCGATCAGCAGCGCCCTCAGCAAATGCTTGCGCAGCAGGACCTGATCTTGCGCGCCATAGGCTTGTGCAGCGAGCCCGGTCGTTGACATGCGCAGGAAGCCAAAACTCCAGAACAGGAAGTTGAAGAGAATGCCGCCCAGCGCAACACCGCCGAGATGGTGCGGGCCGGGCAGATGGCCGGCAACGGTCGTATCGACCAGCGCTAGAACAGGCTGGGCAAGATTGGCCAGAATGATCGGAACCGCCAGCAGGACGACACGACGGTTCCAATTCTGGGTCTGGCTGGACGAACCCCCCGTCACGTGCGTCAGACGGCGACCGAGTAGCCGTCGCGGGAAAGCCGCGTCAGGTCGTCGAGCGACATGTCGTCGATGCCCAGTGATCCGAGAAGATCGTTGTCGGCAACGAAGTCGCGGCCATAGAGCGCCGAGAATATCTGGATGCCGGATTCATGCAGCACCGCCGGCTTGCCGGCCAGGCGGCCAATCTTGGCCGTCGCGACAAGCCCGAAGGGAACATCCTCGAGCACATAGCGGGTTTCCGCGCTTGTCGGCCCCTGACCGCCGTTTCCGGCCTCGTGCATCTGCTGGTTCATCTCCGAGATCGATGCGACCGGGACGTGGAACGACAGGTGGAAGTGCTGGAAGATGGTACGAACGTCGAGCCCCAGCGCCGCGGCGATCGCCAGCCGCTCCTGGTCGAGTTCTTCCAGCAGCCGGCCAACCTTCGGTGTCACGTTCTGACCCTGGCTCCACGTTTCGCCGCGCTCCATGCGCGTCAAATTGCACAGCGCAATGCCCATGTGGTTCTGCGGATTGAGGTTGCTGATGGCAATCGCCATCAGGCTGCCACGGTCGACGAAACGATCGCCGAAGAGCTTTGTGCACAGTGCAAGCCCTTCGGCGCTTCGCGAATGCGGCACGGTCGCGATGTCGACCTTCTTGCGCACAGTGTTGACGTTGACATCCGTTTGCCCCTTCTGCCGGCCGGTCACGACGGTCGTACCCCAGGCGATGATGGTCGCGACCACGCCGCGCTTGGCGAGTTCACGCGAAAGATAAAGCGCGCCGAACGACGCGTGCGAGCTGACGATGACTGTCTGGTCGGCACGAATGTGCGGGACGACCGCGTCGAACACGAGCTTGTGGCCGTAGCCCGGCAGCGCCACGACCAGCACCTCTGCGTTCTTCACCAATTCGGCGGCGCTCGATGCGGCCTTCGGATGGAACGCCCCAATGATCGCGCCTGCGGCGACGACGGGCTTTCCGGCAGCGATCTCCTTCGTCCGCTCACCGGAGGGCGACCACAGCGTCGCCTCATGCCCCATCTGCTCAAGCAGACACGCCGTTGCGAACGCAATCGATCCAGCCCCAACTATTCCAATCCGCATCTGACCCTCTCTTGAATTCTAACCGCTTATGATTTTGTGCGTCCCGGCTTCGACTGGTCGAAGGCAACGACAAGAAAGGCCTTGGCCGGCCCGTTGCCGGTGCTGACGAGCCCGTGCGGCACGTCTGCCGCGTAGCGCGCAGTTTCCCCTGCGTGCAGCACGATCGTCGAGTCGCCGCTGCTCACCGTGATTTCACCCTCCGTACAGTGCAGATGCTCGCTCGTCCCGGCCGTATGCGGATCGCTTGTCAGGCGTCCCTTGGGCTCGAAGGTCAGCAGATACCATTCGGTCACCGAGACCATCGACGCCGGCGACAGGATCTGCAGGCTGCAACTGCCGTCGGCGCTGCTGATCACGGGCGTGGCGTGTCCCGGCTGGCGCTCGATGGAGCGCGGGTCGCCGCTGATGCCATCGATCAGCCCGTTGAAGTCGAGGCCAAGCGCGCGCGTCAGGTGCCAGAGCGTGCCATAGGTCGGGTTTGCGTTGCCGCGCTCGATCTCGGACAGCATGGAGCGCGAGACTCCCGACGCCTCCGCCAGCTCGGCCAGCGTGAGGTTTCGCGCCTTGCGCTGCGCCTGAAGGCGCGGACCTATGGCGGGCGGCTGGTTCATTCCGCGACGGGTTCTCCCAGCGTATGCATCAGCCGGTTCGCCCAGCCGAATAGCGAGGACGAAAGGATCAGATCGAGGATTTCCTCATCGTTGAGACCGGCATCCTTCAGCGTTGCGAGGTCGTTCGCGTCTGCCGCGGGCGGGCACGCGGACAGCTTCACGGCGAAACGCAGGATCGCGGAGAGCCGTGCGCCGATGTCGGCATCGACGCCGTCGGCGAAAATCTTCGCGATGGCGGTCTCGTCCTTGGTGAGCTGGTTGTAGCGCCCGGCATGAACGGCGGCGCAGTAGATGCAGCGGTTGACGATGGAGGCGCCAACTGCACCGATCTCGCGCTCGGCGCGCGACATGCCGCCGCGATTGTACATGATCGCATTGAACAGCGGCGAGCGATGCTTCAACGTCTCGACGTCGTGCGCCAGCACCAGCACATAGTCCGAGATCTTGCGGTTCGATGGCGTCACCTGCAGCGCTTCGAGCTGCGCCGGCGTCGCCTGGTCGAGATCGACCGGCGTCACATGCGGTTTCCAATGCGGAACGACGGTGGTGAATTCTTCAACGATCTGCGTCATGCCGAGTGCCTCATCAGCCGCAGACCGGCCACGACCCTGATCTGGTAAGAGACAAACGCGACGAGCTCCGAGAGCCGCACGATGTCCGGCTCGGCTACGCCGGCCTGCCTCAGCGCTTCGATGTCTGCGCCCGTCGCCGCGCGCGGGTTCGCGGCGACCATGTCGGCATGGCGGATCAGTGACCTGGAGCGATCGTCTGAACCCTTGAAGCCGATGTCGGAAAGCTTCCGCTCGTCACTCGACGCACGTGCTCCGTCGAGCAAGCCTTCGAAATGATCGACGAACGCCTGATCACCATTCAGCCGTGCGATGCGGCAGGCAATTGCGGCGCGCAAGCCGTGCGAAAGGCCACCAGGCTCCGCCGGCGTGAGCGCGGCATCATGCGTCTTCTCGGTCAGCTCGAAAATGTCGGCGCGTTTGGCGACGACCTCAGCAAGGTGGCTGCCCGGATCGATGCCGGCAAGCCGGAAGACAATATCGTTCATACTGCGCCTCGCCATTTCAGCGATTGCTCGGCTTCGCCATCCGGAAGATCGGACGCCGTCCATTCGTCGCCTTTCAGTTCCGGCGTCGCGTAGTCGAGCAGCCTTTGCCAGTGCTGCTCGATGTCCTCGCCGTAGAATTTCGCGGCAAGCGAACGCGCCAGCCATTCGGCGCCTTCGCTGATGCCGGGGATGTCGCCACTTATCTTGCCGAGGCTGATGCTGGCGCCGTAGTTGAAGCAGTGGATGCGCGAGAGCCACGGCGCTTCGCCTTGGGTGCGCTCCGTGAAGCTAAAATCGTCTGCGAGATAGGGAAACGCAGCGAGCTGCGAATTCTCCAGCTCTGCCGGCGGCTGGTACCGGTCGCGCCAGAGCGCGATCTTGTCCGCGTATCCAGCCAGTTCGGTGCGCGCCAGCGGATCGACGATAAAGCCCGTGCCGAGGATCAGAAAATCCGTCGCCAGCGTCTTTCCCGACGTCGTGGTGATCACGAGTTCGCCGTCGCGCAACTTCACGGCGCTGATGCCGGCGTTGAAATGGAAATGGGCATTCGGGTGCCGGCTGACGCGCAGCGTCGAACCTCTCGGCGCGGGCGTCTGCGTCTGAAACGAGTAGTTCATGATGCGCCAGCGCCAGTCGTCGCTGAGATCGGGAAACGCGGCGGTGAAGCCGAACGAGCCGATGCCCATCAGCTTGTTGATCGTCGGCATCTCCTTGCGCCGCGCCAGTTGCCGTACCTCGGCTGCGCCGGCCTCGATCGCCTCGGCAGCATTGTCGACGGCCGACGCACCGACGCCGATCACCACGACGCGCTTTCCCTTGAGCGCCGCGAAGTCGATATGGTCGGACGAATGCGCCCAATGGGTCTTCGGCAGGCCTTTGACGAACTCGGGAATGTTCGGCCGGCCTGTGCCGTCGCGGCCGGTCGCCATAATGACGCGGCGCGTTAAGACGACGTCCTCCTTGCGCCCCGTTCCGGTGAGGTCGAGCCGCAACAGCTCGCCCTCCGGCGCGATGCGCGACACCTCGACCTCGTTCTCGACCGGCAGGTCGAGGACATGGCGATACCAGCGCAGATACTCCATCCACATCGGCCTCGGGATCTTGTCGAGCGCCTCCCATGCCGTCTCGCCGAACTGTACGGTGAACCACGCCCGGAAGGTCAGCGATGCCATGCCATAGGCGGGGCCGACCAACTGCTTCGGCGAGCGCAGCGTCTCCATGCGCGCATAGGTCACCCACGGGCCTTCCAGCCCGCGCGGCGCGCGGTCGAAGATGCGGAAATTGCCGATGCCGGAATTGCGCAGCGCGAAGCTTGCGACCAGCCCGCACATGCCGCCGCCGATAACGACGACATCATGCACCGGCTGCCCATTCACCGGCGCGGCCGGCACCACCCAGTTCGCAGGCGGCAGGCACAGATAGGCGAGGTCCTGCTGCACCCGCTGGTCGAGTTCTGCTAGGCTGCCCGGTACTGACTGCGTGCCGCCTGCCACGATCAGCCTGCCGCCGCCTCGTCGCGAATAACCGTCGCGGCCTGCGGCTTCCAGCTCAGCCAGACGTCGTCACCGGACAGTGCTTCGGTCTCTCCCTGATGTACGAGTGCGTTGATCCGCGTGCCGTCGCCCACCTCGATCATCATCGAGGTGTGGTTGCCCTTGAAGACGCGCTGCCGGATTTTTCCGGCGAACGCGTTCGACGTATCGCCGCCAGTGGCGAACTGAATCGCTTCCGGACGCACGACCATGATCATGGAGTCGCCCGGCTTGGCGCTGTGCGCACTCGCCGCCGCGCCGACCTGCTTGCCGTTCCAGGTGAGGGCCGTGCCTTGCACATCGGCGCCGACGACCTTGGCGCGCAGCAAATTCGCCTCGCCAATGAAGTTTGCGACGAAGACGCTTTCCGGCCGCGAATAGAGCGTATGCGGATCGCCCATCTGCTCGACGCGGCCATTGTTCATCACGACGATCTGGTCGGACATGGTCAGCGCTTCTTCCTGGTCATGCGTGACGAACAGGAAGGTTTTGCCGGTGCGCTCCTGGATTGCTTTCAGCTCGATCTGCATTTGCTGGCGAAGTTTCGCGTCGAGCGCGCTCAGCGGCTCGTCGAGCAACAGTACCTGCGGGTCTGGCGCCAGCGCGCGCATCAGCGCGACGCGCTGGCGCTGCCCACCGGACAGTTCCGACGGCATGCGGCCGGCATAGTCCTGCAACTGCACAAGGGCCAGCAGTTCCATCACCCGCTTGTGGATCGCATCGGAGGTCAGCCCTTTCAGCTCCAGTCCGAAGGCGATGTTGCGCGCCACGTTCATGTGCGGAAACAGCGCATAATCCTGGAAGACGATGTTCACGTTGCGCTTGTTCGGCGGCAGGCGCGTCACGTCCTGACCGGCGAGCAGGATACGGCCGGAATTCGGGATCTCGAAGCCGCCGAGCATTCTCAGCGTCGTCGACTTGCCGCAGCCCGAAGGCCCGAGCAACGTCACGAACTTCCCCGCTTCGATCGACAGGTTGAGATCGGCAACTGCGACCGCCTGCCCGTAGGCTTTAGTCACGTTCTCGAATTGGACGATCGCCTGCATCAGCGGCTCCTCGAACGGCGCGTGTAATATTCGGCGTAGAGGCCGACGGCTGCTGTGACGATGAGGACAAGCGTCGCCATCGCGTTGATTTCGGGCGACATGCCGCCCTGAACCTTGGCGAAGATCAGCATCGGCAAGGTCGGGCGATAGCCGCCGAGGAAGAAGGTGCGAACGAAGTCGTCGATCGAGAGCAGGATGCAGAAAATCATGCCGCCGCCGATTGCCGGGCCGAGGTAAGGCAGTGTCACGCGGAAGAACGCGACGATGCTGTCGGCGCCAAGGTCACGCGCCGCATCGACAAGATTAACCGGCATGGAGCGGAGCCGCGTCAACGCCATCACGACGACGAACGGCACCGCATGCACCGTATGGCCGAGGATGATTGCAAGGGTTCCGGTCGGCATATCGATCGTACTGATGAAGATGCGCAGTGAGATCGCTGAGATCATACCCGGCACGACAGCCGGCAGGCAGGCGAGCGCGAAGAGGACGGCGCCCCAGCGCCCCTCGGTCGAGGCTATCAGCATGGCGATCCAGACGCCGAGCGTTGACGCCGCGATCGTCGTCGCGGCAGCGATGAACACGGAATAGATGCAGGCGTCGAGGAACTGCCGGTCCTGCATGACCTTGACGTACCAGTCGAAGGTCCAGTCGCCTACCGGGAAGGCGATGAAGTCGGCATTCTTGAAGCTCATCGCCATCATCAGTGTGAGCGGCAACAACAGGTAAAGGACAAAGGCCCAGTAGGCCATCGTCAGCGCCGTGCGCGGCGAATCGGCGAAGAAGAACTTGCCCATCACATCAACTTCGTCGACTTGCCGCCGACGATCCGCATGAAGATTCCGGCCGTGGTGAGCGCCGACACCAGCATGATGATGGCGAACGCCGCACCCACCGGCCATTTGTCGCTGGCGCCGTGGAAGAAGCCGCTGATCGTCTCGGGGAAGAGCACGGTCGTTGGACCGCCGAGCAGCATGGGCGTCGCGAACACGCCGATGCAGGTCAGGAAGACGAGACTGCAGCCGGACACGATGCCGTCACGCGACAGCGGGAGAATGATGCGGCGGAAGCGCGTGAACGGCCCGGCGCCGAGATCAGCCGCGGCGTCCAGCAGATGCTTCGGGATCTTGTCGATCGCCGAATAGAGCGGCAGCAGCATGTAGAGGCTGACGAGATACACCAGGCCGAACCCCAGCGAGAAAGGCGTGTAGAGCATCGGGATCGGTCGGTCGATGATGCCGAAATCGCGCAGCAGCACGTTCAGTGCGCCGCGGTTTGCGAGCAGCATGATGATCGAGAAGGTACGGATCAGTTCGCCAGCCCAGAACGGCACGAGCAGCAATAAAAGCGCCTTCGAGCGACGATCCGGCTGGACGATTTTTGCGACGTAATACGCCACGGGATAGACGACCAGCAGGGTGACCAGCGTCGCCGACCCGGCATAGATGAAGCTGCGCACCAGCGGCATGAAATAGAGCGGTTCGGAGAAGAAGATCGCGTAGTTGGCGAGCGTGAATTCAGGCGCCCGGCCATGCTGGATCGGATAGTTTGTCAGCAGGCTAATCTTCAGCATCTGATAGATCGGCCCGATATGAAGCATCACCATCCACACCAGCGGCACGCTGGCGAGCAGGACAAGCCGAGCAATACGGTTCGCGACCAGCGCGCCCAGCGTCGACTGGTAAAGCCGGGAATTGACGGCCGCTGCAAACCGGGTCGAATAGACCGGTCTTACGGCAGCGCTAGCCGCGCCACCTTGCTGATTCGTTGGGTTGCTTGTCATCCTTGCTCGCAATCGCGTCTGAGGACGCCCGGCGACGCCGCCGGGCGATGTCTCTTCACGTCACCGGCGCGGCTGCGCGGGCCGACGCGG
>DATJTE010000172.1:0-6570 GCA_035503715.1 Rhizobiaceae bacterium | reverse complement strand
CCCCCGACAGCGGCACGGACAGCCTGTTTGCCGATCGCGTCGTGGCCGACCCGAAGAATTCCAACGCTTATGTCGTGACGTTCGTCCAGAGCGGCCTCGGGCTTCCCGAACGCGACTACTATCTTAAGGACGAGAAATCCTTCGCGGCGACGCGCGACGCATACAAACAACACCTTTCCGGGATGCTGACACTCGCCGGCGAGAAGAACGCCGATGCCCGGGCCGCTGCGGTGTTCGACCTCGAGACCGCGCTGGCGAAAGTCGAATGGGCGGCCGCCGATCGCCGCGACGCGGACAAGACTTACAATCCCATGACGGTCGCCGAACTCGAGAAGTTCGCGCCCGGCTTCCCGTGGGCGGCCTATCTCGGCGCACAGGGCATTTCCGCGAAAGGCCCGAACGGAGAGCGCAAGTTCATCGTCCGCGAGAACACGGCGTTTCCGGAGATGGCGAAGGTTTTCGCCGCGACGCCGGTGACGGTGTGGCGCGACTGGCTCACCCTGCACTATCTGCATGATATGTCCGCGTATCTGCCGTCGGCGTTCGACGACGCGGATTTCGCTTTCTATGGAAAGGTGCTGGGTGGTCAGGAGCAGAAGCTCCCGCGCGATACGCGCGGCGTGCGTCTTCTGGACACGCGCCTCGGTCATCCGCTCGGCAAAATCTACGCCGCGAAATATTTCCCGCCGGAATCCAAGGCGAAGGTCGAGCAGCTCGTCAGCAATCTGCTCAAGGCCTATGACGCCGACATCCGCGTCATTCCGTGGATGACGGAAGTCACCCGGCAGAAAGCACTCGACAAGCTGCACGCGTTCACGCCGCATATCGGCTATCCCGACAAGTGGCGCGACTATTCCGGCCTGAAGATCGACCGCAGCGATCTCATCGGCGACATCAAGCGCTCGGACGCGTTCGAATGGAACTACCGGCTCTCGCGCCTCGACAATCCCGTCGATCGCAACGAATGGAACATGACGCCGCCGACGATCAACGCGTACTATACGCAGTCGTTCAACTCGATCTTCTTCCCGGCCGCGATCCTGCAGCCGCCCTTCTTCGATCCCAACGCCGATGACGCTGTGAACTATGGCGGCATCGGCGCCGTGATCGGTCACGAGATCGGCCACGGCTTCGACGATCAGGGATCGAAGTACGACGGCGCCGGCACACTGACGAGCTGGTGGACGGCGGAGGATCGCAAGGCCTTCGATGCAGCGACCGGTGCGCTCGGCGCGCAATACGATTCCTATGAAGGTCTCCCCGGCCTGCATGTAAACGGCAAGCTGACGATGGGCGAGAACATCGGCGATCTCTCGGGCATCAACATCTCGCTGAAGGCCTATCACATCTCCCTCAACGGAAAGCCCGCGCCCGTGCTCGATGGGTTCACCGGCGACCAGCGGTTCTTCCTGTCCTACGGGCAGATCTGGCGCAGCAAATATCGCGAGGGGCAGATGCGCCAGCAGGTCATCGCCAACCCCCACAGCCCGCCCCAGTTCCGAGTGATCGGCGCGACGCGAAACACGGATGGGTGGTACGCAGCGTTCGACGTGAAGCCGGGCGACAAGTATTACCTCCCCCCCGATAAGCGCGTCCGGCTTTGGTAAACGGGACATAAGATTACGCCATCGTGCGGAGAGACGTAACGAAGCAATCGTTACGCGCAAAGCCACCATGCTCGCGACGGCGTGACTTGTCTCACTCTGTGATAGCCTTACTTATGCCTAATCGGGGGCGGCATACGCACGCCCCTATCCAACGGAGACACTTTGATGCGACGGAGTTTGATTGCGCTCGCCGGTCTGATGACCGCGAGCGTTGCGATCACGGCAGCCTTTGGCGCCGGCAAGACGGAATACGGCACGTGGGGGTTCGATACCTCGGCGATGGATAAGACGGTGAAGCCGGGCGACAACTTCTTCATGTTCGTCAACGGCACCTGGTACAAGAACGCCGTAATTCCGCCCGATCGTGCTTCGACCGGTTCTTTCCAGAACCTGCGCATCGCCAGCGAAAAGCACATGCAGGAGATCGCGGCCACGCTCGATGCGAAGCCCTACGATCAGCTTTCCGACGAAGAGAAAAAGCTTCGCGATCTCTATGACGCGTTCAACGATCAGAAGCAGATCGACGCGGCCGGCCTCGCGCCGGCAAAGCCGGACCTCGACTACATCGCGCATCTGAAGACGCTCGACGATGTGGCGACGGCGATGGGTCGTCCCGACCTCGGCCTTGACGGACCTTTCGGCGGAGGCATCAGCGTCGATCCGAAGAACCCGATGAAATACCAGGTCTTCACCGGACAGTCCGGCCTCGGACTGCCGGATCGCGACTACTATCTGAAGACCGATCCCGACATCGTCAAAGCGCAGGACGCCTACAAGGCACACCTGACGAAGGTGTTCACCATGGTCGGTCTCAGCGATCCGGACAAGCGCGCTGCGGCGGTTTACGACCTTGAGCACAAGCTTGCGGATGTCATGTGGTCGCGCGAGCAGGATCGCGACGTCGATGCGATCGTCAATCCCATGACGATCAGCCAGATAAAGAACCTGGCGCCGAAATTCCCATGGGATTCCTACTTCAAGGCTTCCACGATCCCCACGACCAATGCGCAGGGCGAGCGCGTGATGAACGTCGGCGAGAAGAGCGCGTTCCCCAAGATCGCCGAAGTGTTCGCCGCGACGCCGGTCTCGGTGTGGCGCGACTATCTGACGGCGCATTACATTCACACATACGCCGCCTATCTGCCGTCTTCCTTCGATCAGGAAGACTTTGCGTTCTACGGCACCGCGCTGCAGGGCAACACGCAGCAGCTTCCCCGCGCCACGCGCGGCACGCACCTGCTCGACAACAGCATGGGCGAAGCGCTGGGCAAGCTGTACGTCGCCAAATACTTCCCACCGGAGGCGAAGGCAAAGGCTGTGGAGCTGGTGGATAACCTGCTCAAGGCCTATGACGCCGATATCAAGACGCTCGCGTGGATGACGCCGGCGACGCGCGAGAAGGCGCTCTACAAACTGCATCACTACACGATCAAGATCGGCTATCCCGATCATTGGCGCGATTATTCCGCACTGGTGATCAAGCGTGACGATCTGCTGGGCGACATCAAGCGGGCCAACCTCTTTGAGTTCAATCGCCAGCTTGTGCGTATCGACCAGCCGGTGGACAAGACCGAATGGGGCATGTCGCCGCCGACCGTGAACGCCTACTACAACCCGCAGGCCAACGAGATCGTGTTCCCGGCGGCCATTCTGCAACCGCCGTTCTTCGATCCGAACGCGGATGACGCCGTGAACTATGGCGGCATCGGTGCGGTGATCGGCCACGAGATCAGCCATGGTTTCGACGACCAGGGCTCGAAGTTCGACGCGGTCGGCGCGGTGAGCAACTGGTGGACGGATGCGGATCGTCAGGCGTTCGAGCAGCGTGTGAAAGCGCTGGGTGCGCAGTACGACTCCTACGAGCCCCTGCCCGGCCTGCACATCAAGGGCAACAACACGATGGGTGAGAACATTGCCGACAATGCCGGCATCACCATCGCGCTGAAGGCCTATCACATCTCGCTCGGCGGCAAGAAGGCGAAGCTGATCGACGGCTACACCGGCGACCAGCGCTTCTATCTCTCGTTCGGCCAGATCTGGCAGGGCAAGCTTCGCGAAGGTGCGCTGCGTCAGCAGGTGCTTTCCAACGAGCATAGCCCGCCGGAATTCCGCGCGATCGGCGCCACGCGCAACCAGGATGAGTGGTACGACGCATTCGGCGTGAAGCAGGGTGACAAATATTACCTGCCGCCCGACCAGCGCGTGCATTTCTGGTAATCAAACATGGGCGTCGCGAGCGATCGCGGCGCCCATTTTCTTTTTCCCCGGGGGATTTTCACATGATCAAGTTGCTTTGCGTCGCCGCGCTCTGCACGGCCGCCTTTCCCGCTCTCGCCGCCAGCCCGGCTCAGCCGCCCTGGGGCGTGAACCTCGGCTATCTCGACAAGAGTGTCGCGCCGGGCAACGACTTTTTCCTGTACGGCAATGGTCTATGGATGAAGTCTGCGGTCATTCCTGCGGACCGCTCCTATGCCGGTGTGAACCTCGAAGTCGACAAGACCAACGAGCAGCGGCTGAAAGACATCGTCGCGTCGCTGAACAGCAACCCGTCCCCCACCGATGAAGAGCGCAAGCTCCGCGATCTCTACAACGCCTTCATGGATCAGCCCGCCCTGGAGAAGATCGGGCTGGCGCATGCGCAGGCCGACCTCGACAGGATCGCAAAGCTTCAGACACTCGCCGATGTCGCCGCCACGATGGGCGACACGCGGCTGAGCCTCGATGGTCCGTTCGGCGTCTATCCCGGCGTCGATGACAAGCACCCTGGCAACTATTCGATCAACCTCTATCAGTCCGGCCTCGCGCTGCCGGACCGCGACTACTATCTCCGCGACGACAAGGAGATCGCGGATACACGCGTCGCCTATCAGAAATACCTCGCGCAGATGCTTACCTTCACCGGCGCGAAGGACGCCGACGCCCGCGCCGCCGCGATCATGAAGCTCGAGCACGATCTCGCCGTCGCATCCTGGCCCGCCGCCGATCGTCGCGATGCAGAGAAGACCTACAACCCCATGCCGATCAAGGACCTCGAAGGCATGGCGCCGCAATTCCCCTGGCGTGCCTATCTGGGCGCGGTCGGTGTGCCGATGACTTCGCCCAGGGGCGAGCGCATGGTGATCGTCTCGGAGCGCTCGGCATTCCCGAAACTCGCCGAGGTGTTCGCCGCCACGCCGGTGTCCGTCTGGCGCGACTATCTGACGGTTCGCTATCTCCATTCCTTCGCGGCATACCTGCCGAAGAAATACGACGACGCGGACTTTGCGTTCTATGGCGGCGTTCTGGAGGGACAGACGGCACAACTCGACCGCGCCACCCGCGGCGTGCAGCTCCTCGACAGCCAGATGAGCGAAGCCTTCGGCAAGATCTATGCGGCGAAATACTTTCCCGCGGACGCCAAGGCCAAAGCCGATGCGCTGGTGCGCAACCTGCTCGAGGCCTATGCCGAGGACATCAAGACGCTCGCCTGGATGACGCCGGAAACACGCGCGAAGGCGCTGGAGAAGCTGTCGAAATACATGCCCAAGATCGGCTATCCCGATCACTGGCGTGATTACAGCGCGCTCCAGATCTCGCGCGAAAATCTCATCGAAGATATCCAGAACGCGTCGGATTTCGAATGGAAACGCCGCATGGCGCGCATCGACCAGCCGGTCGACCGCACGGAATGGGGCATGAGCGTTCCGACCAACAACGCCTACTACAACCCGACGCTCAACGAGATCGTGTTCCCGGCCGGTATCCTTGTGCCGCCGTTCTTCGACGCCAACGCCGACGATGCCGTGAACTATGGAGAGATCGGCGCCACCATCGGCCACGAAATCAGCCACGGCTTCGACGATCAGGGCTCGAAATACGACGGCGACGGCGTGCTGCAGAGCTGGTGGACCGATGCGGACCGCAAGAACTTCGACGCACGCACCGAAGCGCTGGCGAAGCAATACGATTCCTACGAGCCCCTGCCCGGCATCCACATCAACGGCAAGCTGACGCTCGGCGAGAACATCGCCGATCTCGCAGGCCTCGTGATCGCCTACAAGGCGTATCACATCTCGCTGCATGGCAAGCCCGCACCGATCTATAACGGCTACACCGGCGATCAGCGTTTCTACCTCGCCTACTCGCAAAGCTGGCGCCAGAAGAACCGCGAAGCAACCGAACGTGCGCGCTTGCTGTCGAACCCACACAGCCCGGAGGACTATCGCGTGAACGGCGTGGTGCGGAACGACGACAACTGGTACGCCGCGTTCCCGGAGATAAAGCCGGGCGACAAATACTACCTCGCGCCCGACCAGCGCGTGCATCTGTGGTGAGCTAGCGCTCTCCCGTTATTGCTTCATAGAATCGTCATGGCCGGGCTCGTCCCGGCCATCCATTAACTCAGGCCATTCGGCCGCTGGAAAATGGATGGCCGCCACGAGGGCGGCCATGACGGATCGACTGAGAACATTCAAATATGAGCGGCTATTCCGGCAATGTCTGCCGGTTCATACCGACCAAAGTGGGATAAAGATCGATCATCCCAATCTGGGTTGTCCTGCTCAATCAAATTGGCTTTCCATTCGCGCGGATACTTTTTCAAAGATGTCTCGCGCCGAATGGCGTCCGTCATTCTTTCGTGTGGCTCGTACCAAACCAACCGCTTCACGCCATACTTCTTCGTGAAGCCCGCAACACGCCCTTCGCGATGATCGTCAACCCGAGAAGGAAGATGGCTCGTCACGCCAATATAGATCGTCCCGTGGCGGCCACTCGCCATCATGTAGACCGCGATGAATACGTTGAAGGTATCGCGCGAGACCATAGACCAAAATCTAACCGACCATCGCACCTCAATCTATAATTGAGCGGCGGCAAATCCACCCAACCTAGGCGTCATGGCCGGGCTTGTCCCGGCCATCCATTAACTCGAACCACCGGCCTCTGGAAAATGGATGGCCGCCACGGGGGCGGCCATGACGGG
>DATJTE010000171.1:0-72747 GCA_035503715.1 Rhizobiaceae bacterium | reverse complement strand
GCGCTCGCGGCGGTGATCGTCTTCGACCAGTTTCCTCGCAACCTCTTTCGCGGAACGGGCGATGCCTTCTCGACGGATTCGCTGGCGATCGCCATTGCGCGCACGGCCGTCGAAAAGGAGTTCGACGCGCAGGTCGATCCGAAGCGCAAGATTTTCTTCTACATGCCGTTCATGCATTCGGAGGTGCTCGCCGACCAGGAGCGCTGCATCTCGTTGTTTGCCGCCGCCGGCGAAGAAACGATGTACGCGGTCGAGCACCGCGACATCATTGCAAAGTATGGCCGCTTCCCGCACCGCAACCGGCCGCTCGAGCGGGCGAGCACCGAAGCCGAACTCGCCTTCCTCGGCGAGCACAAGGGTTTCGGGCAGTAGCCGGGTCGAGCAGGGATTGTCCGCGGCGCCATCTCCCAGCGGCAGGCTTGCACGTATGCAATCTGTAGCCATAGATAACTGAAACAGGGTTCAGTCCAGTGCTTCAGGCACGGGTCGGGAGGAGGAAACATGGCAGACACGACGCAGACGGCGAGCAATGGCTCGGCTGCAAATAAACCTTGGCTCGCCAGCTATCCGAGCGTGGTGCCTGCCGAAATCGGCGCGCCGTTCGCCAATTCGATCGGCGAACTTTTGGTCAATGCCTGCCAGAAATATGCGAGCCGCTCGGCCTTTACCTGCATGGGCAAGACGCTGACCTATGCCGAACTGGAGAAGCTCTCGACCAGCTTCGGCGCCTACCTCCAGTCGCTTGGCATCAAGGAAGGCGCGCGCGTCGCAATCATGATGCCGAACGTGCTGCAATATCCGGTTGCGATGATGGCGGCGCTGCGCGGCGGCTACACCATTGTCAACGTGAATCCCCTCTACACACCGCGCGAGCTTGAGCATCAGCTTAAGGATTCTGGTGCGGAAGCAATCGTCATCCTGGAGAACTTCGCCTCGACGCTGCAGGCTGTCGTCGCGAAGACGCAAATCAAGCACATCGTCGTCGCGTCGATGGGCGATCTGCTTGGCATCAAGGGCCTGATCGTCAATCTGGTCGTACGCAAGGTGCGCAAGATGGTGCCGGACTGGTCGCTGCCCGGGCACGTCCCGTTCAACGCGGCGCTGAAGGCCGGCTCGACGAAGACGTTCCGCCCCGCCAAGAGCGGTCCGGACGACATAGCGTTCCTGCAATATACGGGGGGCACGACCGGTGTGTCGAAAGGCGCGACGCTTCTCCACCGCAACATCCTCGCCAACGTCGCGCAAAATGCGCTCTGGGTCGAGACAGCCTTCATCAAGCGCAAGCGGCCGGAGGTGCTGACCTATGTCTGCCCGCTGCCGCTCTATCATATCTACGCGCTCACGGTGAACGCGCTGATGGGCATGTATATGGGCGCGCACAACATCCTGATCCCGAACCCGCGCGACATTCCCGGTTTCGCGAAGGAGCTGGCGAAGTACGAGATCAACGTTTTCCCGGGCCTGAACACGCTGTTCAACGCGCTGCTCAACAACGAGGATTTCCGCAAGCTGAACTTCAAGCCGCTGCTGCTCACCTTCGCCGGCGGCATGGCGGCGCAGCGCGCGGTCGCCGACCGCTGGAAGGCGCTGACCGGCTGCATGATTTCCGAAGGCTACGGTCTCTCCGAAACTTCGCCGGTTGCGACAGCCAACCGGTTCGATGCGGACGATTTCTCAGGCACGATCGGCTTGCCGGTGCCGTCCACCGAGATCAGCATCCGCGACGAGGACGGCAAGGATCTGCCGCTCGGCGAGGTTGGCGAAATCTGCATTCGTGGCCCGCAGGTGATGGCCGGCTACTGGCAGCGGCCGGACGAGACGGCGAAGGTGATGACCGCCGACGGCTTCTTCAAATCGGGCGACATGGGCTTCATGGACGCCAAGGGCTACGTGAAGATCGTCGACCGTAAGAAGGACATGATCATCGTCTCCGGATTCAACGTCTATCCGAATGAGTTGGAGGAGGTCGTTGCGCAGCATCCGGGCGTGATGGAAGTCGCGGCCATCGGCGTGGCGGATGAGAAGTCCGGCGAGGTGCCGAAACTCTTCGTGGTGAAGAAGGACCCCGACCTCACCGCCGAGGTGCTGATGGAGTTCTGCCGCACCAACCTCACTGGCTACAAGCGGCCGAAATACATCGAGTTCCGCACCGACCTGCCGAAGACCAATGTCGGCAAGATCCTGAGGCGCGAGCTGAGAGGCTGAGGCAGGCGGCGATAATGGCCAAGACCGACTTCAAGAGCGTGGCGGATTACCTCGCCACGCTGTCGCCGGAAGATCAGAAGGGCGTGAAAGCCATCTGCGGCGCGATCCGCAAGGCCGTGCCTGACGCCGAAGAGACAATCAGCTACCAGCTACCCGCCTATAAGTATCGTGGCGGTTGGATCTTTTACGTGTCGGCGTGGAAGAACCACTATGGCCTCTCCTGTCCGCCGCCTACCGGCATCTACGAAGCGTTCAAGAAACAGCTCGCGTCGTACGAACAGACGAAGTCGATGATCCGTATGCCGAAGAGCGAGCCACTGCCGCTCGACCTGATCGCAGAGATGTCGCGCTATCGCGCGAAGGAAAACATCGAACGCGAGAGCAGCACGAAAAAGAAGAAATAGCTCTCACGGAGCGGAAGAAGCGCCCTACCGCCCCGCCCCGTTCGCCAGATACGCCGGCAGATCCGCGACCGAACCCAGCACCGCGTCCGCCAGCGGCGCGAGCGATTCGCGCGTGCCGGTTCCCGACAGCACACCGACCGCCAGCCCGACGCCGCCGGCGCGGCCCATCTCCAGGTCGTGGCGGTTGTCGCCGATCATCATCAGCTCGGATGGCTTCAGGCCGGTCAGATCGGAGAAGGCATAGATCGTATCGGGCGCGGGCTTCGACTTGGCGACCGCGTCGTAGCCATAGGCCGCCTCGAAATATTGCGATATGCGCAGCGCTTGCAGTGTCTTCTCTGCACCGGCGGTGGAGTCGTTGGTGGCGACCGCCAGGCGATAATTCTCGTTGTGCAGTCTGGCCAGTGTCTCGGTCACCTGCGGCAGCGCAACTGCCCGCTCCGATCCCTGGATCGCGGTCACCTGATTGAAGTGCCGCACGGCCTCCAGTTGCTCCTCGTCGGAGAGCTTCGGGAACCAGAGCTCCACCACGTCGAGGTTGGAACCCGACGCGAAGATCGAGTCCGGCTTGAATTGCTTGGCGACGAAATCGTAACCGGCCGCGGCGAGCAGCCGATCGGCTTTCCATTGATCGCCTTCGGCTGCCTCGAGCGCCAAAAAGTTGGCGACGCCGAACCAGGTCGCGTTAAAATCGACAAGCGTGCCGTCCTTGTCGAACAGAATGCCTTTAATGGATGCCAAGATGAAAACGCCCTCAACTCTCCGCCCGGAGCGTATGGATATGGCGGACGAGGCCGGCTGTCGAGGCGTCATTCTTGGAAGCGTCGGTCTTGCCCTGCACGACCGGCAGCAAATTGGTCGCGAGTTCCTTGCCGAGTTCGACGCCCCATTGGTCGAACGCGTTGATGTGGAACAGTTGCGCCTCGACGAACACACGGTGTTCGTAAAGCGCAATCAGTCGGCCGAGTGTGTAAGGGTCGAGCGATCTGTAGAGGATCGTCACCGACGGCCTGTTCCCGGTGAACACGCGATGCGGCGCGATCGCGTCGATGTCGGCCGCCTTCATGCCCTTTGACGCCATTTGCGCCTTCGCCTCATCGAGCGTGCGGCCTTTCATCAGCGCCTCAGACTGCGCCAGGCAGTTGGCGAGCAGCAGATCGTGATGCTCCTTCAGCTCCGGCTCATGCCCTTCCGCCGCCGCGATGAACTCGACGGGAATGGTGTCCGTGCCCTGGTGCAGGAGCTGGAAGAACGCGTGCTGGCCGTTGGTGCCGGGCTCGCCCCACACCAGCGGACCGGTCGGCGTGGTCACCGCGCTGCCGTCGATGGTCACGCCCTTGCCGTTCGATTCCATGTCGAGCTGCTGCAGATAGGCCGGCAGCCGCGACAGGCGCTGGTCGTACGGGATCACCGCGCGCGCCGGATAGTTTTTGACGACGCGATGCCACCAGCCGATCAGACCCATGATGACCGGGATGTTCTGGAGCAGTGGCTTCTCGGCGAAATGCCTGTCCATCGCATGGGCGCCGGCGAGGAATTCACCGAACCGTTTAGGACCGATCGAGATCATGATCGGCAGGCCGATCGCCGACCAGAGCGAATAGCGCCCTCCGACCCAGTCCCAAAAGCCGAAGACGCGGTCCGGCGCGATGCCGAAGGCGGCGACCTTGTCGAGCGCGGTCGAGACTGCTGCGAAGTGATGGCCAACAGCCTCTTTGCCCAGCGCCTTCTCCACCCAGCGCCGCGCGGTTTCGGCATTGGTCATCGTCTCGATGGTGGTGAATGTCTTTGACGCGATGATGAACAGCGTGGTGGCCGGATCGAGCGTCTTCAGCGTGTCGGCGATGTGCGCGCCATCGACATTGGACACGTAATGGGCGCGCGGCCCGTCATGGAACGGCGCAAGCGCAAGCGTCGCCATGGCAGGCCCGAGGTCCGAGCCGCCAATGCCGATATTGACGATGTCGGTGAAGCGCTGGCCCGTCGCACCCTTGATCGAACTTGAGCGGATGCCGCCCGCGAATTTCGCCATCGCATCAAGGACCGCGTGCACCTCCGGCACGACGTTCTTCCCGTCGACCTTGATCACCGCGTCCTTGGGCGCGCGCAGCGCCGTGTGCAGCACGGCGCGGTCCTCGGTCGTATTGATCTTCTCACCCGCGAACATCGCGACGCGACGCTCGGTGAGCTTGGCGGCGTTCGCCGCAGCCTCCAGCAGCCCCATGGTCTTGGCGCCGACCGCGCATTTCGACCAGTCGAGCAGCAGATCGCCGTCTTGCAGCGAAAACTGCTGAAATCTCTGTGGGTTAGCCGCAAAGGCCGCGCGCATGTCTTGCGGTGCGGCAGCCAGATCGGCACTCAGCGCCGCGGTCGCATCGGAAAATCTTGTCACCGTCACATCCACCCTCTTGGCCCGCCACGCCACAGGACCATATCAGAGCCGAGGCGCGCGGAAGCCCGGAAAACCGCGGCTGCGACACTTTTCCGCCGCTCGCTCCGCTGGCCAAATCGCGATACTTCACTGGCATAAATCGGCACAATCAGAAAAATTGATTGGTGCAACGCATTGGCCCACGAATACTAGTTTCTGGTCCAGGGGAATGGGGATTCTCGAAGGAGAGAGAGGCCCGCCATGCCGCAGAGAAACGACGTTGCAATATGGTCCGGTCTGTTCAGGATTTCGCCTGAATCGGGACAGACCCTGCAAGCCCAGATCCGTCAGGCGATCGTAGCCGCGATCCTCGACAGGCAGATCGCGGCGTCCATGCCCCTCCCCTCCTGCCGAATTCTCGCCGAAAAACTCGGCGTCGCGCGCGGCACTGTTGTGCTCGCCTTCCAGCAGCTTGTCGACCAGGGCTTCCTGATCGCCCGCGAGCGGCGCGGCCATTTCGTCAATCCGGAGGTGCTCGCCACGCCGGCGAAGCCGGCTAACCGTCCGACCGATGCGGCCGGCCAGGTCGACTGGAAGGCGCTGCGCCAGATCAATGCCAGCGAGATGCCGCCGCCGGCCAAGCACGAGAACTGGATCAAGTCGTCGTATCCGTTCGTCTACGGCCAGTTCGATCCGGCGCTGTTCCCGACCGCGGAATGGCGTGAGTGCAACCGCATGGCGCTCGCCGTCCTTGAGATTCGCAACTGGGCGGCAGACATGGTCGACCGCGACGATCCGTTGCTGGTCGAGCAGATCCAGGCGCGGCTCCTGCCGCGCCGCGGTATCTTCGCCAGCCCGGACGAGATCATCGTGACGCTCGGCGCGCAGAACGCCCTCTACATGCTCGCCAACCTGCTGATGACCAAAGGCTCCAAGGTTGCGATGGAGGACCCCGGCTACCCGGACGCGCGCTCGATCTTCCGGCTCGCCGGCGCCGACATCATGCCGGTGCCGGTCGACCACCAGGGCCTCGTCACGCCGGCGATTTCGCCCGAGGCGAAGTTCATCTTCACGACGCCATCGCATCACTGCCCGACGATGGTGCCGCTCAGCAATGAGCGGCGTCAGGAGCTGCTGGCGCGCGCCCAGCGCAACAACCAGATCATCATCGAGGATGGCTATGACAGCCAACTCCTCGACGAGGCGCCGCAGCAGGCGCTGAAGAGCCTCGATCGATCTGGCCGCGTCATCTATGTCGGCTCGATGTCGAAGACGCTCGCGCCGGGTCTGCGGCTTGGCTACATCGTCGCCTCCGCCGATCTGATCGCCGAGCTGCGCGCCCTGCGCCGCTTCATGCTGCGCCACCCGCCGGCGAACAATCAGCGCGCGGTCGCGCTTTTCCTGTCGCTCGGCCATCACGAGGCGCTGGTGCGCCGACTTTCGTCGGCCTTCGAGGAGAGGCGCAAGCGTTTGGTCCAGGCGATCTCGGCTTTCCTGCCAGAATGGCGCGCCACGGACTCCGCCGGCGGCACCTCGCTCTGGCTCGAAGGGCCGCGCGGCATGGATACGCGTGCGCTCGCCGCGGCGGCGGCGACGCGGAGCGTCATCGTCGAGCCGGGCGAGCGCTTCTTCGAAAAACCGGAGAAACCCGGGCGTTTCATGCGCCTCGGCATCTCCTCGATCGCGCTCCAGCACATCGAGCCAGGCATTCGCGAACTCGCGACGGCAGCCGGACGGCGCCCAGCGGCGGCGTGAAAACGCCGCCTGACGGCGCACTTCCAGTATCGAATATTAGCGCTTCGTGGCATATTCTGCCGAAGCGGGTGGCACAAACCTACCCGCTTTGGCTGGCTTCATAGTCCACTCCAACGGGGGTAGAGAGGCGGCCCAATCAGCCGGCCAAGACCGGCGCCGCTTCGGACAGGAGTCATTTATGGCGACACCAGCACTCGTGCAGGACGTGAGCCCCGCCCCGGAGTCCACCGACGATACGAGTTCTGCTACGCGCGCCCGACGTTCCGGCGGCCGCGAGGCGCGCCGCGCCGTCCGCTCCGCCCCGCTCGCCGACGACATCCGTCCGATCCGCGCCGGCATGGAAGGCGGCCGCTACAAGCCGCTCACCGAAAACGATCAGGAGCGCATCCATGAAGCGGTGCTGACTGTGCTCGAAACGGTCGGCTTCGCCAATGCGATCCCAAGCTGCATCGAAGCCTGCACGCGCGTCGGCGCCATCTATGGCGAGGACAAGCGCATTCGCTTTCCGCGCGGGCTGATCCTCGACACGATCAGACGAGCCGCGCGCAACTTCACGCTGCACGGCCAAGACCCGAAGCACGACATGGTCGTGCAGGGCAAACGTGTCCATTACGGCACGGCCGGTGCGGCGGTGCATCTGGTCGATGTTGAGAAGCGTGAGTACCGCGAGTCGCTGATCCAGGACATTTACGACGCCGCGCGTATCGTCGATGGGCTCGACAACATTCACTTCTTCCAGCGGCCGATGGTGCCGCGCGACATTCCCGATCCTTTCGACATGGATCTGAACACACTCTACGCCTGCGTGATGGGCACCTCGAAACATGTCGGCACGAGCTTCACCGTGCGCGAGAATGTCGGGCCGGCGCTGGAGATGCTTTACACGATCGCCGGCGGCGAGGAGAATTTTCGCGCGCGGCCGTTCGTCTCGAACTCCAACTGTTTCGTCGTGCCGCCGATGAAATATGCCGAGGACGCCTGCGGCGTTCTCGAAGAGTGCGTCAAAGGTGGCATTCCGATCCTGCTGCTCTCCGCCGGCCAAGCCGGCGCGACGGCGCCGGCCGCGGTCGCCGGCGCGGTGGTGCAGGCTGTTGCGGAGGTGCTTGCCGGCCTCGTCTACGTGAATGCGCTCAGCCCCGGTTTCCCCGCGATCTTCGGCACCTGGCCGTTTGTCTCCGACCTGCGCACCGGCGCGATGTCGGGCGGCTCGCCGGAGCAGTCGGTGCTGACCGCCGCCTGCGCGCAGATGGCGCATTATTACGACCTCCCTGGCGGCTCCGCCGCGGGCATGGCGGACTCCAAGCTGCCCGACATCCAGTCCGGCTTCGAGAAGGGCATCACCGACGTGATGGCCGGTCTCTCCGGCCTCAACCTCGTCTACGAATCCGCCGGCATGCACGCCTCGCTGCTCGGCTTCTGCCTCGAAAGCCTCATCATCGACAACGACATGCTCGGTTATTGCCTGCGCGCCGTGCGCGGCATCGAGGTCACGGACGAGTCGCTTTCGATCGACACGATTTCGGATGTCTGCCTCAACGGTCCCGGACACTATCTCGGCAACGAGCAGACGCTGCGGCTGATGCAGACTGAGTATTTCTATCCCGCCATCGGCGACCGCTTCTCGCCGAAGGAATGGAACGAGAAGGGCAAGCCGGACATCCTGCAGCGCGCCATCGCCGAGAAGAAGAAAATCCTCGCCTCGCGCTTCCCACGCCATGTCCCGCGCGCCATCGACGACAAGCTTCGCGCCCGCTTCGTCAACATCCATCTGCCGCGCAGCGGCATGGGCGGCTGATCGCAAGCATGGAGAAGAAGAGAGTCGTTCTCGTTCGCCACGGCGACGACCCACCGGACGACCGCGTCTATACCTTCCTCGTTTCGAACGGTTTCGAGCCCGTCCTGAAGAAGCCGTTCGCCGGTGAGGCGCTGGACGGGCCGGACGGCTCTGTCGTAGGCGCCGTGGTCTATGGCGGCAGATATGCCGCCTACGACACCGCCGAATATCCATTCCTCGACGACGAATACCGTTTCATCGACGCCGTGATGACGCGCGGCCTGCCGCTGCTCGGCATCTGCCTCGGCGCGCAGCAGATCGCCTATCATCTTGGCGCGAAAGTCGGTCCGGTCGTCGGCGATGTCAGCGAGTTCGGTTATTACAGGATAGAGCCGACCGGGAATGCCGGCGACTTTCTGACGAAACCGCTCCACGTTTCCCAGTTGCACTATCACACCTTCGGTATCCCGAACGGCGCGGAACGCCTCGCCGGCAGCGAACTCTTCCCCAATCAGGCGTTCCGCTACGGCGACAAGACCTATGGCGTGCAGTTCCATCCCGAAGTGACGATCGAGGGGTTCCGGCGCTGGCAGAATTCGCGGTGGGTGCGTTACGGCAAACCGGGCGCGCAAACGCGTGAGGAACAGGACCGGCTGATGTATGCGCATGACGCCGCACAGGCCGACTGGTTTTATGGCTTCCTCGGCAGGCTGTTCGGAACAAACGGACAAGGCTAGAACTGCACTCCCCGAAGAGGAGTCCTGATATGCGCTTGCCGCTCGCCTTTGCTCTCGGCCTCGCGTTCGTCGCCTCGGCGGCAGCGCAAGGAATGGCGCCCATGGCCGGGACATTCTTCGTCAAGGACAAGGGCTGGACGATCTGGTCCGGTCCGCGCGGCTGTGATGCGGTCAATCGCGATCTCACGGAGTTTAACGTTGCGCCGGTCAACGCGCTCTGGCTGACGCGTTATGCGGGCCAGGGCCCGCAGACGGTTTTGCGCGTCTTCTATTGGCCGGGCGCTTTCGAGCCGGAGCAGTCCGTAACGCTGAAATTCAACCTGCTCAGCGGCAAGAATTTCGAGATGACCGGCATGACGACGGACACCTACATCGTCGATAGCGATCACGAGCTGACGGAGAAGAACATCACGGCGCTCGAGGAGGCGGGTTACGCCAACATCCTGCTCCAGGGCAAACCCACGCTCGCTTTCGTGACGCGCGGTATCCTCGACGCCGCGCAATACCTCGTGCGCTGTACCGCCACCGTCAACCGGCAACAGTAGCGGTCAGACGACCAGCCGCGCGCTGTAGAGCCCAGCGGACTTTGCCGCGTCATCGGCGTCAGTGACGAGCAGCAACTCGATTGCTCGTCCGCCGATGCGTGAATCAATGCCCTCGACCTTCACCAAGGGTTCGATCGGCTCGATATGCATCAATTGCAGATTGGCGTTCAGCACGCCGACGGCCGCGCCAACCAGCGCGCCGTCGCGATAGGAGTCGACCGTGTCCTCGGCAATTGCCGAGAAGACGATATCGCCCGACGGCAGCGCCGCTGCATCGGTGAAGCATAGTGGCACGCCGCTGATCTCGCCTAATCTGACACGTTCGACGGAAAGCGATGCGGGCGAGCGCAACGCCAATACCGTCGCAAGGTCTGTCCGCACGATCGCGTTCTCGGGATTGCCGACATTGCCGCGCTGGAAGAGCAGCAGTTCGTCACGCCGAATGACCGCGCCCTCAATGTTCGGCTCGGGAAAGATGGCATCCAACGTCGTGAAAAGCGGCGCCATGTTTATGATCTTTGGCTCGCTTGCGATGTCTCCAGCCGTGTTCAGCGCAAGCACAACGCCGCGCCTTCTCGTCGCTGTCGAACCGGAGCCCAGCGCGAACAGCGCGCCATGCGGGAACGCATTCGAGGCTGGTATTAATGCCAGCGCTTCGAAATCCGGCTTCCTTGCCTTTCGTGCCGCAGGCTCCATCGGAAGCTCGCCGTCGAGCAACTGGATCAGCTTGCCGGGATTGCTCCCAGCCGCCGGAAAAACGCCGAGATGGCTTTCGTCATCACCGATCACGTAGAGATGATTACCAGCGCGGATCAACCCGCTTGCCGCGGCGATGTGCGGCGCGCGGCCCGGCGCCGTAGCCTTGGTGAGGTCGAGCGTACGGATGAGCGTGAGCGCAAGCATGCTCGCGCTCTAGCACGACCCGAAGGGAACGACCGCTAGTGATTATCCCTCGGCACGCCCGACGTATGCGCGACGTCGCGGTATTTCACCGCCGGCTTCAGCACCATGCCCTGATCGAACTGGTCGACCATGCCGCGCTGGATTTCCTGCCACGGCGTCTGGTGCTTTGGATAGTGGTAGCCGCCATTGCCGGTCAGCGCCGCGCGGCGCTTCTTCAACTCAGCGTCGGAGATCATGATGTTCGCCGTGCCCTTCTTTAGATCGATGCGCACGCGGTCACCTGATTTCAGCAGCGCCAGCCCCCCGCCGGCGGCCGCTTCCGGCGAGGCATTAAGGATCGAGGGCGAACCTGACGTGCCCGACTGGCGGCCGTCGCCGATGCAGGGCAGCGAGTGGATGCCCTTCTTGATGAGGTAATCCGGTGGCTGCATGTTCACCACTTCCGCGCCGCCCGGGTACCCGACCGGACCCGCGCCGCGCATGAACAGGATACAGAACTCGTCGATCTTCTCTTTCGGGTCGTCGATGCGCTTGTGGTAATCCTCCGGCCCGTCGAACACGACCGCGCGACCCTCAAAAGCTTCCGGATCTTTCGGGTTCGACAGATAGCGTTGGCGGAACTCGTCGGAGATCACGCTGGTCTTCATGATCGCGCTGTCGAAAAGGTTACCCTTCAAATTGATGAAGCCGGCGCGCGTCTTCATCGGGTCCTTGACGGTGCGGATCACCTTCGGGTCGAGGTTCTCCGCTTTCTTGCAATTCTCGCCGATCGACCTGCCGTTGACGGTCCGCGCCTTCGGGTGCGGCAGGAGCTTCGCCTTCATCAACTCGGCAACAACGGCGGGAACGCCGCCGGCGTGATGATAATCCTCGCCGAGATATTCGCCGGCCGGCTGCAAATTCACCAGCAGCGGAATCTCGTGGCCAATCGCCTGCCAGTCGTCATTGTCGAGCTTCACGCCGAGATGGCGCGCAATCGCATTCAGATGGATCGGCGCATTGGTCGAACCGCCGATCGCCGAATTCACCACGATGGCGTTCTCGAACGCCTCGCGTGTCATGATGTCGGACGGCTTCAGGTCGCCGTGGACCATCTCGACGATGCGCTTGCCGGTCTCGTAAGCCATCTGGCCGCGCTCGCGGTACGGCGCGGGGATCGCGGCGGAGCCTGGCAACTGCATGCCGAGCGCTTCGGCCAGACTGTTCATCGTCGTCGCCGTGCCCATCGTGTTGCAGTAACCAACCGACGGCGCCGACGATGCGACGAGGTCCATGAACTGGTTGTAGTCGATCTCGCCGGCCGAATGCATCTCGCGCGCCTTCCAGGCGATGGTGCCGGAGCCGGTGCGCTGGCCGCGATGCCAGCCGTTCAGCATCGGTCCGACCGACAGCGCGATCGCCGGCAGATTGACCGTCGCCGCAGCCATCAGCAGCGCCGGCGTGGTCTTGTCGCAGCCGATGGTGAGCACGACGCCGTCGAGCGGGTAGCCGTAGAGCACCTCGACGAGGCCGAGATAGGCGAGGTTGCGGTCAAGCGACGCGGTCGGCCGCTTGCCGGTTTCCTGGATCGGGTGGGTCGGGAATTCGAAGGGAATGCCGCCTGCCGCCTCGATGCCGGCGCGGACGCGCTTGGCGAGCTCGATATGATGCCGGTTGCAGGGCGAAAGATCAGAACCAGTCTGGGCGATGCCGATCAGCGGCTTGCCGGATTGCAGCTCTTCGCGGGTAAGGCCGAAGTTCAGGTAACGCTCCAGGTAAAGCGCCGTCATGCCCGGATTGTCCGGGTTGTTGAACCACTCCTGCGAGCGGAACGTCTTTTTGGTTTTGGCCCCAGCCATCATCGTCTCCGGCTATTTGTAGGACAAATCGATATGGCATGCCGAGAGAGTCGGCAAGTGCGCATGTTGGCGCAGAAAGCGCCGATGGACAGGCCCCGGCCGCTGGAGTACCCGTTTGTCGTTCGGGAAAACGAGGAAAACGGCCATGGCTTTGGTGATCGAGGGGGAGGAGCGGATCGGCGCACCGATCGATGCCGTGTGGAAAGCCTTGAACGACCCGGCCATACTTAAAGAGTGCATCCCCGGCTGCCAGTCGCTCGAAATGAAAACGCCGACCAATATGGCCGCCACCGTCGTGTTGAAGATCGGACCGATCAAGGCGACCTTCAACGGCGAGGTCAATCTCAAGAATTTGAATCCGCCGCACGGCTACACCATTCAGGGCGAAGGCAAGGGCGGCGTGGCGGGCTTCGCCAAGGGCGGCGCGGACGTGACGCTGGAAGAGGTCGAGCCGGGCGTGACGCTTCTCAAATATGCCGCCAAGGCGGACGTGGGCGGTAAGATCGCCCAGCTCGGCAGCCGGCTCATCATGTCGACGTCGAAGAAGCTTGCCGGCGAATTCTTCTCGACTTTTGGCGAGAAGGTGGGCGGTTAAGCCCACCTTCGAGTCCCAATGCGGGCTACTTGATCAAGCCCTTTTCCTTGTAATAACGCTCCGCACCTGGGTGCAGTGGCACCGGCATGCCGTCGAGCGCCTTGGCCGGGTCGATTGCCTTCGCCGCCGCGTGCGCCGCGACCATCTGGTCGAGGTTCTCGAACAGCAGCTTCGTCATCTGGTACGCGGTCTCATCGGACACGCCGTCATGCGTGATCAGGAAGTTGCCGACAGCGGCTGTCGCCACGTCCTCAGCCTGGCCATCATAGGTGCCGGCAGGGATCATGACCGAGATGTAGGGCGCGCCGATCTTGTTGACGGTGTCGGCCGGCACGGCCACCACATTGATGGGCAGCGAGGTCGCGAGGTCGCGGATCGACGCGACGCCGAGACCCGCCGATTGCAGCGTCGCGTCGAGCTGGCGGTTCTTTATCAGCTCGACCGATTCAGCGAACGGCAGATATTCGACCTTGCCGAGATCCTCATACTTCATGCCGGCCGCAGCGAAGATGGCGCGTGCATTGAGTTCGGTGCCCGACGCCGGTGCGCCAACCGACAGGCTCTTGCCCTTCAGGTCGGCGAGCGACTTGATGCCCGACTCTTGGGATGCGACGATCTGGATGTAGTTCGGATAGATCGCCGCGATGCCGCGCAGCTTGTCGAGCGGCGCCGGGAAGCCGGCTTCCGTGTTGCCCTTGACCGCTTCCTGCACGGAATCGCCGAGCGAGAACGCGATCTCGCCCTTGCCCTGTTGCAGCAGGTTCAGGTTCTCGACCGAGGCTTTCGTCGCCTGCACCTGCGTGCGCGAGCCTTCGATGCCCTTGGCGTAGATCTCCGACAGCGCGACGCCGAGCGGATAATAGACACCCGACGTGCCGCCGGTCAGCACATTGATGAACTCCTGCGCCTTGACGGGCGCCGCCGCCAGCGTCAGCGCCACCGCGCCGAGAATGAGTTTCCGGTTCAGATGGATCATTCTTTCCTCCCAGTTGCAGATTCACACTTTAAGGATCGGGCCGCCCCTGCCAACCTGAAAACGCCGAATTGGACGAAGGGCTTACATGGCGCGAGGTGACGCTGCGTCAATGCCTGCTCGACGTCGCCGCCCGCCGACAATTCCCCAGCCTGGGCCGAGGCGAGCCTGCCCTCGGTCACCAGATCTTGTGCGTCTTGTTCAGCTCGGCGACGGTCGCATCTCTGGCGACGCGGTTCGAAAGCGCGATAATGTTCGTCCAGACTGCGCGCGGCCTGTCGTCTGGCGGCAGCCAGTAGGCGAGCATCGCCAGATAGACGTCGGCGATGGTCATCGTGTCGCCGACCAGCCATTGACGGCCGGCGAGATGGTTTTCGACGACCTCGAAAAGCTGCTCGGACTCGGCGACTGCCGCCTGCTTCACAGCATCGATGCCGCCGGCATCGGTCGTGCGGCGGTCCGGATAGTAGAAGCGCAACAGCGTGGGATAATGCGCCGACGCCAAGAAGAGCATCCAGCGCAGGAAATCCGGCCGTTCGGACGATCCCGCAACCGGGCCGATACCCCGCAGCGGATACTGTTCGGCGAGGTAGAGGCAGATCGCGGCGGATTCGGTCATCAGCCGCCCGTCGGGCAGGATCAACGCCGGCACCTGGCCGACAGGGTTGATCTCGCGGAACGTCCCGCCAGGTTTCTGTTCGGCGCGCGTGACGTCGATCTTCTCGACCGGCACGCCGGCCATGGCGAAGGCGACCTCGACGACGAAACCGCCGGAACCCGGCCGCGTGTAAAGTCTGTAGCCCACCAAACGCCCTCCCCCAAGAGCAGCAACCCGTTGCGCCTGCTTAGCTCCCAAGCCCCTCGAACAGCGCCGTCGAAAGATAGCGTTCCGCAAACGAAGGGATGATTACAACGATATTCTTCCCCTTGTTCTCCGGCCGCGACCCGACGACGACCGCCGCCTGCAGGGCAGCGCCGGAGGAGATGCCGACCGGCACGCCTTCAAGCCGCGCCACCAGCCGCGCATTGGCGAAAGCATCTTCGTTAGAGACCTTGACCACCTCGTCATAGATCGAGGTGTCGAGGATTTTGGGCGCGAAGCCCGCGCCGATGCCCTGGATCTTGTGCGGGCCTGGCGCGCCGCCCGACAGCACCGGCGACGCCTCCGGCTCGACGGCAATCATTTTCAGGCCCGGCTTGCGCGGTTTCAGCACCTGGCCGACGCCGGTGATGGTGCCGCCGGTGCCTATGCCCGAAACGACGATATCGACCTCGCCGTTCGTGTCGTTCCAGATCTCCTCCGCCGTTGTGCGGCGATGGATATCCGGATTGGCCGGGTTTTCGAACTGCTGCGGGATGATCGCGTCGGGCAGCGTCGCGACGAGTTCCTCCGCCTTTGCGATAGCGCCCTTCATGCCCTTGGCGCCTTCGGTCAGCACCAGTTCGGCGCCGAGCAGCAGCAGCATCTTGCGCCGCTCCATCGACATGGTTTCCGGCATGGTCAGGATCAGCTTGTAGCCCTTCGCCGCGGCCGCGAAGGCCAGCGCGATGCCTGTATTGCCCGATGTCGGCTCGACCAGCGTGGTGCGGCCCGGACGGATTTTCCCTTCCGTCTCCAGCGCCTCGATCATCGCCACGCCGATACGATCCTTGACGCTCGAGATCGGGTTGAAGAACTCCAGCTTGGCCATCAGGTTGGCGACAACGCCCTTTTCGCGCGCGAATTTGTCCAGCCGGACCAGCGGCGTGTCGCCGATGGTTTCCACGATCGAGTTGTAGACGCGGCCGCGTCCGGGCTTGCGAGTGGCGGGCTTGTTCATGCGCTCTCCCTGGATTGCAAAGCCAGTTAGCACGGCCCGCGTGGCAAGGGAAACGCCCGGCTAGATCAGCCTTAGGACCAAGCAGCTATTGCCGCGTCGCGATCGCCGCGGCGGCGCCCACCATGAAGCTCGCCGCCGTACGGTTCATCGCTTTCAGCGCGCGCGGCGACTTGAGCAGCGACCGCGCATTGGCGGCCAGCACGAGATAGGGCACAAGAACGACCAGCAGCACGACGATGGTCGCCAGCGCGAGCAACCCGTAATCGGTCGGCGTGATCTTCGCGAGGTCGACCAGCGTCGGCGTCAGCGCCAAATAGAAGATCATCGTCTTCGGGTTGCCGAGCGTCACCATCAGCCCGGCCATGAAGCTTGCCGCGAAACCGCCAGCGCCACGCTTCGCCTCAATGTCGGTCGGTGCGATGCCAGCGGTCCAGAATTTATATGCGAGGTAGCAGAGGTAGGCGACGCCGGCCCATTTGATGACGAGGAACACGGTGCCGAAGGTCTGCGCGACCAAGGCCAGGCCGAGCACCACGGCAGTGAGATAGGTGAGGTCGCCAAGCACCAGGCCGAACGACATGAACAGCGACGAGCGGAAGCCGGATCCTAGCGCACGCGCGACCAACGCCGTCACGCCGGGTCCCGGAATGGCGGCGGCGATGGCGAGCGCGCCCGAATAGGTGATGAGGCCGGCGAGTGTCATGGCGCGTTTATCGCATCCGCGATCGGTGAAATACAGACATGCCTGCGAATGCTTCGATCAATTGCAGTGATGGATACCAGAGGCTCGGCCGAAGCCCGAGACGGAATAGCGGGCGCTTGAACGCCGAGTGACTCGCTATCTGACGAGGAAACCCCGCCCCAGTTCATCGCCATCCTCCAATGAGAACTCCGACCGGCCGGAATAATGCGCGCGGCCGCCGACGCGCGCGACGATCGCGGCGAAACCACCTGCCTTGGTTGTGCGCACGACTGCGCCCGTAAAGCGCGAGCCAACGATCGACTCGAACAGCCTCTCCTCGCCGATCGCGATTTCGCCCTTGGCGAACATGGCGGCGAGCCGCGCCGTGACGCCCGAGCCTGTCGGCGAGCGGTCGACCTCCGCGTCGGCGAACACGCAGACATTTTTGGTCGCGACGTCATGCTTACCGTCACCGCCATCCGTCAGGATCGAACCGTAGAGGAAAGCGAGGTCTGCATGGTCCGGATGCGTGATCGCGATCTCCGCCTTCACCCGATCGCTGAGCGCCGTCGCCGCGTCGATGAAATCGCGCGCGCGGTCGCGTCCGAACTCCAGCCCGAACTGCCGGCAGTCGGCCAGCGCGTAGAACGCGCCGCCATAGGCGACGTCGAAGCGGATCGCGCCGTAGCTTGGCACCTCCAGCGACCGATCTTTCGCGAACAGGAACGACGGCACGCTCTCGAACGACACCGCGCCCGCCTTGCCGTCCTTGACCTCGACGCTCGCCACCACCATGCCGCACGGACACTCGATGTTGACCATCGTCCTCGGCTCGACCGCCTTCACCAGACCCTGATCGATCGCGTAGCGGCCGAGCGCAACGATCGCGTGGCCGCACATGGTCGAGTAGCCCTCATTGTGCATGAAGAGCACCGCGAGGTCGGCGCCCGGCAGGTCCGGCTCCACCAGGATCGCGCCATACATGTCGTAATGGCCGCGCGGCTCGAAGATCAGCAGCCTGCGCAGATGATCGAGATTCTCGCGCACATAGGCGCGCTTCTCGAGGATCGCACCCTTCGGAATCGCAGGATAGCCGCCGGTGACGATCCTGAGCGGTTCGCCACCGGTGTGCATGTCGATCGTTGTGAGGACTAGGCTCATGCCTTTGGCGCGAAGAGCTGCTGCGCCTTGGCGAACGGCATGCCGGCGCGCGTGAAGCCGAACGTGCCATCCTGCAGCATCTCACGGCTCGCCGTCTCCAACATGCCGAACGCATATGTCGTCAGCTTCGAGCCGAGCGAGAGGCGCTTCGCACCGGCCGCCCGCAGAGACTCGACCGTGAAGCCCGGTACCACCAGCACGTTGATGGGCACTTTTACCGACGACGCGACCTTGCGAACGGTTTCGACGTCGCCAAGACCCGGCGCGTAGACGACATCGGCGCCGGCTTTCTCGAATGCCTGCAACCGCTTGATCGTGTCGTCGAGGTCGTTGCGGCCGTGCAAAAAATTCTCCGCACGCGCGGTGAAAACGAAGTCGCGCTTCAGCGAACGCGCTGCCTGTGCAGCAGCCCTCACGCGTTCGACCGCATGCTCGAAATCATAGATCGCATTCGCCTCGTCGCCGGAAAAATCCTCGATCGAGCAGCCGGCCAGCCCCGCCGCTTCCGCAGCGAAGATCGTCTCCGCCGCGCTCTCCGGCGTATCGCCCTTGCCCTTTTCGAGGTCGGCCGACACCGGTAGGTCAGTGGCGTGCGCCAGCTCCTTGCAGTGCTGGATCATCTCCTCGAAACCGACAGCGCCGTCCTGCAGACCGCGCGAGAAGGCGTAGCCCGCGCTGGTCGTCGCCAGCGCCTTGAAACCGGCACTGGCGAGCAGTTTTGCGGTGCCGATGTCCCAGGGGTTTGGAATGACAAAAGTGCTGTCGTGCAGCGCGCGGAAAGCCTTGCCCTTGTCCATGGTCATACCCGGATTTTTGGTTGCGTGAGCACACTCTAGACCAGCGCTCCTGCCAATCACAGTCAGGAGAGATTGGACCACGGCGAGTGTGCGCTCACCGGGTCAGAGGCGATCCTCGTTCCGTTTTTCGAGCTTCTCGATCGCATCGGAATCCGGCGTATATTTCAACTGGGCGGGATCCCATGTGTACGTCGCCCTGTATTCAGTGGAATAGGCTGCTGCGGGCGCTTTCTCGTCACCGCACTCCGCCGCGGCGTCCTTCGAGACTTCGAGCGTATCGGTGATGGTCACAGTAAAATCGCCGAAACCATTTCCGACCGCTTGCCCCGAGAATGTCGGCACTTCATAGCGCGCCCAGCCGCAGGCGCGATCGCTGATCAGCCAGAAATCGTCGATGTGCTCGAACCTGTCGTTGCGGATGAGGGCAAGCGCCAGCGCGTCATAGGATTGGTTCGAGTTGAAATGCTGGCTCGACGTCGCGACGGCGCTCTCGGACGCTCCAAGCGAAATCGTGCCCGGGTCGCGGAAGAAGGTCGACTGATCGAGCCCGACATTCACGACATCGAGCAGTTTAGCCGCGCCGTCGTCGAAGCCGAAGAGACAGAGCAGTGCCAGACTCTCGTCGAGATCGCTCCAGGTACCGACATCGATCAGCACGACGAGGCGCTCCTTACCGCCTGCCCGCGCTGGCGTCACGGCGAGATTGGTGAAGCGAACGGTGCCCGCCCCGACAGCGGCTTCGTAACCCGGCACGAGGTGGCGTACCGGTTCCGGCGGAGTGCCGGCATAGCGGCCATCGTCCTGGTGGAGGTCCGCGAAAACGAGCCTTGCCAGATCGAGATAGGTTAGTCTGGCATGGCCGGGCACGCTCTGATCGAGCTCGGCATATTCATAGGCGGCAATGGCCTGAGAGGCCGTCAGCATCAAAACGGCAATGACGGCAAGCAGGACCCGCCGCATCAGCCCGTGCCGGTCGAGCCGAACCCGCCCGCGCCGCGCGCCGTTCCGCCCGCGAGGCTGCGTTCCTCGACCGAGGCGCGCGTGACCGTCGCGAACACGAGCTGCGCGATGCGCATGCCGCGCGTCACGGCAAAATCCTCATCACCGAGATTGACAAGCAGCACCTTCAGCTCGCCGCGATAGTCGCTGTCGATCGTGCCCGGCGTGTTCAGGCAGGTGATGCCGTGCTTGAAGGCAAGCCCGGAACGCGGCCTCACCTGACCTTCCATGCCGTCGGAAATTTCGAGGATCAGCCCGGTCGGCACCAGCGCGCGCTTTCCCGGAAGAATGAGCAGTGGCCGATCATCCGGCACCGCGGCACGCAAATCCATGCCCGCAGCGCCCGCCGTCTCATAGGACGGCAGCGCCAGGCCTTCGGCGTGCGGCAGGCGAACGACACCGATTCGCGGCTCAGTCGGGACGATTTTCATGAAGGCATCCGTATCGGTTGCGCATCTCGCCACGTCAATCAAACGCGCCGGGTTATCAACCGGTTTCGACGCCGCAGTTGCGCCGAAAGGGACTAAGGGCAGATGATGTAGCTGTCTGGCCCGCGGAACTCGTTGAAAACGTCGGGATCACGACACACGTCGTTACCGTCCTTCTGAACAATGTAGCCGACAAGCTTTCCATTTGTCGGAACCGTGACGGCCATCTGCGCAAATGCGGTTCCCATGAGCGCAGCACCTACGATCAAGCCTGCTGTGAAGCGAAGCACGCTATCCTCCTCTGTACACGGAGCCGCGGTACTCCTTGTCGCGGATAAACACCCGAGGGCGCATACCTTCCACGAGAAAAATCCTCACCTGCGGCCGATACGAATATGAATACGAGTACGTTGCGCAGACAAAAATCAAGCCATTGTCGAGCGCATATCTCTTGTCGAAATCGCAGCCTTCAAAAGTGTCGGAGATGCGCGTCTCAATCACTGAGCCGTCATGCAGGTAAGCGTCAACTTCCTTGTCGTCAATCAAGATCACGCGCCGTCCATCGGCGACGACGCGAGGAGAATAAGTATAGAAAAACTCGAAGTCCTGGCACTCCAAGATTCCGCCACCAAGCAGCGGGTAAAGCCTTCCAAACTCGCAACCATCAAACTCGCCGTCGATTGAGTACGTGTCAGCTAGAGCAGGAGCCGACGTAAGCAAAATTAGGATGACAATTGAATGGCGGAACATGCCGAAACTACGCATGCGCGCCGAACAGGCGGCGCTCTCGGGACGCCGCGAAAGCTAGGCTCGCCCGGATATCGTCCGTCTCCAGCTCCGGAAAATCGCGCAGAATCTCGCTCTCGGTCATGCCTGAGGCGAGATAGTCCAGCACGTCATAGACCGTGATCCGCGTATCGCGGATACACGGCTTTCCCGAGCGGCGGCCAGCCTCGATCATAATGCGGTCCATGATCTTCATGCGTCAAGAATCGTTCAGATAGTCCACGAAATCAAGCTACCGCACTCGACCGGCACCACAGTCGTCTCCTTGATCTCCTCCATGACAAAGGAGGCCGAGACGTCGGTCAGCGGCACTTTGGCGATCAGCCGTTGGTAGAGCCGGTCATAGGCCTTCACGTCGGCGACGCGGGCGCGCAGCACGTAATCGAGGTCGCCGGACATGCGATAAACGCCCGTGATCTCGGGAAACGAGGTCGCCGCCGCGCGGAACTTCACCAGCCAGTCCGGGTCGTGGTTGGAGGTGCGGATCAGGATGAATACCGACAGGCCGAGCCCCAGCCGGTCCGCGTCGACCAGCGCGACACGGCCGGTGATAATACCGGCGTCCTCCAACTGCTTCACCCGCCGCCAGCAGGCATTACGCGACAGACCGACCTTTTCCGACAGATGGTCAACGGAAAGCGAGCCGTCGCGCTGCAGCTCGGCGAGGATTCTTCGATCAATCGTATCGATATCATGCGCCACATTGGGATGATTGTCCCAAGTATCTCCAATTTTCAAGGACGAAATGGGATCGCTTTGCTCGAAATGCGGGCGACTATGCCCGCACCGAATCGGAGGACATCCCTTGCAGTCGCGTATCGCCAAGCTCTTCACCGACCATCCGGCCTCGGTCGACGAGACCTATTTCGGCCACATGGCTTTTGCCGCCTGGTTCGCCAGCCGGCTGCTGCTGGCCGCAGGTGCGGCCATCGTTCACGCTTTCTTGCCGTTTCTGTTCGAAACTACGGCCTCGCGGATCGTCCGTGAGCTTTATGAGCGGACGCATAATCGAGGGCGGTAATCGGCCATGTGCCGTTGGGCGGCGTATATCGGTGAAGAGGTCTTCCTTGAAGACATTGTCACCGCGCCGTGCCATTCGCTGATCGCCCAGAGCCACCGCGCTCAGGAAGCGAAGACCGCGACCAATGCCGACGGGTTTGGCCTCGCCTGGTATGGCGGCCGCGCCGAGCCCGGCCTCTACCGCGACATCCTGCCCGCCTGGTCGGATCCCAATCTGAAAAGCCTCTGCCGGCAGATCCGTTCGGGCCTGTTCCTGGCGCATGTGCGCGCCTCGACCGGCGGCGCCACCAGCCGTATGAACTGCCATCCCTTCGTCGCCGGTCGCTGGAGTTTTATGCACAATGGCCAGATCGGCGGGTTCGAGAAAATCCGCCGCCGGCTTGAAGCCTGCATTTCCGACAGTTCGTACGACCAGCTCGAAGGCACGACCGATTCCGAGCTGTTCTTCATCATGATGCTCGACGAGGGCCTTGAGCGCGACCCGCACGGCGCGCTGGCGCGGGCGACCGCCGAGGTGCTGGACGTGCAGCGCGGCGCTGGAATCGCGCCATCCTTCAAGCTCACTGCCGCCTTCTCGGATGGCGAGGCCCTGCATGCCGTGCGCTATTCCACCGACGAGCATGCACCGACGCTCTACACTACCGCGATGGCCGGCGGCCGCTGTCTCGTTTCCGAGCCGTTCGACCGTGAGGGCGGGGAGTGGCAGGCCATCCCGCCCGGCAGCTTTGTCACGCTCCATCCTGCAGGCATGACCGTGCGCCCGTTCGTGCCGGATCATGCGCTGCCGCAAATAGCGCTGGTGAGCTAGGCGCTCCCGGCCTCACCGAACCGCTCCAGCCCATACAGTGCGAGAATGCGGATCGCGATTGCCGAGCCGCTACCGCTCGTCTCTTGTTAGAAGCCCGGTGAAGCCCGTAACCGCTACCGCGACTATCAGTGCCCCAACTATCGTTTCGATGATCGACAAGATGTATAATATCCATCCAATCGGGAAGTTTTCGCTTATAAGAATCCGATCAAATGACGTGAGCACAGGATAAGGTAACTTCACCCAAGCACTTGTGTTAGGTCGCCAATACGGCTCCGTTCCAAGGTCTAACAATGGCAGGAACGCATCAGCGGAATAGAGAAGTGCGTTTAGCTCAGGATACGCTTTCCCGGGCTCTATGTCTCCAAAGCGGACCTGAGTAAAGGCCGCCTGTCCCTCGCAACTTTCGATCATATTTGGGTTGCACGATGCCGTTCCCCAACCGTAAACGCCCGCGCAGAGGATTACAAAAAGAACTGCTAGACTGACGGTCTTCCACGGATTGAAGCCATAGTCGGCAAGTTGGTGCAAAAGCCAACTGACAGCTCTTTGAAATGGCGATACTCCGTCGGATATCCGTTGGCGCACCCGACGCTCAATCGCGACCGCCTGAGCGGCTTCTTCATACCCCATAGCTCGGAGCACTGAGGCAGCCTGCCGCCAAGGCTGCGGGTTGAAGTGTTTGACCAAGTGCTGCGCCGACTGAGATGTCAGCCATCGTATACGGGCGGCCGCCACATTCCCGGTATCGTGCTCTTCCCCAGTTGGGAATTCGAGATGGTCGTACTCAAAGCCGTCAAGGATGAAATGCTGGACATCGCTCTGTTCGGCTATACAGACTCGCGCGCCACAAGCCCGCTTCCCTTTCGCAAGCGGAGGCGGCCAACCCGCAGCTCTATCCTCAAGCGTATCACAATGCGCGCGTGACAGATCGACAATGCCGTCGGGACATTGCTCAGGCAGGACCAATCTACCGTCAACTCGGGCCTCAACCAGCGAGATAGCCTTGTCTTTGCATCGATCTTGCCTTGCCTCATCGATCTCATGATAGCCGCGCGCCAATTCCGCTGAAATCTGACATCGTGATCGAGCAACGCTTGACGCTGTAATCGACGCGCCTTGAAAGGAAAGCCGACCATCAAAGCGAGCGCGATGGGCGTGGAAGTGCCCGTACAGCTTGGCGTCGTTGATCCGCGTCTCTCCGATTACATGAGCGTCACTCAACGAAATAGCGCGATGACGAGTTGCGAAAACCTCGCAACGATCCAGAGCTACAGTCTTAGAGATCACTGTCGAGGAAAGATTTATGCCTCCGGTCACCTTGGCGTCTCGAAGGATGATCCCATCGGCGATCGACGAGTAAACACAAAGAATAGCATCCCCCGTAGGATTTTCGAACGAGGCTGACTCTGCTTCGAGTTGGCCGGAGATTGCGGCTCCCTGAATTCCAAAAGAACCGCGAACGATGGCTTTCTCCATAAACCAACTGCCGACTGTGATGCTGTGAGCTTGGATAGCGGCCTGCCCAGGGTTTTCGAATATTGCGCCTTGTGTCGCGGAGAATGGACCGACAATGGTCGCAGAGCTGATACTTAGGGTACCGCGGACGGTGACCCCGTCCATAAACCAACTGTCAGCTCTCACACTATGAGCTTCGACGGCAATGGAACCCGCATTGTCAAACGTGGCGCCGTCAGAAGCGGAAAACTGCCCGGTAATCGTGGCTGAATTGATGTCGAAACATCCTTTTACCTCAGCGCCATCCATGAACCAGTTTGTACAGCTTGCTTCTTCTGCAAATAGCCCGCGTTCAAACTTTGCCTTTTCGGCGTGGAACCCGCCCGTCAAGGTCGCCCGAGCCATCCGATAGGGCGCGTTGAAAGTGCTCCCTGTAATATCCAGCGTCCCCTCGACACGCACATCGTCCAGTGCGACTTCTTGCCTGAAGGTGCACCGAGCGAACGAAACCGAGCACGGGACTTGCGCGCGAGAAAAATCAAGAGGTTCAAGGAATAGACCGTCAGCGAGGTCGATCCCTCGGCGATGCAGCCGCCAGTTAGGCCAGTCTTGATGTGCGAATTCCTTCATCGCAAGTGCAGCGACGAGCGCGGGAGCGACCACACGATCTTTCTCAGCTAGGTCACGACAATCAGCGCGCATGCCGCGTCCAGTTGCTTCAATCAATCGCCTCTCTGCCAAAGTTGGGCTGCCGCTGACACCGCTAAATTTGTCAAAAGTAACCAGCATTCTAGACCCCAATCCCCAATATGATACGTACATATAATCTAACTTAGACGTTGGCCGAACCGGAGAAATAATAACTTATTCAGATTTTATAGGCTCCAAGTAAGAATGGCGTGGTTCAGCAATTCGCGACGACTTAATTCTATGAGTATCGCGAGAGCTGATCATTTTCTCGACACCCTGCGCAGACGCTGCTAGAAGCCCGGCCCGAACGGAATTCCTGACATGGCCGAAGACATCAAGGGCGCGGTCGCCCGCCGCCGCACGTTTGCGATTATCGCCCACCCCGACGCGGGCAAGACGACGCTCACCGAGAAGCTGCTGCTGTTCGGCGGCGCGATCCAGCTCGCCGGCGAAGTCAAGGCCAAGAAGGACCGCATGAACACGCGCTCCGACTGGATGAAGATCGAACGCGAGCGCGGCATTTCGGTCGTCACCTCGGTGATGACGTTCGAATATGGCGACAACGTCTTCAACCTGCTCGACACGCCCGGCCACGAGGATTTCGCCGACGACACGTATCGCACGCTGTCGGCCGTCGATTCCGCCGTCATGGTGATCGACGCGGCGAAGGGCATCGAGCCGCGCACGCTGAAGCTCTTCGAGGTCTGCCGGCTGCGCGACATCCCGATCGTCACCTTCGTCAACAAGATGGACCGCGAGGCGCGCAACACCTTCGAGATTCTCGACGAGATCGAGCAGAAGCTCGCTTTGGACACCGCGCCGATCACCTGGCCCATCGGCCAGGGCAAGACGTTTGCCGGCACCTACCACCTTGCGCAGAACGCGGCGCGCCGCGGCGACGCCGAGCCGCAGCGCACGCCGGTCAATGGCCCGGCGTCCGAACATGTCGCCGGTTTGCTACCGGAGAACGAACGCGCGCAGTTGATCGAGGAGATCGAGCTCGCCCGCGAGGCCTGCAAGCCGTTCGACCTCACCGCGTTCCGCGAAGGCCATCTGACGCCGGTCTATTTCGGCTCCGCACTGCGCAATTTCGGCGTGCGTGATCTGATCGAAGGCCTTGGCGCCTACGCGCCAGCGCCGCGCGACCAGGAAGCCGACAAGCGCACCATCCACGCCACCGAGAAGGACATGAGCGCCTTCGTCTTCAAGATCCAGGCGAACATGGACCCGAACCATCGCGACCGTATCGCCTTCGTCCGCGTCTGCTCCGGCACGCTGGAGCGCGGCATGAAGGCGAAGCTGGTGCGCACCGGTAAGCCGATGTCTCTGTCGGCGCCGCAGTTCTTCTTCGCGCGCTCGCGCATCACCGCCGACGAGGCGTTTGCCGGCGATGTCGTCGGCATCCCGAACCATGGCACGCTGCGCATCGGCGACACGCTGACCGAAGGCGAGGACATCCTCTTCCGTGGCGTGCCGAATTTCGCGCCGGAGATTCTGCGCCGCGTCCGCCTCGGCGACGCGATGAAAGCGAAGAAGCTGAAGGAAGCTTTGCAGCAAATGGCCGAGGAGGGCGTCGTGCAGCTCTTTTCGCCGGAGGACGGCTCGCCCGCCATGGTCGGCGTCGTCGGCGCGCTACAGCTCGACGTGCTGAAGGAGCGGTTGGCTTTCGAATACACGCTGCCGGTCGATTTCGAGATGGCGCGCTTCACCATCTGCCGCTGGATCTCATCCGACTCAAAGCTCGAGCTCGAGCGCTTCATCGAAGCACATCGCGGCGACATCGCCCGCGACCTCGACGGCGATCCGGTGTTCCTCGCGCAACACGCATTTGGTCTGAATTATGAGGCCGAGCGCTGGAAGGCGATCAAGTTCGACGCGATCAAAGATTATCAGGTGCGCGAAGCGGCCTAGGTGGCCACGCGCCGGGCCAGCCAGGCCAAAAGCAGCACCAGCAGCGCGGCGAGCGACAAGGCCGCCGCGGCAAGCAGCGACGCGATCGGCGGGTCCTGAAAGTGCTTCATCACATTCATGACCTGCCGCATTCCCTGCGGCACGAAGTCCATGCTCATCCCGTCATAGGGCGGCTGATAAACGCGGTAGAATGTGACGACGAGCAGCGCCGCGTAGGCGATGGCCGCCGGGATGCCAAACAACCGCAGTGCCAGCCCGACCGGCAGTGCCAGCAGCCCGAGATAGGTCGTCGCAGCCAGCGCGAAGCCGCCGATGATCATCACGTAGAAGAGAATGACTTCCATCGCCGCTTCCGCACCCCGGCGAAACCATCGCACGATCCGGTTAGAGACGCCTTAAGCGACGCTTGGGTATTGAACGATCCGGGCTAATCGACTGGTAACGCTGCGCGTATAGCGTGCTTGCGAAACGGCGCCGAACTGCTGACGAGACACGGGCAAATGGGGGCGGGTATGAAATGGGTCGTCGCGGCATTCACCGCTCTGCAGTTGCCGTTTCTCTTCATCATCTTTGTCATGGCCGGAACAGACGGAAAGAGAGAATCGCTGATCTCCGTCTGGCTCGTCGTCATTCCGGTCGGGCTTTGCGCAATCGCCACCGTCGTCAATGCATTCATCCGCAGCGAGTGGCGCGAGTTTGAGTGGAGCATCGCGGCGGTCGCGTGCGCGCCGGCGCTTTTCATTCTGGTCCGGTCGATCCTCCGCTAGCTACATCGGTTTGGCAGCCGCTCGACTTAGATCACCGTCATCATGTTTGTTGCAGAACGGATCATGAACAAACTTCTTGCCTCCTGACATCCACTGTGGAATCTTCCACGTATGTCACGGCACGAAATGCGTCTGGAAACGGAGATCGCCGGCAAGGGCTGGGACGAGGTCCAGATCAGCGACCTGATGGGCTGGCACGAGATGTATGCCCGCTGCAAACTGTGTGAGCGGCGGACCCCGCTCGCCCGCCATGTCGTGCTGCGCAAATTCCCCAAGACGGCAAAACTGGTCGACGTTCAGACCCGGCTCAAATGCATCGAATGCAAGAACCGTGTCGCCAACGAGATTCAGGTGATGCGCTTGCCGCGGCAGTAGGAGGGTCCGGGTAAAGGCAAGCGCCGCCTCTCCCCGTGCGAAAAAGAGCGCTCCACCCGCGCCTGTCCCCATGAGCCAGCGGGCTATAGAGACTCAACATCTCCGTCGAACGCGCTATCCTTCCTCAGACAAGGATTCGCTAGGCAGAATGGACCAGCAGCCCGACGACACGCCCAAAGCCGCCACATTGGCGCTGGCGCCGTTCTCCTTTCCGGTGTTCCGAACCATCTGGATCGCCAGCCTGTTCTCCAATCTCGGCAGCCTGATCCAGGGCGTCGGCGCCGCCTGGCTGATGACCTCGCTCACACCCTCGGCCGATCTCGTCGCGCTCGTGCAGGCTTCGACGTCGCTGCCGGTGATGATCTTTTCGCTTGCTTCCGGCGCGGTAGCCGACAATTTCGACCGCAAGCGGGTGATGCTGATCGCGCAGTGCTTTATGCTGCTCGTTTCCGTCTCGCTTGCCGTCATGGCCTGGTTCAGCCTGCTCACCCCGTGGACCCTGCTGTGCTTCACCTTCCTGATCGGCTGTGGCACGGCGCTGAACAATCCGGCCTGGCAGGCCTCGGTCGGAGACATGGTGCCGCGCGACACGCTCTCCTCCGCCGTGGCGCTGAACTCGGTGAACTTCAACCTGACCCGCAGCGTCGGCCCAGCCATCGGCGGCCTGATCGTCGCGAGCTTCGGTGCGGCCGCAGCCTTCCTCGTCAACGCACTCTCCTACCTGCCGCTGATCTTCGCGATCTTCCGCTGGAAGATTGTGCGGCCTCAGAGCCAGCTGCCGCCCGAGCGCATCCACCATGCGATGACCGCCGGGCTGCGTTATGTGGCGATGTCGCCCAACATCGAGAAGGTGCTGCTGCGCGGCTTCCTGTTCGGCTTTTCCGCGATCGTCGTGCTGGCGCTGCTGCCGCTGGTCGCCCGCGACCTGCCCGGTGGTGGGCCTCTGCTCTACGGCTTGCTGCTCGGCTGCTACGGGCTGGGAGCGGTGGCCGGCGCCCTGATCGGCGGCCAGGCGCACGGGTCACGGTCGAATGAGACGGTGGCGCGCGCCGCGTTCCTCGGCTTCACCGTCAGCGCCGCGCTGATCGCACTCGGCGACAATGCCTGGCTGGCTGGCCTGGGCGCTGCGATCGGCGGCGCCTGCTGGGTGGTCGCGCTCGCCATGTTTAACGTGACGGTGCAACTGTCGACGCCGCGCTGGGTGCTCGGCCGCGCGCTGGCGCTCTACCAGACCGCCACCTTCGGCGGTATGGCGCTGGGCGCCTGGATATGGGGTCTGGTGGCGGAAAATTACGATCCGTCCGTCGCGTTGCTGGTCGCCGCGGCCACGCTTCTCATGGGCGCGGCCGTCGGGCTGAAATTGCCCCTGCCGGTGAAACCGTCCGACAATCTCGATCCGCTCAACCGCTGGAAGGCGCCGAGCATCCTGCTCGATCTCAAAGGCCGCAGCGGGCCGGTGAACGTGCTGATCGAATACGTCATCCGCGAGGAGGATACGCAGGCGTTTCTCGATGCGATGAACGAGCGACGCAGGATCCGCCGGCGCGACGGCGCGCGGCAGTGGGAATTGCTGCGCGACACCGAACATCCGGAGCAGTGGATGGAGAGCTATCACGTCCCGACCTGGAATGATTACGTCCGCCACAACCAGCGGCGCACGCATGCGGATGCGGCGGTGGACGACCGCGTGCGCGCGCTGCATTCCGGCATTGAGCCGCCGCGCGTCCATCGCATGGTGGTCCGCCCGACTGACAATCAGGAGCCGGGACTCCAGACAAAGACGCCGGTGGATCTGGGGTAGAGCCGTCAGTCCCGGAGCAAAGCCTCAACGAACCGCTTCAGCCCGCGCTCGACGAACTTGTCGAGCGGGCCGGCCGGTTCAAAACCCCACCAGAGCAGCGAGCCCTGCCATTGCGAGGCGACGAGAAGCCCGATCCCTTCCGGTGCGCTCGGTTCATCGGCGAAGCACGAGTCGAGCGCGGCCGTCAGCGCCGCCTTCCACGTCGCGCCGCGGGCGCGCAGCACTGGGTCACGCATGTCTTCGCGCAATACCAGCAGGCCTTCGGCATAGGCCTCGATGCCGCCATAACTTTTCGACATCGCCGTCAGCATGCGGATCGCGCCGGTCGGCGTCCTTGGCATTTTTTCCGCCAATTGCTCGGTTCTCTCGTCCAGGCGATCCCAGGCGAGCAGCAGCGCCGCCTGCTTCAGCCTAGCCTTGTTCTCGAAGCGCTGCACCAGCGTCGCAGCCGACAAGCCGCAGGCTTGCGACAGGCTCTGAAAGGTAAGCGCCTCAGGGCCGCGATCATGGATCAAGGCCAGCGCCGCGTCGAGCACATCGCGATCGGACATCGATTTGGTGCGTGGCATTTCGAAAGGGTTCCGGTCTTGACTCGCCATTTATAAATGAATAGTTGTTTATAAACGATCGGGATGGTGACCACCAGTGCCCATCGCGAGTTTTCAACAAATGAGATCGAGGAGAAAAGCCATGACGCTCGAAGGAAAAGTCGCGCTTGTCGCCGGCGCGTCGCGCGGTGCGGGCCGCGGCATCGCCACGGAACTCGGTTCAGGGGGAGCGACCGTATACGTCACTGGCCGCACGACGCGGCATCAGCAGTCAGAATATGAACGATCCGAGACGATCGAGGAGACCGCGGAGTTGGTCACTAAGGCTGGCGGTAAAGGCATCTGGGCGCAGGTCGATCATCTCGTCCCGGAGCAGGTCAAGGCGCTGGTCGAGCGCATCCGCGCCGAAGAGGGCAAGCTTGACATCCTCGTCAACGATGTGTGGGGCGGCGAAAAACTGTTCGAATGGCACAAGGCCGTGTGGGAGCACGATCTGGAGAACGGCCTCAGGCTCTTGCGGCTGGGCGTCGACACACATCTGATCACGGCTCATTTCGCCCTGCCGCTGATGATTGAGAAGCCGGGCGGCCTGCTGGTCGAGGTGACCGACGGCACGGCGGAGTACAATGCGGAGACCTATCGCCTCTCGCCATTCTATGATCTGGCGAAAGTTTCAGTGAACCGCATGGGCTGGTCGCATGCGAAGGACCTTGCCAAGCATGGCGCGACTTCTGTGTCGATCACGCCCGGCTGGCTACGATCGGAGATGATGCTGGAGCACTTCGGCGTGCGCGAGGACAACTGGCGCGATGCCACGAAGAACGTCCCGCATTTCGTGATTTCCGAGACGCCACGCTTCGTTGGAAGGGCAATCGCCGCCCTCGCCGCGGACCCGGATCGCGCGCGCTGGAACGGCCAGTCCCTGTCGTCCGGTGGTCTGGCGCAGGTCTACGGCTTTACCGATCTGGACGGGTCACGCCCCGATGCGTGGCGCTACATCAAGGAGGTCGAGAGTGTTGGAAAGCCTGCGGACGCGACAGGCTACCGGTGATTGACTGAGATGGCGACAGTGACGGCCGACGCATCATCTTCCCGCCACGCGCAGGGCATCGCGCTGATGGTGGTGGCGATGCTGATCCTGCCGCTCACCGACGGCCTCGCCAAATATCTGAGCGCCAGCTATTCGCCACTCTTTCTCGGCTGGGCACGATACGCGGTCGCCTGCGTCGTGGTGCTGCCGCTGACGGCCGGCATCAAGGGCCGCGACATCTTCCCCAGCGAGCGGCTGGGTTCACACGTGCTGCGCACGGTCTTCCTCGTCACGTCGATGACGCTCTACTTCCTGGCGATCACCATGGTCCCGCTGGCGACGGCCGTGAGCACCTATTTCGTCGCGCCGGTTATCGCGGTGGTGTTGTCGCTCTTCATATTGAAAGAGCGGATGACCTGGCCGAAGGGCATCAGCCTCCTGCTCGGTTTCGCCGGCACGATGATCATCCTGCAGCCGGGCGGATCCATGGAACCCGGCGTGCTCTTCGCGCTCGGCTCCGGCGTCACCTTCGCCTGCTACATCATCGCGACGCGGCAGGCGGCGAAGGACAGCGACCCGCTGAAGACGCTCGCCTTCCAGCTCGTCGTCGGCACGGTGCTGCTCCTGCCGCAGGCGCTCTGGTTCTGGACGACGCCGGCCTGGGAGCATCTTCTCTTCTTCGCCGGGCTGGGGTTGATCGGCGCGGCCAGCCACATGATGTCGATTGCGGCGTTCCGGCTCGCGGAAGCATCGACGCTGGCGCCACTGGTCTACATCGAACTGATCGGCACATCGCTGGTCGGCTATCTCGCCTTTGGCGAAATCCCTGGCGCCGCGACGATCATCGGTGCGGGCTTCATCATTGCGGCGGGCTTGGTGCTGCTGAGACGGCCGAACGGCGCGTAGAAATCAATTCTCCCATGCAGCGGTTTTGGCCGCGAGCCGTTCTCCCGCATGCGGAAAATCGCGCCCAAAATTCTCGCCACGGCATTGGAATGCGCTATTATGCCGGCAACTCGCAAAAAGAGGAGATGCCACGATGGGCCTTCGCATCAATCAGACGGCGCCGGATTTCACCGCCGAAACGACGCACGGCGCCGTCAATTTCCATGAATGGATAGGCGACGGCTGGGCTGTGCTGTTCTCGCATCCGAAGAACTTCACGCCGGTCTGCACGACCGAGCTCGGAACGATGGCCGGGCTGGAGAAGGAGTTCAAGAAACGCAACGCCAAGATCATCGGCATCTCGGTCGATCCAGTCGCCGACCACGACAAATGGAAGGGCGACATTGAGAAGGCGACCGGCCACCGCGTCGACTATCCGCTGATCGGCGATAAGGACCTGAAGATCGCCAAGCTCTATGACATGCTGCCCGACGATGCCGGCGACTCGTCCGTCGGGCGTACGCCTGCCGACAATGCAACCGTGCGTTCGGTCTACGTTGTTGGCCCCGACAAGAAGATCAAGCTGATCCTCACCTATCCGATGACGACCGGCCGCAACTTCGACGAGATCCTGCGGGCGATCGACTCCATCCAGTTGACCGCCAAGCATCAGGTCGCGACGCCGGCCAACTGGAAGCAGGGCGAAGACGTCATCATTACGGCCGCGGTTTCCAATGAGGATGCAATCAAGCGTTTCGGCGCGTTCGACACGATCCTGCCCTACCTCAGGAAGACCAAGCAGCCCAGCGCCTGACCTTGCGAATGAGCCCGGCACCCGTCCGGGCTTTTTCTTGAAGGGTCATTCAACCGATCGGTTGACATTCTCGGCCTCTCGCCTAAGTTAAACCATATGGTGGAGGAAACAGCCTGGGAACTCGACGTTGTCTTCAGCGCTTTGTCCGACAGGACACGGCGGGCGATGCTGTCCAGGCTCTCGACCGGCGAAGCGAGCATCGGCGATCTTGCAGCGCCCTTTGCGATGAGTTTTGCCGGCGCATCGAAGCATGTGAAGGTGCTCGAAGCCGCCGGCCTAGTGAAACGCCGCATCGAAGGCCGCGTGCATTATTGCCGGCTGGAGGCCGCACGGCTTGCTGAAGCCGATGCGTGGCTCAGGCACTACGAGCGCTTTTGGACGAAGCGTCTCGATACCCTCGAAGCCCTGCTTCGGGCCGAAGACGAACAGGCCGCGGCGGGTGGCAAAGGAGGCAATCGATGATCGATGCCAGAACTTTGGTTTCCGCCGCGGTGACGAGATGAGCGCGCTGCATGAGAATATGGACGGCCAGGGTACGCTCGTTGCCGACCGCACCGTGCGTATAGAACGGCTGCTGCCGGGACCCGTCGAGCGCATCTGGTCGTACCTCACCGATTCGGAAAAGCGGCGGAAATGGCTCGCGGCCGGCGAGATGGCGCCCTATGCCGGCGGCACGGTCGATCACCTCTTCCGCCATCCCGAGCTTTCTTCGGAGCCGACGCCCGAGCGTTACAAGGGTTTCGACGACAGCCCGACGATGCATGGCGAGGTGACGGAATACGATCCGCCGCGGCGCCTCGCCTACACCTGGCCAGGCGACAACGGCTCCAGCGAAGTGACCTTCGAGCTCTTCCCGGAAGGCAGGAACGTCCTGCTCGTGCTGACGCATCGCAGGCTCGCCGCGGATGTCATCGTCAGCGTCGCCACCGGCTGGGACTCGCACCTCGGCATCCTGATCGACGTGCTGAACGGCGACACGCCGCGCGGCTTCTGGTCGACCTTCGACCGCCTGGAGAAGCAGTACGCCGCGCTGTTCGCGACCAAAGCCTGAAGACACAAGCAGATGGAGCATGAGATGAGCAGCAAGGGCTCGCTTGAAGGCAATGATACCGTACGTTTCGAACGCTCGCTGCCGGGCTCGGCAACACGTGTCTGGGAGCACCTGACTGGCGCAAAGCACGTGCCGGTCTGGTTCGGCGGCGAAGGCGCCATCGAGCCGCGCGTCGGCGGAGCCGTCAAATTGATGGGCGGCATGTTCACCGGCGCGGTCAAAGAGTGGCAGCCTGGGAAGAGGCTGGTCCACAGCATGAGCCTGACCGGCGTGCCTGCACCGGAAACGACGGTGAGCTACGACCTCGCAGAGCATGACGGCGCGGTTCATCTAACGCTCTCGCAAGGTCCGCTCGCCGCACCGTTTCTGGCCGGCTCGTTCTCCGGCTGGCATACTTTTCTCGACCGGTTGGAAGCGATGCTGCGCGGCGAAGATCCCGGCGACGTAATGCAGGCGATGCAGACGCATCGTAACGCCTACCTCAAGGATTATCCGGAAGGCGCAGCGTTCGGATGAATGACCCCAATCACAAGATCATCGTCACGCGACGGTTCAAGCATCCCGCCGAACTCATCTATCGGGCCTGGACTGATCCCAGCCGCATGGCGCTCTGGGCCGGCGACGCGGTCGAAGCCGATCCCCGCGTCGGCGGCAGCTACCGTTTCGAAAATCGCGACGGCGACAAGGTCTATGTCCACACCGGCGAATATCTGGCGCTCGAGCCGGCAAAGCGCGTGCGCATGAGCTTTCGCGTCGGTCCGGACGATCCGGTGCCGGACAAAAAGTACAACGATGAGTTCATCGAGGTGAAACTCAACCCGCTGCCCGGCGACGGCACAGAATTCGTCTTCACCAATGGCTGGAACGGCGACGGGATGGACGAAGAAGATACAGAGGCCGTGCGTGCCGCGTGGAACGGCTGGTTCGACAAACTGGAAATATGTCTCGACACCGATCTGAAGAAGGAAAAGGAACAATGATCCGTTGCACGCTCGCTTCCATCCTTGTCGACGATCAGCAGAAGGCCGAGGATTTTTACGTCGGCAAACTCGGCATGACGAAGAAACAGGATTTCCCGATGGGCGGCGCGCGTTGGCTGACCGTGATCGCGGCCGATGGCGCGGGCGCGGAAATCGCGCTTGAACCGTCCAGCTATGATTTCTCGAACGCTTTTCAGAGGGCTCTTTACGAACGCGGCATTCCGCTGACGTCGCTCGGCTGCAGCGACGTGAACGCGGAGTATGATCGCCTGACCAAGCTCGGCGTAAAGTTCCGCGACAAGCCGATGAAGCATGGCGATTTTCCGACGATCGCCATGTTCGAGGATACGTGCGGCAACCTGATCCAGCTACACGAGGAGTAAAGCGATGAGCACGGCAAAAGACCCTGTGGCGACGGCCGGCATGCTGATCCACAAACCGCTGGCGGAGGTGTTCGAGGCCTTCGTCGATCCGAAGATCACGGCGAACTTCTGGTTCAGCGAAGGCACGGCGCGGCTCGATGCGGGCAAGCGCGTGACGTGGACCTGGAAGATGTACGGCGTGTCGGCTGAGGTCGGCGTGATCGAGATCGTGCCCAACCAGCGCATCGTCATGGACTGGGGCGATCCGGGCGGCAGCGGCAAGACCCGTGTGGTCTGGGCGTTCGAAGAGAAGCGCGGCGGCAGTTTCGTCACGGTTGAGAACAGCGGCTTCAAGGGTGACGATGCCTGTGCCGAAGCAATCGGTTCGACCGACGGCTTCGCGCTGGTACTGGCCGGCGCAAAAGCCTGGCTGGAGCACGGGCTGAGGCTGAACCTCGTGCCTGACCGGCATCCTGACGCGCGAGTCGACTAGGCTTTCCGCTCGAACAGGATCACCGGCTTGCCGAGATAGTCGCCGCGGGCGAACTCGCGAAAGCCAACCTTCTCGGCGACACGCAAAGATGCGGGATTGCCGGGGTCGACGAAGCAGGTGACGCGCATCTCCGGCCGGTTCGCATCGGCCCAGCCGAGAACCGCCCGCACCGCTTCGGTCGCTATCCCCGTGCCGTGCGCTGCGGGAAAGAAGGCCCAGCCTGTCTCCATGGTCCCGGTGATGCTCGGTGCCAGGTCGCGCTTCATGTCATGGAAGCCGGCCTCGCCCAGATGCCGCCCGGTTCGTCTGTCGTAGACGCCAAACGATCCGAAGCCGAGAAACGTCCACATGCCCGGATGCCGCAGGAACCGCGACCAGGATTGCTCGCGCGTGAAGGGCTGGCCGCCGATGAAAGATGTCACCACCGGATCCGCCCACAGAGCTGCGTAGCTGTCGAATTCTTCAACGCGATAGGGACGAAGCAGGAGCCGCTCGGTTTCGAGCGTGGGTAATGTCTCGGCTGGCATGATCAGACGGTGATGGTCCTGAGCTTCTCAGCGATCAGCGCGGCAAGCCGCGCGGCGGTCTCTTCCTTGCTGAGGTCGGGCCATCGGTCGGCGCCTGCCTTCGAGACGATGCAGACGCGGTTGCGGTCGCCGCCCATGACGTCACCCGAAACATCGTTGGCAACGATGAAGTCCGCGCCCTTTTTCTTCAGTTTGGCCTGAGCGTTTTTCAGCAGATCCTGCGTCTCGGCAGCAAAGCCAACGACGAGATAAGGCCGCTTCTTGTGATGGCCGATTCCGGCCAGAATATCGGGATTCTCGACCATCTCCAGCGCTGGCGGACCCTCGCCCGCTTTCTTCTTGATTTTTTCGCTCGCCGAATTCGCGGTGCGCCAGTCGGCGACGGCGGCGACGAAGACGCCGGCGTCGGCCGGAAGCAGCTTTTCTACGGCAGCCTGCATCTCGCGCGCGGACTCGACATGAATGGCCATCACGCCAGCGGGGTCGGGAATCGACACCGGCCCAGACACCAGATGCACGTCTGCGCCTAGCTTTACCAGCGCCGCCGCGATCGCGTGACCTTGCTTGCCGGAAGAACGGTTGGCGATGTAGCGCACCGGGTCGATCGGTTCATGTGTCGGGCCGGACGTGATGATGATCTTCCGGCCAGCGAGCGGTTTCGGACGCGTGTCGAAGAACGCTTCCACCGCTGCGGCGATCTCAAGCGGTTCGGACATGCGGCCATCGCCCGCCTCGCCGCTTTCCGCCATCTCGCCTTTCGCTGGTCCGACGAAGCGCACGCCGTCCTTGTCCAGCGTTGCACGGTTGCGACGCGTCGCCGGATGCGACCACATGCGCGGGTTCATCGCCGGCGCCATCAGCACCGGCTTGTCGGTGGCGAGCAGCACGGCGGAGGCGAGGTCGGCGGCAAGACCATTAGCGAGCTTTGCCATCAGATCGGCGGTCGCAGGCGCGACCACGATCAGGTCGGCCTCGCGTGACAGGCGGATGTGACCGACGTCCTGCTCGTCCTCGCGGTCGAACAGATCGGCGAAGACTTTGTCGGCGGACAGGGCGCCAACAGCGAGTGGCGTGACAAACTCCTGCGCTGCCTTCGTCATCACGCATCGCACCGACGCGCCGCGCTCGCGCAGCCGCCGGATCAGGTCGAGCGATTTGTATGCCGCGATGCCGCCGGCTATGATCAGCAGGATGCGTTTGCCCGAGAGCGTCATATTAGCGATCGTCCCTGCGCGCGACAGTTACTTCCTCATAGACCAGCATCAGCTTACCTGCCAAGCGATCCACACTGCGGCCGCCGCGATGACCCAGAGCGCCACCCTGCCCCAGCGCGAATAACGCGCTTCCGCCTTGCCGATGGCGTGCGCGGTTTCGGCGTCGAAGCGCAGGCCATGCTCGGCCATGGCGTCGATCTCCCGCGACAGACGCTCCGTGCGCGCAGCCAAGTCCGGCGCCTGGCGGCCGAGCGACAGCAGCGCGCCGACGCCTTCGCGTGCGTCCTCCAGCATGCCGCGCGGCCCGAGGTTCTGCCGGATCCAGTGACCAACGACCGGCTCGGACGTCTTCCACATGTTGAAGTGCGGATCGAGCGTGCGCGCAACGCCCTCGACCACGACCATGGTCTTCTGCAGCATGACGAGCTCAGGGCGCGTCTGCATATCGAATAGTTCGGTGATCTCGAAGAGCAGCGTCAGCAGCCGCGCCATGGAGATTGTTTCCGCCGGCTGGCCGTGGATCGGTTCGCCGATGGCGCGGATCGCCTGGGCGAAGGCCGCGACATCGTGCGTGCGCGGCACATAACCTGCCTCGAAATGCACCTCGGCGACGCGCATGTAGTCGCGCGTGATGAAGCCGTAGAGGATTTCGGCAAGGAAGCGCCGCTCCTTCTTTCCCAGCCGGCCGGTGATGCCGAGATCGACCGCCACGATCGTGCCGTTCGCCTCGACGAACAGGTTTCCGGGATGCATGTCGGCATGGAAAAAGCCGTCGCGCAGCGTGTGGCGCAGGAACGATTGCACAAGGTTCGCGGCAAGCTGCACCAGGTCGTGGCCGGCGGCGCGCAAGCCTTCGATGTTCGACATCTTGACGCCGTCGACCCATTCGAGCGTCAGAACATCGCGGCCGGTACGTTCCCAATCGACGGCCGGAACGCGGAAGCCGGGATCGTCCTTCGTGTTCTCGCCAAGCTCGGAGAGTGCTGCGGCCTCGAGGCGCAGATCCATCTCGATCTTGGTGGTCTGGGCGAGTGTCTGCGTCACCTCGACCGGACGGAGGCGACGCGTGGCAGGGATATATTTCTCCTGCAGGCGCGCGGCGAGGAAATAGCTTTCGAGGTCGAGGAAGAACAGCCGTCGTACGCCCGGCCGGATGACCTTCACCGCGACCTGCCGCGTGCCGGTCGCGTCGGCGACGTCGGCGCTGTGCACCTGCGCAATCGACGCCGCGGCAACCGCATCGCCGAACCTCACATACAGGTCATCGATCGTCCGGCCGAGCGACGCCTCGATGGAAGCGACGGCCGCCGCTTTGGGAAAAGTCTCCATGCGGTCCTGCAGTTTGGCGAGATCGAGCGCGATTTCGCTGCCCACCACATCCGGCCGCGTCGCCAGGAACTGTCCGAGCTTCACATAGGACGGACCGAGTCGTGCCACGGCATCGGCCAGGCGCTCCGACCGCTTGCGCCCGCGCGAGCTGCGGCGGGCGAACAGCCGCGCCACGCGCCAGCCGAATTTCGGCAGGCCAGTGAGTTGATCGCCCGGCACGGCGGCGATTACGCCTTCGCGCAGCATGATCCAGCCAGCTCGTCCGAGCCGATACCAGGCGCCAACCGTGCTCATGCTTGGCTGTCCGTCAAAGCTTCCAGCCCGAATGCAGCGCGGCGATGCCGCCCGAATAGTTACGGAAAGTCACGCGGTCGAAGCCGGCGCGCGAAATCATCGCGGCGAAATTCTGCTGGTTCGGAAACTTGCGGATCGACTCGACGAGATAAGAATAGGGTTCGCCGTCGCCGGTCACGATTCTTCCGATCTGCGGGATCGCCTTGAACGACCAGGCTTCGTAGAGCCTGTCGAGCAGCGGCAAATCGACCTCGGAGAACTCCAGGCAGAGAAAGCGCCCACCGGGTTTCAACACGCGGTAAGCTTCGTCAAGTGCCGTCTCGATGTGCGGAACATTGCGGATGCCGAACGCGATTGTGTAGGCGTCGAACGTCTCATCCGCGAACGGCAGTTCTTCCGCGTTGGCTTCGACGAAGTCGACGCTGTTGGCGAGCTTCCGCTTCTCGGCGCGCTCGCGGCCAACCTCGAGCATCGAACCGTTGATGTCGAGAACCACTGCCTTGGCGTGGCCGCCGGACGCATCGACGATGCGGAAGGCGATGTCGCCGGTGCCGCCAGCGACGTCGAGCACGGACCAGCCCGACCGCCTCGGCGGGTTGAGCCAGGCGACCATGGCGTCCTTCCACAGCCGGTGCAGCCCGCCCGACATGACGTCGTTCATCAGGTCATAGCGGCTGGCGACGCGGTGAAACACCTCGTTGACGAGGCCCTGTTTCTCGCCCTCGCCGACGCTGCGGAAACCGTAGGAGGTCTCCATTCCGCCGGCCGCCTTTGTGCGCTGATCTGACATTTATGTGTCCGCTCAAAATCGCCGCGACCATAGCCGATCGGGTTTCAGGGCGCTATTCTTTCACCCGCGATGAACGGACGCGCCCGAATCGTAGTAAATTGGGTTCCGCATGCTGCCTAAAGCCGAATTGCATTGTCACATCGAAGGCGCCGCATCGCCGGAACTGGTCATCCGCCAGGCTCGGAAATACGGCGCGGACACCACCCCCTTCATCCGGGACGGCTCGTTCGTCTGGCACGATTTCACCTCTTTCCTCGCCGCCTATGATTTTTCGGCGAATTTGTTCCGCACCGAGGACGATTATGCTCGGCTCGCCGAGGATTACCTTTCCAGCCTCGCCCGTGACGGCGCGATCTATTCGGAGGTGTTCACCTCACCCGATCACGCGGTGAAGTCCGGCCTGTCGCCAAAAGCCTATACGGACGCGCTGGGCGAAGGCATGGCGCGGGCGAAAGCCAAGACCGGCATCGAAGGCCGCATGATCGTGACGGGTGTGCGCCATTTCGGCGTCGAGTCGGTCGAGGCCGCCGCCCGCTTCGCGGCGAAATGCGGCCACCCGCTGGTGACGGGTTATGGCATGGCCGGCGAGGAGCGTTTTGGCCAGGTCGAGGATTATGTGCGCGCGTTCGAGATCGCGCGCGAGGCCGGCCTTGGCATCACCATCCATGCCGGCGAGCTCGCCGGCTGGGAAAGCGTGCGCGACGTGCTCGATCATATAAGGCCATCGCGCATCGGCCACGGTGTGCGCGCGATTGAAAATCCGGATCTGGTCAAGCGCATCGCCGATGCGGGCGTGGTGCTGGAGGTCTGTCCGGTCTCCAATATCGAACTCAAGGTGTTCGACGGCTTCGACAGCCATCCGTTCCCCAGGCTGCGCGCCGCCGGCTGCAAGGTGACGCTGAGCTCCGACGACCCGCCCTATTTCTGGACCACGCTGAAGCGCGAATACGATGTGGCGAAGAAGCATTTCGGCATGGACGACAAGGCGCTGCTGGCGACGACCAGGACAGCCATCGACGCTGCTTTTGTCGATCGCAAGACCAGGGCCGCGCTGCTCGCCAGGGTGAACACGGCAGCCGTCTCGGCGCGCTAGCCTGGACAAACTCGCCGGACAAATCTGTGATTGCCGGGCCGCGAAAGGTTTCGCTGTCCGCAAGCGCCCGCTAAAGTCGGCAAAATTCCCGGATCGCAGGAGCGTGCCCATGAAAGGCGTCACCGTCGTCGACCATCCGCTTGTGCAGCATAAGCTGACCATCATGCGCAACAAGGAAACCTCGACGGCAAGCTTCCGCCGGCTGTTGCGCGAAATCTCGCTGCTGCTCGGCTATGAGGTGACCCGCAACTTGGAGCTGACCAAGGTCAAGATCGAGACGCCTATCGAGGAAATGGATGCACCTATTCTCGAAGGCAAGAAGCTGGTCTTCGCGTCGGTCCTGCGCGCTGGCAACGGGCTGCTCGAAGGCTTGCTCGATTTGGTTCCCGCCGCGCGCGTCGCCCATATCGGGCTCTACCGCGACCACGATACGCTTGAAGCCGTCGAGTATTTCTTCAAGGCGCCGAGCGATCTCGCGGACCGGCTGGTGATCGTCGTCGATCCGATGCTCGCCACGGCCAATTCGGCGATCGCCGCGATCGACAAGCTGAAAGGCCGCGGCGCGACCAATATGCGCTATCTCTGTCTGCTCGCCGCCCCTGAGGGCATCGAGCGCTTCACCAAGGCGCATCCGGACGTGCCGATCTTCACCGCCTCCATCGACCGGCAGCTTAACGAGAAAGGCTACATCATGCCGGGCCTCGGCGACGCCGGCGACCGGATGTACGGGACGAAGTGAGTTTTACCACCCGTTAACCCCGGCGCGCGGTTTGCCCTCGCCGGGCTACCGGCATTAAGCAACTTCTGAGCACGGCGCACTAAGGTCCCGGCCGGAATTCCAGGCGGGACCTGATGCTGGTCAAGAAGCTTCTTTCCATCGGTATCTTCACCGGCCTCGCGGCCGCGATCCCGATCGTTTACGAGGCAAATCCCGAGCAGTTCCTGCGATATGCCGATTCCTGGCTGAGCGGGCCGGCGCCTGACCCGCAGCCGGTCGCCGTACTGCCAGCGCCGCGCCGGCTTGCGAAGGCAGAGCCTGAACAGCTTCTCGGCAAGAAGGTGCGGATCGAAACGAACGATCGCGGCCACTTCACCGCCGAGTTCAAGTTTAACGGCCGTCGCGTCGATGCGATGATCGACACCGGTGCGACGTTCGTCGCCATCAATCTTTCCACTGCACGGAAGATCGGCATCAAACTGACCAGCGATGATTTCAAGTACAAGGTCGACACCGCCAACGGCTCGACGAGCGGAGCGAGCACGAACATCGACGAACTGCAGATCGGCCGCATCCTCGTCAGAGACGTGCCTGCCTTGGTTCTGTACGACGAGGCGCTGAGCGACCCATTGATCGGGATGAGCTTCCTTCAGCGCCTCGATAAATATTCCGTCGAGAACGGTTCGCTGCTGCTGGTGCAGTAGCCACGGCATGATCCCAAAAAGTTGCAGACTTTTTGGACAAGATAATGCCGCAACTTATCTTACCGCGATGCCTTCGATCTCGATCAGCAAGGCCGGCGAGGCCAGCGCCTTGACGATGAGCAGAGTCGTCGCAGGCGGCGTCGACGGCAGCGTGCCGGCGCCGGCTTCCATGAAGCCCGGCAGACTGGACTCGTCGGTCAGGTAAATCGTCACCTTCACGAGATCCTCATTGGTCATGCCGGCATCGGCCAGCACCGCGTTCATATTGGCGACCGCGATCTTGGTCTGCTCCTGGATGGTCGGCGGCACGCTGCCGTCGGATTTCTGACCGACCTGGCCGGAAATGTAGAGCGTCTTCTGAAAGCCCGACGCCTCGACGCCGTGGCTATAGGCGGGGGAAACGACCGAACCTTTTGGATTGAATTTCCGCAACATGACTTTCTCCTATGTTTAAGTACGCTCAGCCCGCAGCCGATTGAATTGATCGCGAACCATCGTGGCGAGCCGTTCGTCGGCCCATCCAGCTCGCGAAAACACCAGCATTCCGTGATAGAGGACGACCAGATGTTCGGTCGCCGTGTCGGCCTTGTCCGGGCCGAGTTCACGTTCCAGCACGCGGCGAACCCCAGCGCTCACCAGCCCGATCGCCTTGCGTACGAAGGAGGTCGCGATCGACTCGCCGCCGCCGAACTCGACGATCGCGTTGGTCGCCATGCAGCCGTAGCCGTCTGTCAGCGGCGCTTCGAGCAGCGACAGGAACAGCCCTTCGAGATCATCGAGGGTCGCGTTCTTGCCCGCGAAAGTCTCGACCCGAACACGAACGAAAGAGTCCAGATAGTGCTGCGCCGTCGCACGGTAGAGGCCTTCTTTGTCGCCGAAGGCGTTGTAGAGGCTGCCAGACGTCAGACCGGTGGCACGTTCGAGGTCCTTGATGGAGGCCCCGGCAAAGCCGTGTTCCCGGAACGCCATCATCGCGCCGTTCAGCACCTCGACCTCATCAAATGAACGGTTTCGCGTCATCTCGCGTCACTTTCTAAATCGTCTATTCTAGAATGTATGATTTAAATCGAGATGTCAAGCGCCGACGGCAAAAAAGATGCGCTTTTTTAGGAGGAAGCCCCGACGCGGCGGATGATGGCCTTTTTCGGCGTGGGGCGCGTGCCGCCGATCGTATAAGCGGCGCGAACGGCTGCGATCGCGGCGTCCGCGTCTTTCGCCGACCGGGCATGAACGAGCGCCAGCACATCGCCCGAGCGAACTTCCGCGCCAACGGGCAGCAGGCCGGTTATCCCGACAGCGTGGTCGACGCTGTCCTGCGGCCGCGTGCGGCCACCGCCGAGTGCTACGACGGCAAGGCCGATGTCGCGTGTCTCGATGCCGGAAACGAAGCCATTGCGGTCCGCTTTCACCGGTTCGACGATCTTTGTCTTCGGCAGATGTTTCGCCGGTCGCTCGATGAAATCCGCAGGCCCGCCGAGCGTCGCAATCATCCGGCCAAAAGTGTCCGCGGCGCGGCCACTGTTCAGCGCATCCTCAGCCAGGCGGAAGGCATCCTTGTGAGAGGCGGCAATTCCAGCGGAGATCAGCATCTCGGCCGCGAGCGCCAGCGTCACGTCGAGGAGACGGCGATCGCGCATCGCGCCGGTCAGGAAATCGACGGCGTTCTTCACCTCGACCGCGTTGCCGGCGGCCGACGCAAGCGGCTCGTTCATGCCGGTTATCAATGCGGTGGTTTTCAGGCCGGCGCCGTTGGCGACTTCGACGAGGCTCGTCGCCAGTCCGGACGCATCCTGCGCGCGCGCCATGAAGGCGCCGTTGCCGACCTTCACGTCGAGCACCAGTGACTGCAAGCCGGCCGCAAGCTTCTTCGACAGGATCGACGCGGTGATCAGCGGAATCGACTCCACCGTCGCCGTCACGTCGCGGATCGCGTAAAAACGCTTGTCGGCCGGCGCGAGGTTCGCGGTCTGGCCGATGATGGCGCAGCCGGTGTTGCGCACCGTCTTGCGGAAGAGCCTGTTGTCCGGTTGGCTCACATAGCCGGGGATAGAATCCATCTTGTCGAGCGTGCCGCCGGTGTGGCCGAGCCCGCGGCCGGAAATCATCGGCACATAGGCGCCGCACGCCGCAACGATCGGCGCCAGCATCAGCGAGACATTGTCGCCGACGCCGCCGGTCGAGTGCTTGTCGGTCACGGGTCCGGGCAGGTCCGACCAGTCGAGCACATCGCCGGAATCGCGCATCGCCAGCGTTAGCGCCACGCGCTCGTCGCGGTTCATGCCGTTGAAGAAGATCGCCATGCCGAGCGCGGCGATCTGGCCTTCGGAAACCGTGCCCGGTGCGATGCCGGCGACAAAGGCGGCGATGTCGTCCTTCGAGAGCGTCTTGCCGTCGCGTTTCCGGCGGATGATCTCCTGGGGAAGCATGTCGCCTCGTTTACTCGAACCCGTCCGTGAACATTTGCTTCAGGATCGCCGCAAGGCGCGCGCCTCCGAGCGGCGCCATGTCCTTGGTCTCCTGATGCGACAGCTCGCCGCCCGTCATGCCGGCGGCGAGATTGGTGATCACCGAACACGCCGCGACGCGCAGGCCGTAGAACCGCGCGAGAATCACCTCCGGCACGGTCGACATGCCGACGGCGTTCGCGCCCATCACGCGCGTCATGCGGATCTCGGCCGGCGTCTCGAAGGAGGGACCGGAGAACCAAATGTAGACGCCCTTGTGCAGCGGCGTCCCCGTTGCTTTCGCCGCCTTCTCGATTGCCGCCGAGAGTGCCTTGTCATAGGCCTCGGTCAGGCCGACGAAGCGCCGGTCGGTCGGCTCGCCAAACAGCGGATTGGAGCCCGAAAAATTGATGTGGTCGGTGATCATCATCACCGAGCCCGGTCCCATATCCGGTTCGAGCGAGCCGGCGGCGTTGGTGAGGATCAGCTTTTCCACGCCGACGCCAGCTAGCGCCTCGATCGCCGGACGCATCGCCGCGGCATTGCCGTGTTCATAATAATGCGCGCGGCCGGCGAGCATCATCACCACGCGGCCGCCAAAGTGGCCGGCGACGATCTCGCCGGCATGGCCGGTGACGCCGCTCTTCAGGAAGTTCGGCAGATCGCCGTAAAGAATACGGACCGGCTTCTCGACCTCGTTGACCAGGCCGCCGAGACCGGAGCCGAGCACCAGCGCGACGTCGGGCCTCAGATCGCCGAGCTTCGTCTTCAGCGCATCGATCGTCTCACTCATCTCAGGATGTCTCCCTCGAAGCCGAACGGCAGCAATTCGCCCATGGTAACGGTCTTCGTCACGCCGTCGTTGTCGCAGAGATGGATCTTCACGTCGCGCGATGCAAATTCCGCGAGCCGCTGGCGGCAGCCGCCGCAGGGCGTCACGCTTTTCATGCGCTCGGCGATAACGGCGACTTCCGTGATCGTGCCGCCGCCGCCCATGATGAAATGGCCGATCGCGGTCGTCTCGGCGCACCAGCCTTCCGGATAGGACGCGACCTCGATGTTGGCGCCGGTGAACACCTTGCCGTCGGCCGTGCGGATCGCCGCGCCGACGGGAAATTTGGAGTATGGCGCATAAGCCTTCGCCATCGCCGCTTTCGCGGCCTCGAACAGATCATGCGACATGAGCTAGCTTTCTCAGCGTTCTTTCACATAAGGCACGCCGCCGGCACGCGGCGGGATCGCCCGGCCGATGAAGCCTGCGAGCAACACCACTGTGAGTATGAAGGGCAGCGCGTTGATGAACTGCACCGGCACGCGGCCGATGCCCGGCCATGCGAGGCCCTGATAGCGGATCGCCAGCGCTTCGAGGAAACCGAAGAGCAGGCAGGCGAACATCGCCGGCACCGGCTTCCACTTGGCGAAGATCAGCGCGGCGAGCGCGATGAACCCCTTGCCGGCCGTCATGTCCTTCACGAAGCCGGCATTCTGCGACACGGAGAGATAGGCGCCGGCGACGCCCGTCAGCACGCCGGTGCAGATCAGGGCGCGATAGCGCAGCCAGGCGACGGAGATGCCGGCGGTGTCGACGGCGGCCGGGTTCTCGCCGACGGCGCGCAGTCTCAGGCCAAAGCGCGTGCGATAGAGCACCCACCAGGTGAACGGCACCATCAGGAAGGCGAAATAGGCGAGCAGCGAGTGCCCGGAGATCAGTTCGGAATAGATCGATCCGATGATCGGCACGTCGCGCAAGGAATCCGCGAACGGCAGCGTGATGGCGCCGAAGCGATGTGCCTCCGGCAGGCCAGGGGTGCGGCCGCCCTGCTGGAACCATGCCTGGCCGAGAATGATCGTCGAGCCGGCTGCGATAAAATTGATGGCAACGCCGGAGACGACCTGGTTGCCGCGATGGGTGATCGAGGCGAAGCCATGCACCATCGCGAACGCGACCGAGATCAGGATGGCGCAGGCGAGCCCGATCCACGCCGAAGCGAAAACGGCCGCGGCGGCGGCGCCGACGAAGGCGCCCGCCAGCATCTTGCCTTCAAGGCCAATGTCGAAAATACCGGCACGCTCGGAATATAGGCCGGCGAGACAGGCGAGCAGCAACGGCACCGAGACGCGAACCGTCGCGTCGAGAATCTGGATGAGGGCGACCCAGGCGTCCATCTTAAGCGCCCTCTCCTTTGGCGACCGGCATACCGACCGTGCTTGGCTGCATCGTCGCGAAAAGCGTCTGCACCCATGGCCGGAACATATGCTCTAGCGCGCCGGCGAACAGGATCACCAGGCCCTGGATGATGACGATCATGTCGCGGCTGATATTCGGCATCTCGAACGCAAGCTCGGCGCCGCCCTGGTAGAGCACGCCGAAGAGGATCGCTGCCGGCACGATGCCGGCGGGGTGCGAGCGGCCCATGAGCGCCACCGCGATACCGACGAAGCCTGCGCCGGTGACGAAATCGAGCGCGACGCGATGCTGGTCGCCCATGATCGGGTTCAGCGCCATCATGCCGGCCAGCGCTCCTGAGATGACCATGGTGATGATGATGATGCGCGCTTCCTTGATGCCGGCGTAGCGTGCGGCCTTCGGGCTGAAGCCGAAAGTGCGGATCTCGTAGCCGAGCTTGGTGCGCCAGATCAGCACCCACACGGCGAACGCCATGAAAAGTGCGAGCAGGAAGGAAATGTTGAGCGGCGCGGAGCGCACCGAGAAGCCCAGCGCCTCCATCACCCAGTTCAGTTTCGGCAGTTGCGCCCCTTCGAGGAAGGTGCGCGTCTGCGGGGCCATCGAGTTGGCCGGCTTCAATACGTCGACCAGCATGTAGACCATGGTCGAGGCAGCGATGAAGTTGAACAGGATGGTGGTGATGACGATGTGGGAGCCGCGCTTGGCCTGCAGATAGGCGGGGATGAACGCCCAGAACGCGCCGAACGCCGCCGCGGCGAGGATCGCGATCGGAAAGTTTACCCACCAGGGGAACACGGCGTCGAGCGACAGGCACACGACCGCGACGCCGAGGCCCGCGATATAGGCCTGTCCTTCGCCGCCGATGTTGAACAGGCCGCCATGGAAGGCGACCGCGACGGCGAGGCCGGTGAAGATGAAGTTCGTTGCGTAAAACAGCGTGTAGGCGATGTTCTGGCCGCCGCCGAACGCGCCGTCGACGAGGATGACCGCCGCGGAGAACGGGTTCTCGCCGACCAGCAGCACGACAAGGCCGGCGACGATGAAGGCGACGGCGAGGTTGATGACCGGGATCAGCCCGTAATCGACCCAGCGCGGAAGCTTGGCGTAGGGCGTACTCATTCGGCCGCTTCCTTCTGCTCGACACCGGCCATCAGCAGACCGAGCTCACCTTCCGTCGCCTCGGGACCGCGCTCGCCGACGATACGGCCGGCGAACATCACCAGGATGCGGTCCGACAGCGAGCGTATCTCGTCGAGCTCGACCGAGACGAGCAGCACAGCCTTGCCCGCATCGCGCATGGCGATCAGGCGCTTGTGGATGAATTCGATCGCGCCGACATCGACGCCGCGTGTCGGCTGGCCGACGATCAGCACGCCGGGGTCCTGCTCCATCTCGCGCGCGAGCACGATCTTCTGCTGGTTGCCGCCGGAGAAATTGGCAGTCTTCAGCCGCGGGTTCGACGGGCGGATGTCATATTTCTCGATCTGGTCTTCCGCGCTCTTGATGATTGCTGGAATGTCGAGGAACGGGCCTTTCACGTACTGATCCTCGTCGTGATAGCCGAGGATCGAGTTCTCGTTCTCCTCGAAGGCCAACACCAGGCCGACATGGTGGCGGTCTTCGGGCACATGGGCGAGACCGCGGTCGCGCAGATCGCCGGGATCGGTCGCGCCGCTGACGTCGACCGGCGCGCCATCGAGCATGACCGTTCCCGACACCGCCTTGCGGATGCCCGAGATCGTTTCGAGCAGTTCCGACTGGCCATTGCCTGCCACGCCGGCAATGCCGACAATCTCACCCGCGCGCACCTCGAAGGACACGTTGTCCACCATGGTGACGCCGCGAAAATCCTTCACGGTGAGGTTCTTCACCTCGAGCTTCGCGCTCTCTGGCTTTGCCTCGCCCTTCTCGACGCGCAATAGCACGCGGCGGCCGACCATCAGTTCGGCAAGCTCTTCGACCGTCGTCTTCGCCGTCTCGCGGGTGGCGACCATCGTGCCCTGGCGCATCACAGAGACATTGTCGGTGATCGCCATGATCTCACGCAGCTTGTGCGTGATCAGCACGACCGTTTTGCCTTGCTCCTTGAGCTGCTTGAGGATGCGGAAAAGGTGATCGGCCTCGGCCGGGGTGAGCACGCCGGTCGGCTCGTCGAGGATCAGGATCTCGGCGCCGCGATAGAGCGCCTTCAGGATTTCGACGCGCTGCTGCAGCCCGACGGGCAGTTCCTCGATGACGGCGTCGGGTTCGACCTCCAAGCCGTATTCGCGCTCCAGCCGCTCGAGCTCCGACCGCGCCTTGGCGATCGAGGTGTTGAGCAGCGGCTCGCCTTCGGCGCCGAGGATGACGTTCTCGATGACGGTGAAATTCTCGACCAGCATGAAGTGCTGGTGCACCATGCCGATGCCCACCGCGATGGCGTCATTGGGGGTCTTGATCGCCGTCGGCTTGCCGCCGACCTTGATCTCGCCGGAATCCGCCTGGTAGAAGCCGTAGAGGATCGACATCAGCGTCGATTTGCCGGCCCCGTTCTCGCCAATGATGCCGTGAATGGTGCCGCGCGGCACCGTCAGATGGATGTCACGGTTTGCCCTGACGGGACCAAAACTCTTGTTGATCCCGATCAGCTCGATCGCTGGTTCCGCCATGCGCCGGCCCTGTTCCCCGGTGTATTTTTATCGTTTGGTCAAAAAGCACTATCACGCCGCTGCCACCCTGCCAACGGCGCGCGTAGTCTCGACAATTGCACGGCAGCTTGTCAATTTGGATCGCAAATTCGCAATCAAGGCTGCAAATGGCAGCGGCGGCCGTTCCAGCCGCCGCCATCATGATCGAACCCAGCGCCACTTAGTTGTGGCCGTAGTCGGGACTCCAGGCGTTGTCGCCGCCATTGTCCGCAGGCGTGTTGTAATCCGGCGACCATAGATTATTCCCGCCATTGTCCTGCGGAGTATTGTTGTTCGGCGACCAGACATTGTTGCCACCATTCTGCTGCGGCGTGCCGAAATCGGCGTCCCATTCCGGACCGTAGCTGTCCTTTGCCGGACCGCCACCAAACAGCCCGTCGAGCAACCCTGCCTCAATGACCTGGCTCGGTCGTTCGACAACAGATACTGGAGCTATGCTGACAGGGCCTGCGACAGCCGAGGCCGTAGCCAGATGAATGGCAGCAGCGGTGAGAATGAACTTCGCGGTCGAGAACATTGTCGTCTCCTTTTCTCGCTGGAACGAAGCCCCCCAGCCGCCGCGCCGAGGAGACGGCGCGGCGTTTTGAGCAGAATTACATCGCCGGAAGGATTGCGAGGTCGCGCAGGCCGGCATCAGCCCCGTCCGCCGCCTTTTCGGCGGCGCCGGTTTCTAGGTTGACTTTGTAGAGGACCCCGCCGGTGGCGAGCCATGCAGTGTTCGTGCCGTCCTCGGTGGTCTGCACGTCGAAGCCGACCGCTTCACCCAAGGTCACGCCAAGCTTGCCGATCGTCTTCAGGGTGCCGTCATTCGGCTTGGTCTGCTGGATGAACGTGCCCGAGGCGTCGATGTCGTACATCGCCGTCTTTTCCGGCTTGCCGAACGAGTTGATATAGGCGGTCGCGATGATGTTCGGCTTCATCTCAGCGCCCGCGTCGCCGGACTCGAACGCCAGCGCGCCGTCCGTCGTTACCTTGCCAGTGGCGGGATCGGCGCGAAGATTGGTGCCGTCCGAGCCCATCAGCCGAAGCTTGTCCGCCATCGGGTTGAAGTCGACGCTTGCGGACACGCCATCCGGCAGCATCGTGTCGAGCTTGGAAACTGCCGTCGCAGCGCCGGTCTCGAGGTTGATCGATAAAAACGAGCCATCTGCCGCGACGCCGTACACCATCTTGTCAGCGGGGCGCAGGTCGATGCCAAGCAGGCGGTCGACGCCGGTCACCTCGATCGTTTTCAGCTCGGCCGGCTTGTCGGTATCGAACCAGACCAGCGTCTTGTCGTCCTTCAATCCGACCGCCGGCGCGGCCAGCGCACCCGCGGATGCCGCAATAAGAGCCGTAGCAGCGAGACCGAAACAAACTGCGTTCCTGTGAATGGTCATATGCCTTCTCCTGTTTGAGGAAGCGCCGGGACCGGAATGGCGGGCTTCATGGCCGTTACCCGGCAGCCGCTCGCATGGATGCAGCGCCTGCGAAAAAATCTTCGCGCTTGCATCCGGATCGGCTTCTCATGTGTAAAGGGCATGAGGAGCGTGCTCTTGGACCTGTCTTCCGCCGACGACCGGGATGTTTTCTGTGATCGCCTGCTGACCCGCGTCGCGGCTGGCGAGCGGCAGGCTCTCGGCCAATTGTTCACCAGCGAGGCGGGCAGGCTCATCGCCATCGCGCGGCGTATCGTGCGCCGGCCCGAACTGGCCGAGGAGGTCGTGCAGGAGACGTTCGTCACTGTCTGGCGGAGCGCGCCGAGCTTCGACCCGGCGCGCGGCCGGGCCAGAGCCTGGCTGACGACGATCGTGCGCAACCGATCCCTCAACCGCCTGCGCGACGAAATGCGGCTTGAACTGTTGCCCGGAGAGATCATCACGGACATGCAGGATCGAAGCGGCGATGCCGATGCCGCCTATGCCGCGCTCGGCGAAAGCGACGCCCTGCACCGTTGCCTGGAGCAATTGGAGGCGCCACGCCGTCGCTGCATCCTGCTTGCCTATGTCGTCGGCTACTCGCATGGCGAGATCGCTGCTGAACTGAAGGCGCCCGTCGGAACCGTAAAAGCGTGGATTCGCCGTGGCGTCATTTCACTGCAGGAGTGCTTGTCATGACTGCGACCAACGACCGCCTCGCGCGGGCCGGAGATTTCGTGCTCGGTCTGATGGATGCGGATGCACGCCGTCAGGCCGAACGTGACCTTGAGACAGATCCGGCATTCCGCGATGCGGTGCGCGCTCTGACCGAGAGGATGCAGGCGCTCGACGACACGGCAGCACAGACCGCCATCCCGGCGGGCCTGTGGGAGAAGATTGAAACCGCCATTTCCGGTGTGGAGCAACAATCGGCGCGGCCGCCCCATGCAGTCTCGAACGTCGTGCCGTTCACGCCCAAACCGTCAATCTACCTGCGAGCTGTGGCGATCGCCGCGAGCCTCGTCGTCGCATTCGGCGCCGGCTATGTCAGCCGCCTCGTGACGACACCGGCAGCGAAGCCGGTCGTCCTCGTCGTTCTCCAGACGCCGGCCAACGAACCGGGCGCTGTGTTCGAAGCCTATGCGGACAACAGCGTCCGCATCGTTCCACTGGAGGATTTTGCGGTGCCGGACGGCAAGATCATGCAGGTCTGGACGCTCTACGACAAAGCCGTCGGCCCCGTGTCGCTGGGCACGATGACAAAAGCCGAAATCGTGACGCTCGGCGCCGCGGCGTTTCCGCGGCCAGCGGCGGATCAGCTTTATGAGATCACGCTCGAGCCGTCGCCTGGCTCGCCGACCGGAAAGCCGACAGGGCCGATCCTGGTCAAGGGTTTTGCGAAGACGCCCTCCAGCTAGGGCTGAAGGGCGTTTTGGCGAAACCCGGTCTCCGGGATGGCTCTAACCGATACTCACGATCCATCTTGGAGTGGGTTGCCTGACTTCTAGAACAAGTCGTCCGTTGCGGCAGCCTTCGACCGTGCGCCGAGGCCTGGCAGGTCATCGATCGAAACCTCCTGACCGGCGAAGCTCAGCGTCTCGACGCCTGAAACGATCAGGTCGGTCCCCTCGGCACGCGAACCGCGCGCGTGGATGACCTGGATTCCGCCGGAGACCTGGCGGAAAACGAACTGATCGATGCTCGCGGACCAATAAGCGGTGTCGTCGCCCGCGCCGCCGATCAGCGTGTCGTTGCCTGCGCCGCCGCGCAGATTGTCATGGTCGGCGCCAGCGTCGAGCCGATCGTTGCCGTTACCGCCAGTCAGATGGTCGTCGCCATTGTCGCCGAAGAGCCGGTCGTTTCCGGCATCGCCGTAAAGGCGGTCATTGTCGGAGCCAGCGACGATCAGGTCATCGCCCGCGCCGCCGTAGAGATCGTCATTGCCCTCATGGCCGTAGACCTTGTCGTTGCCGGCGCCGCCATTGGCGATGTCGTTGCCGTCCTGCCCGTGGATCACGTCGATACCCGCGTCGCCGCGCAGCGTGTCGTTGCCGTCACCGCCGGACAGCGAGTCATTCCCCGTTCCGCCTTCGATGCGGTCGTTGCCTTCGCCGCCAAGCAGCGTGTCGTTGCCCGAGCCGCCCCAGAGCGAGTCATTGCCGGCGTCGCCGCTCAGCCGGTCGTTGCCAGCATCGCCGTAGAGGAAGTCGTCCTCGCCGCCGCCGAACAGCGTATCGACGCCGTTGCCGCCAAACAGACGGTCCGCGCCCGATTCTCCGTAGAGCCGGTCGTTGCCGTCATACCCGTAGAGCCGGTCGTCGCCGCCGCGCCCGAACAATTCGTCGGGCAGATTGGTGCCGAGCAGCGTGTTGGCGTCGTCGTTTCCAATACGTCTTACCATGATGAAATCTCCTGTCGCTCAGCCTTCCAGGTTCCCGCGCACAGGGCGTGCGCGCAGGGCTGAAGGTCGCGGGAGAAACGGGAGCGTCTCGACTCTATTCCATCACGGCCGCTATCGTGTTCGTGTTATGCTGTGAATGAAGTTTTGGCCCGGAGTTTGGGATGGTCACGCCCGCAGATCGAATGACGACGCTCGAGATACGCCATGCGCAGCAAGAGCGGACGATCGAGGAATTGTCCGGCCAGATTGCCGAGCAGTGGAAGGTGATCGAGACCTTGCAGAAGCGGCTCGACGTTCTCGCGGAACGCTTTGTCGCCGTCGAGGAACAGGTGGCGCCAGGTCACGAAATCACCAGGCCGCCGCACTGGTGATGGCGCCCGAAAGCGAGAGGCTGGCGCGTGCCGGCCGTTATGTTCTCGGCCTGATGGACGATGCCGAGCGCGAGCGGGCGGAGCGCGATCTCGAATTCGACCCGAAATTCCGCGCGGCCGTCGTGGCCGTCGCGGAACGCATGCATCTGTTCGATCTCGGCGCCGCCGCGAAGGAGCCGCAAGCGAACTGGCAGGCGGTCGCGACGAAGATCGCGGCGCTGCCGCATATGAGCGAAACCTCGCGCGACGTCATCGAGAACGCCGCGAATAGCGACAGGCAGAGGGCTGCCATCGCGCCCGCTCAGCGCGGCTCGTTCGGCGGCCCGAATTCAGGACTGGGCTGGCAGATCGCGCGGCGCACGGTGATCATCGCCGCTGCGCTCGCGATCGGTTACGCCATCGGCGTCTGGTCGGTGTCGCCGTAGCAGTCGTTTTCGTCAGTCGAGCACGACCACCGCCTCCACCTCGAACAGCATCGGGTCGATGGCGAGTTTTGGAACGGGAACCAGCGTCTGCGCTGGCAGCGTCTCGCCGAACATTTCCTTGACGCTCTCGGTCAACACCCCGAGCTTCGACATGTCGTGGTCCACCACGTAGACCGTGAGCTTGGCGACCTGATTCGGCCTGGCGCCGATCCCGCCGAGGGCAACGGCCAGGTTGGCGTAGGCCTGCTTCACCTGGACGGCGAAGTCGGGCGACAGTCCACCTGTATGGTCCTGGCCGCCCTGGCCGGAGATATAGGCCACCCGCGCATTGGCCGGCACGATCACCGCTGTGCTGTAGCCATTCGGCGTCGGGTCGTAGAGGTTTTTTGGATTGACGATAGTCAGCCTGGCGCCGTTCTCGGCCGCCGCCGGTCCAGTGGAAACGCCCATGATGATTATCCCTCCGATGAGCAGACGCATGATTGCGCGTGACATGATGTTCTTTCGCCTTTAAGTCTCGTACGTTGTACGATTACTGGCATCGTACGTTGTACGAGTCAAGCACTCGGGATCGACACTCCTGACGTTGACTGCCAAAAATTGGGATACCGACCGGCGAGGAGGATGAATGGCAGTCAAACGCAGCGGCGGCTCAGGCAAACGGCCGCGGCGGGCCAAACCCGCTGAACAGCCGCGCGGCGAAGCGCCGCTCTCGCGCGAACGCATCGTCGCGAGTGCGGTTGAGCTGCTTGATGCCGAAGGGCGCGCCGGATTGACCATGCGCCGGCTGGCCGACCGCCTCGGCTCAGGGGTGATGAGCCTCTACTGGCATGTCGACAACAAGGAGGACGTCTTCGATCTGGCGCTCGACTCGGTGCTCGAATACCGCAAGCCGCCGCAAACGCCTCGGTCTCGTGACTGGCGCGGCGACGTCATTCATATGCTCGAAGACTGGCGCGCCATCATGCTGCGCCATCCGTGGTCGGCATCGCTGCTGCCACGCCAGGTGCTCGGCCCGAACATCCTCGGCCGCCTGGAACTGCTCAGCAAGACCTTGTCCGACGCGGGCGTCGCTGACGCCGATCTGAACGCCGCGATCTGGTCGCTCTGGAACTATGTCATGGGCGCCACGATCACGCGGGCGAGCTTCGACCTCTCGGTCACGGACAGGGCCGCCGCGCAGCAGCGGCTTGAGGATCTCAGCGGGCACCACCCGGCCATCGAACGCTCGCGTCTGCTGATGGATGACGACTGGGATGGCGTTTTCCGCAAAGGCCTTGGTTTCCTGCTCGACGGCCTTGCCCCACGCGGCCATGAATCTCGCTAGAGTGTCCGCGTCATCAGCACGGAAGGCTCACCGTTCGTTGTGAACCGATCGGCGGTCTCCCATCCCAGCTTCGCGTAAAACGGCTCTACCTCATCGGTGTAGAGATACAGTTCGCTGCAGCCGACGCGACGCGCATGCTTCTCGACAGCTTCTACAAGCTGGGCGCCGATACCTCGCCTGCGAAACGCCGGCGCAACGACAAGTCCAGCAAGCCATGGCGTCAGTTCGTGAACCGGATCGAGCTCATGCCGGACGAAGAGACAGCTTCCGACCGCATGTCCGTCGACTTCGCAGACGAACGCGGCTTCGAAGCCATCGCCGGCGATGAGATGCGAGAGGCCCTCCGCGTCAATTTCTTGGGTTCGTGACGATCCGACAAAGAAGGTTTCGACACGCAGTTGGGCAACGGCGTCAATGTGAGCGCCGCTCATTGGAACGATGAGCATCGCCGTCAATTCTTCTTCTTGGGTGGTTCCCAAAGCTCGACCGGATTGCCCTCGGGATCGTAGACGCGGGCGAAGCGGCCGGCGTCGGAATCCCATTCGGCCCGCGTCTCGACCTCGATGCCGGCACGCTCCAGGTCGGCAATCATGCGGTCGAGACTGTCGACGCGGAAATTGATCATCCACTGCTGCTCATAGCGGCCGAAATAATCGGTGCCGTCCGGGAAGGGTGCGAACACCGTCAGCCCCTCCTCCTGCCGCCAGACGGAGACGTTGAAATCGTCAATGCCGAGATGCTCCTGGTACCACGCCGCCAGTTTTTCCGGATCGCGGGCGCGGAAGAAGAAGCCGCCTATACCTTTTACTTTCGCCATGGCGTGGTCCTCGCCCGGCGGGAACGGCTTCAGACCGTCGCCGGTTCCGGCCGGCGGAGCACATTAGGCAATATAGCGACTAGCCCGGCAAGCCCGATTGCCGCGAGCAGCACGCCGAGGCCATTCCAGCCATATCCTTCGATTACCCAGGCGGCGACCGGCGGGCCGAACAGCGTGCCGATGCCGCCCGCCTGCGCGACAAGGCCGATCGCGATCGAGACGGAACCGCCGCGTCCGACGATCGACGGAATGATTGCGAAGAGTGCGGAACCCACCACGCCACAGACGATGCAGAAGGCGACCGCGCAGACGGTGGCGACCAGCGGCGACGCGCCGGTGAAGACGGGATAGGCCGCGACGATCGTCAGCGCCAGGAAGATTGCCGCGATCAGCGCGATGCCGCGTGCTCCTGCGCCTGAGACGAGAAAACCGGCAAGCACATTGCCGACCGGCGTGAACAGAGTGATCGCGCCGGCTGACAGAAGAAGTCCTCCGCCGCCGGCGATGAAAGCCGGCGTGAAAGTGAAGAACGACACGGACTGGATGACGAAGAAGCCGAACGACAGCGCGACGAGCAGCACCGGCAGGTTGATTGTCGCGGCAAAGGCGCCGGTCGCGGCGTCGGGCGCAGGCTCGATTTCGATGTCCGGCACGCGCGGCAGAAGCAGGATGCCGATCCCGCCGAACAGGATGTAGCCGGCGGCCATGACGAGCAGATAGAGCGAGGGGCCGACGGATGGCAACAAAGCCTGCGCCAGCAGATCCGAGATCGCGTAGCCGACCGGCACGAAGCAGCTCCAGATCGCCAGCACCGGCGCGCGCCACGAGCGCCTGGAGATCGCGGTCAGCACGGCCGGCAGCGCGACCACGAGGACCAGATAGCCAAGACCTTCGACGAGCCGAGCCGCGAGGATCGCCTCGGGCCGCTGCAGGACCGTCAGCGCCAGCGCGCCGGCCGCCAGGAACGCCGACCCGACCACCACGCTGCGGCGTACGCCAAAGATGTCGATCGCCCAGCCGGCGGTGGATGCGGCCAGCGCCACGAAGATGCCGATCATCGAGGTGAGCCAGCCGATCAACACCAGCGAGAAGCCGGCCTCCTGCTGATACCAGCCGACCAGCGGCGCGATCTTGCCGAGCTGCGCGCCGGCGAAGATGCCGGCGATCAAAAGCGTGGCGATGGCTGCGAGGCGCGTCGTCATTGTCTTCTCACGCGGTGAAGGCGGGGCGCGCCAGAAAAAAAGCCGCCGGACTTTCATCCGGCGGCTTCGATGCAGTTGCGTCAATATCAGTACGGGCAGGCGTTGTCCGACATGTAGTCGTGCACCTTCACGGTGCCGGCGATGATGTCGGCCTTGGCCTTCTCGACGGCCGCCAGCATCTCGGGCGTGACAAGCGCCTTGTTGTTGTCGTCCATCGCGTAGCCGACGCCGTCTTCCTTCAGGCCGAGCACGTTGAAGCCGGTTTTGAAGTCGCCATTCTTGGCGTCCATGAAGGCGTTGTAGACGGCGACATCGACGCGCTTCAGCATCGAGGTCAGCACCTTGCCGGGCTGCAGATGGTTCTGGTTCGAGTCGACGCCGATGCCGAGCTTGCCGGCGTCGGCCGCAGCCTGCAGAACGCCAACGCCCGTGCCGCCGGCCGCGGCGTAGACCACGTCCGCGCCTTGGTCGATCTGCGCGCGGGTGATTTCGCCGCCCTTGGTCGGATCGTTCCACGCTGCCGGCGTGTCGCCGGTCATGTTGTAGATGACTTCGGTCGCACCGGCCGACTTGGCGCCGCCGACATAGCCGCAGCCGAACTTGCGGATCAGCGGGATGTCCATGCCGCCGACGAAGCCGACCTTCTTGGTCTGCGAAGCCATCGCGGCCATGATGCCGACGAGGTAAGAGCCCTCATGTTCGTTGTAGACGACCGAGCGCACGTTCGGCTTGTCGACGACCATGTCGATGATGGCGAACTTGGTGTCCGGGAAATCGGTCGCGACCTTCTCGAGCGCCGCGGCCCAGGAGAAGCCGGCCATGACGATCGGGTTGCGACCGTCCTCGGCGAAGCGGCGGAGCGCCTGCTCGCGCTGCGCGTCGTTGGAGATTTCGAAATCGACATATTCGATGCCGGTTTCGGCCTTGAACTTTTCAGCGCCGCCGTAGGACGCTTCGTTGAACGATTTGTCGAACTTGCCGCCGAGGTCGAACAGCAGGCCCGGCTTGATATCCTGCGCGTAGGCCGAGACGGACAACGCGGTAGCGGCCAGGAGGCCGAATACGATACGTTTCATATGATCCACACCCTGTCGGTTGTTTTTCCATTGCGTGCGCGCGTCGGAACCTTAGTTTCCCCGGCCCGATGCGGCGCGTGGCAGGAATTTTCGACTTCCCGCTCAAAGGGCACTCTGGCACGGCCAAAAACAAATATCACGTGGAATTTTGACCTTTTGGAAAAGCCGTACCGCCCGATTGGGCGGCACGGTTAATTCCGTTCGGTCAGGCCGGAAGCCTTGGGAAATCAGGCACTCGCGGCTGCCGGCATCGGGCAGGACACACCGGTGCCCTGGAGCCCGCAATAGCCGTACGGGTTCTTCGCCAGATACTGCTGATGATCTTCCTCGGCGAAGTAGAAGGTCGGCACCGGCGCGATCTCGGTCGTGATCTTGCCGCCGCCCGCATTCGCCAGCGCGGCCTCATACGTCTCCTTCGAGGCCAGTGCGGCCTGAAGCTGCGTGTCGCCGAAGGTGTAGATCGCCGACCGGTAGGTCGTGCCGACATCGTTGCCCTGGCGCATGCCCTGCGTCGGGTCATGCTCCTCCCAGAAGATCTTCAGCAGGTCCATGTAGGATACGATCTTCGGGTCGAACACGACCAGCACCACCTCGGCATGGCCGGTCAGACCGGTGCAGGTCTCCCTGTAAGTCGGGTTCGGCGTGATGCCGCCGGCATAACCAACGGCCGTTACCCACACGCCCTCGGTCTGCCAGAACAGGCGCTCCGCGCCCCAGAAGCAGCCCATGCCGAACACGGCCGTCTCAAGCCCTTCCGGGTACGGCCCCTTCAGCGGCCGGCCGGACACGAAATGCTTGCCGGAGATGCGCATCGCCTCGTCACGGCCGGGCAGCGCGTCGGCGGCCGTCGGCATCATGGTCTTTTTGTTGTTCAGGAAACTGTCGAGGAAATTCATCTTCGATCTCCTTGTTCTTTTCGTTCTGCCTGTACTTCGTTCAGGCAGCGGCGTTCGTTACACCTGGATGTCGGCGAACGGCCTCGTGCGGCGTTCGCGACGGCGGCCGATGGCGTAGAGCAGCAGCGCCAGGACCGCGAGCACGGCAAAGCCGGGCAATGTCAACAGATAGAGCACGATCGCGTCCCAGGCAGCTCGCCCGAGCGAATTTTCGACCATGGTCTGCACCGCTTCGAGGCTCTTCGGCAAAGCCGAGAGCCAGCTTTCGCCGAGCGGCGTGGTCACGAACGCTCCGGCGGCGACCGAACGCGTTGCGTCGATCACCGCGAGGATCACCGCGGCAGACAGCGCGATCATGGCAAGCAGGCGGAACAGAAACCGGATCATTCACTCACGCGGCTCTCGGGAGCCCAGATGTATGGTTTTGGCACAGATTTCGCAATCACGGACACGGGGATGTGACGCTTCAGGCTGCGGTGGCGGACCTACCGCCCCGGCGGGCGCGGCGCAGTGCGAAGATCAGGCCCGCCACTGCGCCGACCAGCACGCCGCCGAGGCCGAGGAAAAAGGCGAAGAAGCCGCAGGCACCCTCGAAGCAGCTCATATCGGTCACTTCCACGATCAGGATGCCGGCGCCGAGCCCGACGCCGAAACCCAGCGCGCCGCCGACAATCAGACCGAGCACGGCGAAGATGAAGGTGCCGAGCGCTGAGGATTGCACCGCGCCGGTACTGGCCTGGAGCGGCAAGGCTTCGCCCTCAGCCGGCTTCCGCCTCAAAATGGCGATGCAGAACACACCGATGGCGATTTCGGCCGCCGCCGTCACCACCGAGCGCAGGCTGAAGACGAAGTCCGGCACGAGCAGGACGTAGACCTGTTCCGCGACGATGTAGACGATCAGCGCGGTCTGCCAGGCGATGAAGTGTTTTGCGAAGCCTGGCGCGCGGCTTGCCGCCAGCACCAGCATCCACAGGCCCCACAGAAGCGTGATCGCGCTGACGATCATGCTGGCATAGATGAAATAGGCGATGCTGGCGGGCAGGTCGAAACCGCCGAACATCAGCACCGACCAGAGCCCCCAGGCCGACATGGCCATCACGACGACGAGCCAGAGGGGCGGCAGGAGTGCGAGCCCGGCGGTGCTGCCGGAATTGTCCGTCGATGTCATTCAAAAGGCCCCGAAAACCCGGCGCGACAACAGGCCAGCATCGTGGCGAAGTCAAGGAAGACGGCTAAGCGACAAATAGCGCCAGGCCGGTGCTTGGCTTTTGCGCCTCCATCGACTAGATGACCCACGCGACCGGCCGGGCCTTGCCCGGCAACGCCCCTCGCGGAGAGGTGGCCGAGTGGTTTAAGGCGCACGCCTGGAACGCGTGTATAGGGGAAACTCTATCGAGGGTTCGAATCCCTCTCTCTCCGCCATTCGCCGCCGTTTCCTTCCCAAACGCCGCCGCGCCTACGCCAGCTTCAGATGGAACGGCCTTGCGGGTAAACAGCCTTGCGTAAGGAGAGAATCGATCATTCGGCATGCGGTCGGGAGGGCCATCGCCGCATAGCTACGGCAATCAATAGGATCGGGATCGCCGGATTGACGACTTGGATTGCGACGAGGGTGTTTTCGCCGAGCGAGCCCATCAGATAGGCTCTGAGCGAAAGTATCAGCACCGCATGCAGCACGATGCCGCCGCCGATGGTGACAACCACCATTCGCCATCCGAGGTCCGGCCTCCGTAGCGCAACCCACAGAGTCCAAAGCGACAGCGGCAGGAACAGCAGGATTGCGGTTAGCAGGCCGGGGTTATAATTGCCGGTTGCTAGTGCCGGACCAATGTGCGCGAAGGCATTGACCGTCGGCACACTGAAATAGCTCAGCGCGATGGCCGGCCAGCGGCGCCCCAACAGAGCGGCGATCGGACCTGCGAGCCACACCACGGGAATATTCACCGCGGTGATGAAGGATTCCGGAATGGGGCAGGCTGTCGCACCCGCGAATCCGAAAGACGTGCAAAGCACGCCGCGGAAGGCGTACGGCGCGCCTTGCGCATCTATGCCATGCTCTTCGAACTGATGGAGCAGGTAGGCGGCAGTGGCCGCCCAGGCGAGCCACACCATGTCGCGCGTGCGCGGCACTGCGCGATCGCCGCGCATATCGCCAATGGTTAGCCCTAGCAGCAACATCGCGGCTAAGCCGAGCCCTATCCAAGGCCAGAGATATGAGAACCCCATGAGAGACAGGAGGTATAAGTCGCTTTATATCGACGCAACCCCTCAACATGCTGGAAGTCGCAACTGGTCCAGAATCTGCCGTCAGTTGGGCTCCTCGAACATTGTCGGAAAGTGCCGAGCACCGGGGCACACCGCCGCGGCCTCCTGTCTGCACTACACCCCGCTCTTGGAGGAACCGGGACATCATGGTGCTACAGCGTGGATGTAGTGCTCATCTTGATCGGGCACGGCCCGCCGAAAAACGCTGGTTTATCCCCCGCGCGGGAGATGCGGAGGTCTCGCAACTCGCGATAGTGCCGGAGCTATCGATCAGCGGGGGAGGATACTTTGGCCGTTCAAACCACTTACGTGATCACCTCCGACGAGACTTATCTCGATCTCATCGAGGGACCCGGTCAAAAACAGGTCGACGTGATCTCGCTGAGCGGCGGCCGCTTGGCCGTGACCAGCACAAATGGCACGAACAGCGACCTCGACATCTTCAATGCCAATGGCACGGACGGCGGCGGCCACCTGAACTTCGACGGCACGCTTTCATCGCTCACCGAGCTGACGAATGGCAACATCGTGGTGGTGGTCGACCGCGGCGACGGCAATCTCAACAGATCCATCCGCGACCCGAATGGCAACCAGGTGCTGGCGGAGGACTTCATTTCGCTGAATGGCCGCGATCCTGACGTCGCAGCGCTCTCCAACGGAAACTACATTCTGGCGCGCGTCGAGAACGACAACGTCGTGATTGGCATCCCGCAGAATCCGACCGTGCAGAATGTCTTCACGCTCGACTCGGGTGCGGTCGACGAGCGCCCGAGCGTAACCGGCCTGGATGGCGGCGGCTATGCCGTCGCCTGGAGCGCCACGCGCGCCGGGCTGACCGAAGTCTGGTATGCCGTCTACGAGAACACCGGCGCGACGCGGCTTGCGCCCACGAAACTCGCGGACACGGAAACCATTTTTCAGGATGTCAGCATCGCCAGCATGGCGGGAGGGGGCTTCGCCATAGCCTATGGGGACAACGGAGCGGATAGCAATATCGTGCTCGCGACCTGCAGCTCAACTGGTACGGTCGGCGCCCGTGTCAATGTCTCGAACCCCGGTCCCGCCGATGTGGACTATGCCGAATTGCAGCCCCATGTCGCGCGCCTGAGCAACGGGCTCCTGGCGATCGCATACACCCGTGATTACATCGGCGGGGTTGTGGGCGGTTCCGCGGCGGCTCTCGCATTCGGGTTTCAGGACGACGACACGCTGCTTCGTATCTACGATCCGACACGCGGTGTGCTGTCGGACGCAGCTTTCATCGATGCCGGGCAGCCAGCTCGAAACAACGTCCAGGATGCCGCGCTCGCCGATTTCGGTATCGGCCGGATTGCGGCGTTCCACACGAACACGACCGCGAACGACGCCAAAGGCGAAGTCTTCTCCTTCGGGCGTCGGTCGATTGGCGACGGCGGGAACGACGTGATCGTCGGCGACGCGTTGATCGACGACATGCGAGGCGGCGCAGGCAACGACACGCTTAACGGCGGCGTCGGCAACGACCAGATCAGGGGCGGCACGGGTATCGACAAACTGTTTGGCGGCGATGGCAACGACACCTTCTTGATTACCGGCGCCGAAGCGCTTGGCGACACGTTCGCGGGCGGCGCCGGCACCGACAAGATCGAGGTCACAGGTTTGGCGGCGGTCACGCTGAAGAACTTCAAGGCCGCGACCGCCTCGATCGAACAGTGGGTCGGCAACGGCAAAGGCATTCTTGGCGACGCCACCGTCAACACCATCGATCTCACCGGCCTGACCTCGGCAACCAACATCGGCGAGGTGCGTGGCGCGACCGGCAACGATTTCATCACCGGCTCCAAGTTTGCCGACACGTTGAATGGCGGTGGAGGCAACGACTTGCTGAAAGGTGGCCCCGGCAGCGACTTCTTCGTCTTTAACACCGCGCTCAACAAGACCACCAATGTCGACAGAATCAGCGACTTCAATATCGGCAACGACACGATCCGGCTGGAGAATGCGGTCTTTACCAAGGTGGGCCTGGTCGGCGCTCTGAAGCCTGGCGCCTTTGCGTTGTCGACGGCGACCAAGGCAGCCGACGACCGCATCATCTACAACAAGACGAGCGGCCAGCTGTTCTATGACAGCGACGGCTCCGGTGCTGCGGTCGCCATCCACTTCGCCACACTGCTGAACAAGCCGGTGGTGAACGCCGCCGACTTCATGGTGATTTAGCAAAATAGCCGCTGAATCCACCTCGTCACATTGGCAGCGGACTCGTCGCTCAGGCCGCATGCTTGACACTCGGGCGGACGCGGGCGCACGGTGACAGGCGTGCCGCTCCAGATTGCCCGGTTTCTTGCCCTCCCATGATCGTTCATCTCGTCGACGGCACATACGAACTGTTCCGCCATTTCTACGGCCAGCGCCGCTTCAACGACGGCAAGGACAAGCGGTTCGGCGCCGCCGCAGGCGTGCTGCACACCGTGCTTGAGATGATCGAGGGCGGCGCGACGCATATCGGCGTGGCGACCGATCACGTCATCGAGTCGTTCCGCAATCGGCTCTGGCCCGGCTACAAGACCAGCGACGGCATCGACCCGGCGCTCTGGTCGCAGTTCCATCCGCTCGAGGACGCGCTTGCCGCGATGGGCGTGAAGGTCTGGCCGATGGTCGAGTTCGAGGCCGATGATGCGCTCGCCGCTGCCGCGTTCAAGGCAGCGGCCGACAGCAGTGTCGAGAAGGTGTGCATCTGGACGCCCGACAAGGATCTGGCGCAGTGTGTGCGGGGTGATCGTGTCGTCCAGGTCGATCGCAAGACCAAGACGATCCGCGACGAAGCCGGCGTGCGTGAGAAGTTCGGCGTGGACCCCGTTCTGATCCCTGATTTCCTCGCGCTTGTCGGCGATGCCGCCGATGGCTATCCGGGGCTGGACGGGATCGGCCGCGTCTCAGCCGCCCGACTGCTTCACCGCTACGGCCCGCTCGAAGATTTTCCCGCCGATGCGCTCGGCGAGCGGCAGAAGCTCGCGCTTTTGTTCAAGACGCTCGCCACCCTTCGCGCCGATGCTCCCGCATTTGACGACGTCGACGAGTTGCGGTGGCAAGGACCGACCAAGGCCTTCGCGGCTTTCGCCGGGAAATTTGCCGATCCGCGCCTGCTGGAGCGCGCCGCCAAGGCTTATGAAGGCTGAGCCACCCACCACGGCGGCTCACGATCGAACCTCACCAGGTCTGACGCTCGATACGCCCGCCGCAGCCTCAAAGGCATGGCCGAGCTGGAACAGGGTCGCTTCGTCGAAGTAGCGGCCAATCAGTTGCAGACCGAGCGGCAGGCCCGACGGCGTGAACCCGGCGGGCACGGACAGTGCCGGGTGACCGGTCGCGCTGGCGACGAAGGTCGGCGCGGCGGCGGGCAAGGAGGGCGGCGGCCAGTCGGCGGAAAAGTCGGCGATACGCGGCGCGGGTATGATCCCGCTGGATGTCAGGACAGCATCGAAGCGCGAGAAAACATCGCGCTCCAGCGTCAGCGCCAGTTCGCGGCGCAACCTGAACGCCTGGGTCAGATCGGACGCCGTGATGCCGGCTCCCGGCACGACGCGCTGGTAGAAGATCTTGCCGTAGTCCTGAGGCCGCGTGCGCAGGTTCGTCTCATGGATGGTGAACGCCTCGCTGGTCATCACGATGAGCGCGACCGCCCCGAAGAGCTCCAGCGGCGGCAGCTTTACATCATCGACGCTGGCGCCGAGCGAACGAAACGTCTCGGCGGCCTGATCGATCGCGGCCACCAGCTCAGGCGAATGGCCCTCTATGTTGGTGATGACATCGCGCGCGTAGCCGATCCTGAGACCCCTGATGCTCTTGCCGATGCCGGAGGAAAAATCCTCCCGTGGCCGTTCGACGCTCGCCGGATCGAGCGGATCGAAGCCGGCGATGACATTCACCGTCAGCGCGGTGTCGAGCACGCTGGCCGACAGTGGCCCGCAATGGTCGAGCGAATAGGCGAGCGGGTAAACGCCGCGGCGCGAGATCAGTCCGGTTGTCGGTTTCAGGCCGACGATCGAGCAGTAGGACGCCGGCAGGCGAATCGAACCGCCAGTGTCCGACCCCATCGACATGCGCACGATGCCGCCGGCCACGGCGGCTGCGCTGCCCGACGACGAGCCGCCGGTGAAGTGTTCCGGGTTCCACGGATTGCGCGCGATTGGAAAAGGCAGCTCGGGACTCGGACCACCGAGCGCGAACTCGTGCGTGGCCTGTTTGCCGAGCAGCACGGCGCCGCCTTCGCGCAGCCTTGCCTGGACGGCGCTGTCCTCGCTCGCGATGTTGTCGAGACAGACGCGCGAATGCCCGGTCGTCGCAAGGCCCGCGACATCGTAAATATCCTTGAGGCCATAAGGGATGCCATGCAACGGACCCCGGTCGCGACCGGCCGCCAGTTCCTTCTCGGCGGCACGCGCCTCGTCGAGCGCGCGCTCGCGGGTGACGAGGATGAAGGACCTCAGCACCGGATCGAGCGCGTCGATGCGCGCGAGCGCCGCCTGTGTGAGCTCGACCGAGCTGATCTCGCCGGCGCGCAGCGCCTTGCCGGCCTCGGCGATGGAAAGGAGATGCGGCTCTCTCATCGCGGTTCATCCTTGGCGCGCGTGACGGTCTCGACGCTGTAGGCGTGCGCCGTCCATTGCCCCGGCGATCGCGTGGTGTGCACCAGCGCCACGGCGCGCATCAGGTCGCGATAGACATGGACTGCGCCCGTTCTTCGATCCTCCATCACCTCGATGCCGGCGTGACCCATCATGAAATCGAAGTCGCGCTCGAGCCCCACTGGAAGCGGCTCGCTTTGCTTGTCATCCGCCGGCTTTGTCACCCGTCCCTCCCGTCGCGATATGGCTTCACTTCAGGTGCGTGCGCACTCGTTTGCGCCAGTGAAGATTTCCGTTGCATATTCACGATTAGCATGAAAGGATCAATGATGTTTAGAGATTTTCTTGATCCAGGAAATCTCTCACGGGGAGCCGTCGATTCGGTCATGCCATTGAAATCGCGTGGATTTCCTTGCCGTACGGGCGGCGCGACGTCCAACAGCGCCGTCGCGTGATTGCGACGGCAGCGCGATAGAGACCCATGCTCCGCTATCTCGCCAAACGGCTCATCCTGACGGTCCCCGTCCTCCTCGGCATCCTCGTCGCCACCTTCATGCTGACGCGGTTGACCGGCGACCCGACGGACCTCGCGATCCCGTCGGACGCGCCGGAATCGGCACGCGAGGAGTTTCGCAAGCTGCATGGCCTCGACCTGCCGATCTGGACGCAGTTCTTCCGGTTTGCCCTGCACATGATGCAGGGTGATTTTGGCATGTCGATCCGCTTCCAGGAACCGGCATTCAAGCTGGTGATGGAGCGCATGGGCGCGACCACGGAGCTTGCGGTCGCGGCGATGCTGATCGCCATCGCCATCGGCATTCCGGCCGGCGTGCTCTCCGCCTACCGCCGCAACTCGCTGACCGATTCCGGCGTGCGCGCCGTCACCTTGCTCGGCCAGGCTGTGCCGTCCTTCTATCTCGGCATCCTGTCGATCCTGTTCTTCGCCGTGTGGCTGCGCTGGTTTCCGACCGGCGGCCGCGGCACCTGGGCGCATCTCGTGCTTCCCGCGACCACGCTCGGCCTGCAGATCGTCGCGCTCATCGCGCGCGTGACGCGCTCCTGCATGCTCGACGTGCTTGGCCAGGATTATATTCGCACGGCGCGCGCCAAGGGGCTTGCCGAGAGCAAGGTCATCTGGTTGCACGCGCTGCGCAACGCTTTCATTCCGGTGCTCACCGTCATCGGCCTGCAGATCGGCTTCTTGCTCGGCGGCGTCGTTGTCACCGAAACGGTGTTCGCCTGGCCGGGCGTCGGCCGCCTCGCGGTGCAGGCCATCTATCAGCGCGACTTCCCGGTCGTGCAGGCAGTCGTCTTCCTCTTCGCGCTGATCTTCGTCGTCGTGAACCTGATCGTCGACCTGCTTTACGCGGCGCTCGATCCGCGCATCGGCTACCGGTGAGGCCTCGATGACCGTGTCTCCCGCCAGCGACAATGCACCGGCGCCTTCACAGCGGGCGGAAGGACCGTGGGCGATGGTGTCGCGCCGCCTGTTCGCCAAGAAGGCGACGCTGGTCAGCATGGCGCTTCTCGTGCTCGCCCTGCTGTGCGCCCTGTTTCCGACACTGCTTGCGCCGCACGACCCGTATCTTCAGGAACTCGTCATGCGGCTCAAACCGCCCTCCTTCATGGAGCGCGGCATCGAGGGGCATTTCCTCGGCACCGATCATCTCGGTCGCGACATCCTCTCGCGCATCATTCATGGCGCGCGCGTCACGCTCCTGGTCAGCCTCATGGCGCTGGCGGTTTCGCTGATCATCGGCGTGGTCGCCGGTCTCGTGGGCGGCTTCATCGGCGGCCGCACCGATGCGATCATCCTGCGCCTCATCGACATGCAGCTCGCCTTCCCGGTGATCCTGCTCGTCATCTCGATCGTCGCGGTGCTCGGACCGTCGCTCACCAATTTGATCGTCATCATGGGCCTGTCCGGCTGGCCGCGTTTCGCGCGGCTGGTGCGCGGCGCGGTGCTGTCGGTGCGCGGGCTGGAATATGTCGAGGCCGCGCGCGCCATCGGCGCCAGCAGGATGCGAGTGATGTTCAATCACATCCTGCCGAACATCCTCTCGTCGATCATCGTCTATTCAAGCTTCGAGCTCGCCCGCATGATCCTTCTCGAAGCGACGCTCAGCTACCTCGGTCTTGGCGTGCAGCCGCCGGAGCCGACCTGGGGCGGCATGATCAGCGAAGGGCAGAAATACATCACGCAGGCCTGGTGGGTATCGCTTTTCCCCGGCCTCGCCATTGCCGGAATCATCCTTGTCTTCAACATGCTGGGTGACGAGTTGCGCGACGCACTCGACCCGCAACTGAACCACGAATAGCGCAGGAGGGGTCACATGAACGCGCACACGAACGGTATCTATCCAATCCTCGACGGGCTCTATTGCGCGACGCTGACGCGCGACCAGTTCCAGCGCACGCTGGCGGGCGGCGTGTTTGCCGGCAATCTGACCGCGGTGAACCCCGGTGAAGATCTGGTCGCCAGCCTGAACACGATCGCCTCGCTGCTGCGGGTCGTGTCGGAGAACACCGATCTCGCCCGCATCGTGACCTCGGTCGCCGAAATCAAGCAGGCGAAGAACGACGGCGTGCTCGGCATCATCATCGGCTCGCAGGACGCGACCTTCATGCAGGACAATCTCGAAATGCTGCGCGTCCTGCACCGCATGGGCCTGCGCATCCTGCAGCCGGTCTACAACGCGCAGAACCGGTTCGGCTCGGGCGGCCTCGTCGATCCGCCATCCGGACTGACCCGCGAGGGGTACGAGTGGGTGGCGATGATGAACAATCTGCGCATGCTCACCGACATCTCGCATGCCAGCTATCCAACCGCGCGCGACGTCATCCGAATTTCCAAGCGGCCGGTGATCTTCAGCCATTCCAATGCGCGCGTTCTGTGCGACAGCCCGCGCAACATTCCGGACGAGCTGATCCGCGCGGTGGCGACGACGGGCGGCACGGTCGGCGTGACGATGTGGCCGCCGCTGCTCGGCATCAAGAACCAGCCGACGCTCGAGGATTTCGCCAGCCAGATCGACCACATGGTGAACCTCGCCGGCATCGAGCACGTCGCCTTCGGCTCCGATCTCTCCGAGGGCACCAAGACGCGCGAAGTGTGGGTGAAGCTCTATGGCTCCGACCCGCTGTGGCCGCCGGTCACCGGCATCTGCGGCGAGTGGTACACCTATGAGGGGCGCGCCACGCCCGGCTTCTTCAGCATGGCGGAAGCCGGCAACCTCGTCGGGGCGCTGCGCAAGCGCGGTTACAAGGAAGACGCGCTCGAGAAGATCATGAGCGCCAATCTGCTTCGGGTCTACGAAGAGGTGTGGGGCGAATGATCCCAGCGACTGCGCCCGCCGCCGTCGAAGACACGGCCGTCCCGTCGCGCGAGACGATCCTGAAGGTCGAGAACCTCAGGGTCGAGCTGCGCGGCGAGCGCGGCCGCATCTTCGCGGTCGACGGCGTGTCGTTCGAACTGAGGCGCGGCGAGACGCTCGGCATCGTCGGCGAATCCGGCTGCGGCAAGAGCCTGACCGCGCTGTCGGTGATCGGCCTGTTGCCGCGCCCCGTCGGACGCATCGCCTCGGGAACCATCACGCTGAAGGGCGCCGGCAATCTGGAACGGCTTCCGGACAGCCAGATGAAGCGCATCCGCGGCAACCAGATCTCGATGATCTTCCAGGAGCCGATGACATCGCTGAACCCGGTGTTCACGGTCGGCTTCCAGATTTCGGAAGTGCTGCGCACGCACAAGGGCATGTCGAAGGCCGAGGCGCGGAAGCGCTCGATCGAGATGCTGACGCTCGTCGGCATCCCCCTGCCGGAGATGCGCTTCGATTCCTATCCGCACCAACTGTCGGGTGGCATGCGCCAGCGCGTGATGATCGCGATGGCGCTGGCCTGCGAACCGCAGATCATGCTGGCCGACGAACCGACGACCGCGCTCGACGTGACGATCCAGGCGCAGATCCTGAAGCTGATGAACCAGTTGAAGGAGCGGACCGGAACGTCGATCGTGCTGATCACGCACGATCTCGGCGTCATTGCCAAGATGGCGACCCGCATCCTGGTCATGTATGCCGGCACCGTGGTCGAGGAGGCGGATGTCCGCGATCTCTTCGCCCGGCCGCTGCATCCCTATACGCAGGGCCTGCTGAACTCGATCCTGCGGCTGGAACCCGGTCGCGAACAGCGGCGTCAGCTCTATACGATCAAGGGATCGGTGCCGAGCCTCTACGCACTGCCGCGCGGCTGCCGTTTCTCCGACCGCTGTCCGGCCGTGCATGAGCCGTGCCGCGTCGCGGAGCCGCCGCTCGTGCCTCCTGATGACAACCCTGCCGGCGGCGATCATAAGATGCGCTGCTGGCTGCACACGAAGCCGACGATCCAGTGACCGAGCCCTTGCCAAACCCGGCGCCGTCCCGGCACGCCAAGCCTCTACTCGAGGTGCGCGGCCTGAAGCGTCATTTCGCTGTCGACGACGGCGCCCTGTCGCGCAGCGGCCGCGCCGTTAAGGCAGTGGACGGGGTGGACTTCCATGTCGGGCATGGCGAGACGCTTGGGCTGGTCGGCGAGTCCGGCTGCGGCAAGACCACGCTCGGCCGCAACGTCGTCAAGCTCGATACGCCGACGGCCGGTTCGATCCTGTTCGAAGGCGTGGACATCGCGCCGCTCGACGACCGTGCGATGCGGCCCTATCGCCGCGAGATCCAGATCGTCTTCCAGAACCCGTTCTCCTCGCTCAATCCGCGGCTGACCGCCGGCGCCATGCTGATGGAGCCGCTGAAGCTTCATGGCACGGCCGATCGCCGCGAGCGGCAGGCGCGCGCGCATGAGCTGTTGAAGATGGTCGGGCTTAACGCCGACCATTTCAATCGCTACCCGCACGAATTCTCCGGTGGCCAGCGTCAGCGACTGGGCATTGCGCGGGCGTTGGCGCTCAATCCGAAGCTGATCGTCTGCGACGAGCCGGTGTCGGCGCTCGACGTCTCGGTGCAGTCGCAGATCCTGAACCTGCTCTGCGACCTGCAGGACCGGCTTGGCTGTTCCTATCTTTTCATCTCGCACGATTTGAGCGTCATTCAGCACGTCAGCGATCGCGTCGCGGTGATGTATCTCGGGCGGATCGTGGAGACGGCTTCGGTCGGCGATATCTACCGCCGTCCGCTGCATCCCTACACGCGGGCGCTGTTCTCCGCCGTGCCGGTGCCTGACCCGGATGCACAGCGAGCCGAGATCATCCTTGAGGGCAGCGTGCCGAGCCCGATCAATCCGCCGCCGGGCTGCCACTTCACGACGCGCTGTCCCTATGCGACCGAAGCATGCTCCGCCGTCACGCCGGAACTCGCCGAGCACGAGCCCGGCCACTGGGTCCGCTGCATCCGGCTGAACGAGATTGCCTGACAAGCTTAGGTCTCTTCGGTCTGCTCCTCAGGGATGAGGCCGCCTTCCCTCAGCACCTCCAGCATCCGGTTGTCGTGCAGCCGGCCCTTCAGCGTTGTCAGCGGATCGCGTTCGAAGGCATCCGTGTAGTTGATCCAGATCGCCTTCGCGACGACCGATCCGGCGTTCCGGTACTGGTGCTGGCGGGAGCTGGCGAAACGAAAACTGTCGCCTTCGCCGAGGATCGCCTTCTGACCGTCGACGATCAGCTCGATGCCGCCCTGGATGATCAGCCCGGCTTCCTGACCGCTGTGCGAAAATGGCTGCTCGCCCGACGTGCCCCCCGGCTCCATCGTGAGGATGTACATGTCGAGGCGCGGCACGCCGGGGAAAGGGGTCAGCAATTCCTTCGACGCCTTCATCTCCGGAAAGGCGACGATCTTGCGATCCTCGTGACGCGACACGAAAGAGTTTTCGCCTTCCGTGCTGTCGTTCATCTGGAAGATGTCGCCGATCGCAGCTTCCAGCGCCTCGGCGATGCGCGCCAGTGCCCGGATCGACGCTGACGAGATGCCGCGTTCGATCTGGCTGAGGAAGCCGGCGGAAAGACCCGAACGCGCGGAGACTTCCGCCAGCGACAGGCCGCGCACATTGCGCAGCCGGCGTATGCGGATGCCCACGTCCAGATCGACGGAGCGCTGCTGATCGCCGGTGGTTTTTTTGAGAGTCGGCAGCTTGGCCTTCAAGCGAAACCTCCTGGAGTGATGGCCTTGGTAAACGTGATCGCCCTTGTGAAGAATCTCCTTGAACGTTCACAGAGCGTGGGATAGCGT
>DATJTE010000170.1:0-5252 GCA_035503715.1 Rhizobiaceae bacterium | reverse complement strand
GGCGCCTGTTCGCGGGCGTGATCGATCCGGACCCGACGGTCAAGGAACCGTCCTACCTCAGCCGCCTCTCCGTGGCCTTCTGGTCGACACTGCTTCCCTCGGCCGCGCTCGTCGTCTTTTTCAGCGCGGTGACGTTCTTCTTCAATTATTTTGCCGTGCTGCGCTCCGGCGACATTGGACCCTATCTGGGCTCGCTGTTCTATGTCGTCAGCATCATCTATTTCGTCTATCGCCTTGCCCGCGCTGTGTTGTCGCCATCGCTGCCAGAGTGGCGGCTGATCGAGGTCGAGACGCGACCGGCGAAGTGGCTGCTCCTCCTCGTTTTCGTGACCGCTTTTCTGACCGGCCTCGATGATTTTCTGAGCGACGTCTACCAGATCATGGTCTCGCCGCTGTCGCTGACGGTCGTCGAGAGCCTGGTTGCGACCGTGCTGATCGGCATCCTGGTCGTGCTGATCGGCATGGTGAAGCCCTTCGCGGACGGGGAAGGCAATCCAAAACCCTGGCACCCGCTGCTGCGCTATTCGCTCTTTGTGGTCGGCGGCGCGACAGTGGTGGCCGCACTGCTCGGCTATGTCGGGCTTGCCCGCTTCGTGTCGCAGCAGATCGTCATCACGGGCGCAATCCTCGCCACCATGTATATCGGCTTCCTGTCGGCGCGCGCGGTGTCGGAGGAAGGCGCTTTCGCCGGTACGCGGCTCGGCGCTCGGCTCGACCGCTGGTTCAATCTCGACGACACCACGCTCGACCAGCTCAGTCTCGCCGTCTCGATCCTGATCAACATCCTGGTGCTGGTGATCGGCGTGCCGCTGATCCTGCTGCAATGGGGTTTCCAGCGCGCCGACATCACCGCATGGGCATACGATCTCGCCAGCGAAATCCGCGTCGGCACGGTATCGTTCTCGCTGATCGGCGTGCTCACCGGCATCTTCGTCTTCGTGCTCGGCTATTTCGGCACGCGCTGGTTCCAGGGCTGGCTCGACGGTTCTGTCATGGCGCGCGGCCGGGTCGACACCGGCGTGCGCAACTCGATCCGCACCGTGGTCGGCTATCTGGGGCTCGCCGTCGCCGCTCTCGTCGGCATCTCGGCGGCTGGCGTCGACCTGTCGAACCTTGCGCTGATCGCCGGCGGTCTGTCGCTCGGCATCGGCTTCGGCCTGCAGAACATCGTGCAGAATTTCGTCTCGGGCCTGATCCTGCTCGCCGAGCGGCCGTTCAAGGCCGGCGACTGGATCGTCGCGGGCCAGGTTTCCGGCACCGTGCGCAAGATCAGCGTGCGCGCCACCGAGATCGAAACGTTCCGCAAGCAGACGGTGATCCTGCCGAACTCGCAGCTCATCAACAACCAAGTGGCGAACTGGACCCACCGCAACAAGCTCGGCCGCGTCGATATCAAGGTCAACGTCGCCTACGATTCCGACGGGCATCGCGCGCATGCGATCATGACAGAGATCGCCAAACAGCACCCGATGGTGCTGAAAAACCCGGAGCCGTTCGTTCTCTTCGTCAATTTCGGACCGGCGGCCCTGGAATTCGAGATCCGCGTGTTTCTGGCGGATATCTTCAACGGCAACACCGTTCAGAACGACATCCGTTTTGCGGTGATGGATGCGTTTCACAAGGAAGGTATCGCCATTCCGTCGGCGGTCCGGGCGCCCGACCCGAAACCGGCCGAAGCGCCGGTAGAGCCAACCGCTGCGGCAGCCGCCGTTGAGCCGGAGAAACCGGCCGCGCAACCGCGCAAACGCCGGAAAAAGCCCGATCCCGACGACCCCGAATAGGGGCCGTATCTATCCGCAAGCTGCACGCGACATTCAGTTGCCGTTCAGCTTCCATCTCCTATAAGCTTGCTGCCAAAGAGGAGCAGAAGCTCCCTCAGGCGCAACAGAGGCGGTGGCGACACCGGTAAATGAAATGAAGAAGTTCTGCCTCGCTTTCGCGGCGCTTCTTGCCATGAGTGGCAGCGGGATCGCTGCGAGCGCAATCAACCTGGACGCCGATCCGCATACACTTATCGTGACCGAGGGCGGCAACCAGAGCGAGATCGCGATCGGCGCCGGCGAGACCGTTGAATTCTGCCCGACGGGCTGCTTCGTGACGATGCCAAACGGCGACCGCGAAGCGCTGACCGGCACCGAGACGATCGAGATCTCGGGCGGCGTCGGCAAGATCAAGTAACGGCGCGGATTTTTCCAGATACGAAGCCGGGCAATTTGCCCGGCTTTTTACGTTTTTGAGTAACCGATCATTCACGGTAAGGGTCAAAAGCCAGCCGATACTTTACCTGTAAGGTCTGCGCTTAACCCTCCATCCGCTCGCTTCCGCTATAGCCGCCGAAACGCCTGTGAAAGGGCGGGAATACCGGGGCAGGACGGGCAGGACAATGATGGACGCGCGGTCGGATAAACTGGCGGTGCCGCTTGCGGTCGATCTCGATGGCACGCTGATCGCGACCGACCTTTTGTGGGAAGGTCTGTTCCTCCTGCTGCGTAAGAATCCGCTTTACCTTTTCATGGTGCCAATCTGGCTCTCATCGGGACCGGCCCGGCTCAAGCAGGAGATCGCCGAGCGGATCGACATCGACCCGGCGAGTCTTCCCTATCGCGAGACTCTGATCGCGCGGCTCAAGGCCGAGCGCGAGGCGGGCCGGCGCGTCATCCTCGCCACCGGCACGCCGCGCAAGTTCGCCGACGCCATCGCCAGGCACGTCGGCATCTTCGACGCAGTCTATGCGACCGACGGCCTGCACAACTTCACGTCGTCGCGCAAATGCAAGGCGCTGGTCGAGGAGTTCGGCGACGCCGGCTTCGACTATATCGGCAACAGCAAGCATGATGTGAAATGCTTCGACTCCGCGCGCGCCGCGATCGTCGTGGCGCCGGATCGCGCGGCCGCCCGCTGGCGCGCCGCGCACGACGCCGAGCTCTTCGAGACCCCGAAGCCGACCTTCAAGACCATCCTCAAGATGCTGCGCGTGCATCAATGGCTGAAGAACACGCTGATCGCCGTGCCGATGATCCTGTCGCACGAATATTTCAACATGGGCATGCTGTGGTCCTGTGCGCTGGCCTTCATCTCGTTCAGCGCAGCAGCCTCGGCCGTCTACATCGTCAACGACTTCTTCGATCTCGCGCTCGATCGCCGGCACGCGACCAAGCGCAACCGGCCGTTCGCCAGCGGGCTGTTGTCGATGCGCTTCGGGATCGTGTCCATCGTGGTGCTGCTGGCCGTCAGTGCCATCGCGGCATCCTTCCTCGAACCGCTCTTCTGGGGCGTGCTCGCTGGCTATCTTGTCGTCACCACCGCCTATTCGCTGTCGGTGAAGCGTATGCTCCTGATCGATGTGCTGGCGCTGGCGGGGCTCTACACGACGCGCATCCTGGCGGGCGCGGCCGCAACGAACACCGACGTGTCGTTCTGGCTGCTGGCCTTCTCGATCTTCTTCTTCCTGTCGCTGGCGCTGGTGAAGCGGTACGTCGAGTTGCGCTCGACCGCTCTGGTGCCGGGCGAGCGGATCGCCGGCCGCGGCTATCGCGCCGAGGATCAGGACATCGTCGCGCAAGCCGGCATGGCGTCAGCCTTCTCGTCGGCGCTGGTTCTGGCGCTTTACATCGACAGCGATGCGGTGCGCGAGCTGTACCCGCACCCGTGGATGGTGTGGCCGATCGCGCCGATCGTGCTCTACCTCACCATGCGCGTCTGGATCCTCGCGCGCCGCGACGAGATGAACGACGATCCGGTCGTCTTTATCGCGACCGACTGGCGCAGCCAGTTGATGATCGTGCTCGGCGGCCTCATGCTTCTGGCCGCGGGATGGTAACGGCTGCGTACCAAAGCTTTGGCCGGGTCAACCGGCCAGCGTCGAAAGTGCTCGACGCCGCGGCTGCGATGAAACTGCTCCAATCGCGCAATGCAAAGCCTAATTCGCTGCTCGGCTTTGGCAATGGCAAGTCGTATGGCGATTCCTGCCTGAACGAATCCGGCTCAGTCGTCGACATGCGGCCGATGAACCGCATCTTGGGCTTCGACCCCGTCACCGGCATGATCGAGGCGGAGGCCGGCGCGCTGCTCTCCGAGATCATCGCCTACACCGCGCCGCATGGCTGGTTCCCGGCCGTCGTTCCCGGCACGCAGTTCGTGACGCTCGGTGGCGCGATCGCCAACGACGTTCACGGCAAGAACCATCATCGTCGTGGCACCTTTGGCCGCCATGTCGACAGTTTCACGCTGCTGGGCTCCGATGGCCGCACGCGCCGCTGCGCCGCGACGATCGAGCCGCGCCTGTTTGAGGCGACGATCGGCGGCATGGGCCTGACCGGCCTCATTCTCACCGCCACCGTCCGGCTGATGAAGGTCTCGTCGCTCGACGTCGAGGAGCGCGTAACGCGGTTCCGCAATCTCGACGAATACTTTGCATTGGCGCCACGGGCGGACGAGGACAATGAATATGCCGTCGCCTGGGTGGACCAGCTTGCCGGCGGCAAAGGTTTTGGCCGCGGCCTGCTCCTGACCGGCAATCACGCGCCGGGCGGCGGCAAGACGGTGCAAGCAGCCGGTGGCCTGCTGTCGGTGCCGTTCCAGCCGCCGGTGACGGTGCTCAACCGGCCGTTCCTGAAGCTCTTCAATGCCGCCTACCGCTTCGGCAAAGGTCGCCATCGCGCGCCGCGCCGGTCCAGTTATCAGTCGTTCTTCTTCCCGCTCGACGGCGTGCGCGACTGGAACCTGCTCTACGGACCGAAGGGGCTTTTCCAGCATCAAAGCGCGGTGCCGGAAGAGGCGGCTCGCACAGCGGTGCCGGCGATGCTCGAAGCGGCGCGCAGGGCCGGGCAGGGATCGTTCCTCACGGTGCTGAAGCGCTTCGGCGCGTTGCGCTCCCCAGGGTTCATTTCGTTTCCGCGACCAGGCTACACGCTGACGCTTGATTTCCCGAACCGCGGCCAGACGACGCTCGATCTGCTTGCCGAACTCGACCGCATCACGGTCGCAGCCGGCGGCGCGGTCAATCCGTACAAGGATGCGCGCATGTCGCCGCAGACCTTCGCCGCCTGGTTTCCGGACTGGCGGTTGCTGGAGGCTGCGCGCGATCCCGCATTCCAATCCGATTTCTGGATGCGGACGGCGATGCGGCTCGTCTCGAAAGACGCGATGCCCGCCGCGGCGGAGTAGATAAAATAACAGACAATTCAGGTTAACCGATCGTTAGCAACACGATTTACTCCAATTCTATCAATCGCTTCACAGTTTATTTTCAA
>DATJTE010000169.1:0-11533 GCA_035503715.1 Rhizobiaceae bacterium | reverse complement strand
TTGTCGCAACGGCTGGCGGTTCGAAGTTCGTGAGGGGGCTCTTGGAAGCGACGATGAAGAGCGCCTGAGCAACGGAACCAAGACTGGGCGAGGTAATTTTTCCTGCGTCATCACCGGCGCGGCAATTTCCGAGAATTGGATCCGCACCGAAGGCAAGGCGGGTCGCATTGGCGCACGGTTGATGGCTGTGGTGATTGATACCACGCCAGGACGAGCCTTCGTTGCACCTGAGCCCGAAGATGAAGTGGAGGTCAACGAGCCGGCTTGGGTGCCATCAGGTGAATTGTACGAAAAGGCACTGGGCTTTCGAGTGCCGGGCTATGGCTACAAGACATGGGCTAGCCTCTTCAACAATAGACAGCTCTCCACGCTTGCGTGCTTCTTCGATTTGGTAACAGAGGCTCGCGAGCGGGTTCTTGCGGACGCGATCGCCGCAGGGATGGACAACAATGCGCTGCGCGTACACGAGGGCGGGATTGGCGCAGCCGCCTATGCTGATGCCGTCGCGACGTACTTGGCATTGGCCGTCAACCGCTCAGTCATGGGTGGCAACACGCTGGTTCGCTGGAATCCAGTTGGCGAAAAGGCTCAACACGCCTTTGGCCGCCAGGCTCTGCCGATGATATGGGATTATGCCGAGACTAACCTTCTTGGAACCGCCACGGGGAGCTTCGTATCGGGATACGAGATGGTGGCAAATGGCCTGCTGTTTGCTAGCTCCACGCCCGGTTTTATAGGTCACTCTGATGCAATGGCTGTCGACATTCAGCCGCGGCCAGCGGTGATTTCGACCGATCCGCCCTATTACGACAATGTCGGTTACGCTGACCTATCAGACTTTTTCTATGTCTGGCTACGGCCAGCGCTATCACCAATTTGGCCGGATCTTTTCCGCAGACTTGCGACACCGAAAGAAGAAGAGCTTGTCGCGACACCTCAGCGTCATGGCGGAAAAGTCGCCGCGGAAGCCTTCTTTATGCACGGCATGGGCGCAGCGCTTAGATCGATTGCAGCGGCCGCAACGAACGAGATGCCGGTCGCTATCTATTATGCCTTCAAGCAATCGGAGATCGCATCTGAAGGCGTGACATCCGCTGGATGGTCGACCTTCTTGCAGGCCATTCTGAACGCTGGGTTCATTGTCGATGGCACGTGGCCGTTGCGAACTGAAATGGCCACGCGGTTGCGTGGCCAAGGTTCGAATGCACTCGCCTCGTCAGTTGTGCTCGTTTGTCGGAAGCGACCAGCTAATGCGTCAGTGATAACGCGTGCTGACTTTCTTCGAGCTTTAAAGCGCGAACTACCGGAAGCGATCGAGGCGATACGCAAGGCGGGCGTCGGCCCCGTCGATATGCAGCAATCGGTGATCGGTCCTGGGATGGGCGTGTTCTCGCGCTATGCCAAGGTGCTGGAAGACGACGATAGCCCCATGTCCGTACGAACTGCATTGGCGCTAATTAATCGTGTCTGGGAGGAAATCGAGAACGAGCTAGACGGCGCCTTCGATCCGGAGACGCAGGTGGCGCTCGCTTGGTACGCTTCGTATGGGTTTGACGCGCGGCCGTCTGGAGAGCTGATCACACTCACGACTGCCAAAAACACTTCCGATCGAGCACTCTTTCACTCGGGTGTTTTCGAAGATCGGCGGGGCAAGGCAGCTCTTACCGGACGAAGTGCCTTACCGAAAGACTGGACACCGGCAGGCGACAAGACACTGACTATATGGGAGTGCGTGCAACACACGGCTCGCGTTCTGAATGCGACTGATGGCGGGACTGAAGCGGCCGCGCGCCTTATCGCGCAAATGGGCCAGACATCGTCTGACGCACGCAAGCTCGCCTATCGTCTGTTTGAAATCGCGACTCAGAAGGGTTGGTCGGCCGAGGCTTTGGTCTACAACGAATTGGCTGAGGTGTGGCCGAAGCTCGAAGACTTTGCGGCGAATATCGATGTGTTAGCGGCCTCGGGGCAATCACCGCAACGCAGCTTGTTCGAGATGGGGGCCTAAAGTGTCGACTGAGAAGGAGACGCTCCAGCGCGTGCAGGGCGGGCTTTACCACCTTCGGCGGGGTCTGTCGCCGTTTGTTGAGGCCCGTATGAAGGCCAAGCACGGCGCGAATTGGTTGCACTATGCGAGCCGGGCTGCCGGCGGATCGACGACCGCGGCGCTTGATGAGTATGGCCTGCTCAAGACTATGATCGACAACTGGCGCGATGCCTTTGAAGACGCATTTCCGCGCCAGGATAAACACCGAGTCCGAAACTTCACTTCGATGGCGCTCGAGGCGCGCAACGCAACTTCCCATCTGTCGATCGCGCTGCAGGACGACGAGGCATTGCGGTACTTGGACGCGATGCATGCGCTGCTCCGCGCGGTGAAGGCGCCGGCGACCGAAATCGTAGAGATTAAGAAGCTTTACGATGTGCAGCGAAGCTCCGGCGTTGCTCCGGCTAAAGCCACCAGTGGTCAAACTGGCGCGCCCGCGGTCGAAAAGCCGAAACTATCGCTGACACTCGATCGCCCGACTGAGGATGATGCAACAGTCAAGACGCTGCGGCCGTGGATCGAGATCGCACTGCCGCATCCAGACGTGTTGGCCAATCGGTTCAAGGAAGCCGAGTTCGCGGCCGACTTGTTTGCTGTGGACTCCGGCAATGTTGACCCGACGAGCGATTACGCCACGGCCAAGGGCTTCTTTGAGATCACCTTCCTGACTGAAGGCCTGAAGCGGGTTCTCGCGACGACGCTCCAGCGACTGGGCGGCGTGGGCGGCGATCCCGTAATCGGCCTCCAGACCGCTTTCGGTGGCGGCAAGACGCACACAATGCTGGCCGCCTATCATCTGGCGCACGCAACCGACTTGGCACCGTTGCGCGGCATCGCAGATCTCGCAACAAAGGCCGGTGTCGCTGGGTGGAAGCCGGCGAAAGTCGCCGTCTTCGTCGGTACATCCAAAGGCGTCGACACCTCGCTGGTCTTAAAAGATGGACCCAAGGTTCACACGCTTTGGGGCTATCTGGCGTGGCGCCTGGCCGGCCAGGCCGGCTTAGATCTGATTGCTGACGCCGAGGCGGCCCGAACTAGCCCTGCGTCGGAGTTGCTGGTCGAGCTCTTCCGCCTGTCCGGACCCGCATTGATCTTGCTCGACGAGCTGGTCGCCTATGCCCGCCAGCTTCCGGACGACCGCTTCGAGGCGTTCCTCTCTTTTATTCAGTCGCTCACAGAGGCCGCTAAGATGGCGCCGGGCGTGCTGATCATTGGATCGCTGCCGGAAAGTGATCTGGAAGCGGGCGGCGCCAAAGGCATCGCAGCACTGAGGAGATTGCAATCCGTCTTCGGCCGCGTGAATTCACCTTGGCTGCCAGCCTCTGGTGACGAAACCTATGAGATTATTAGGCGACGCTTGTTTCAGACGCTCGACGCTGATGGCGAGCGCGCACGCGACGAGACGGTAAGGACATTTCACGATCTTTATCGCAAGAATCCGGCGGAGTTTCCGCCGGAGGCAAAGGAAGCTCGGTATCAAGAGCTGCTGCGGCTTTCTTATCCGATCCATCCGGAGCTTTTCGACAGGCTGTCCAAGGATTGGGCCAGCCTCGAAAAATTTCAGCGCACTCGTGGTGTCTTGCGCTTCATGGCCAATGTCGTCGGCGTGCTGTGGCAGGCGCAGGTGCGCGATCCCCTGATTACGCCGGCACGCATTCCGATTGCTCATGAGCGCGTGCGGGCGAGCGTGCTTTATCCGCTCGATCCGGCGTTCAGCGCCGTGGTCGACAAGGAGGTCGACGGGGATGGCTCGCTGCCGCAGCGCATGGAGGCTAATCCTTCACGCCGTATCTCGCAGCTCCGTGCCGCGACTCGCGCCGCACGCGCCGTCTTCCTGTGTTCGGCGCCGTTGGTTGGGCAACCGAACGCGGGCTTAACTGGACCGGGCCTCCGGCTCGCTTGCGCTGAGCCTGGGGATCAGCTTGCCATCTTCGGTGAGGCGCTGCGGGAGCTCAGTGAACGAGCCACATATCTTTACGAAGAAGCAGGGCGTTACTGGTTCTCGACACAGCCAACGCTGAACCGTCTTGCTGATGATCGCGCTAAAGCGTTCGCCGACCACGAGGTCGATGCGGAAATCGTCAAAGTGCTGACCGAAGATGCGCGCACTAAGGGCGGGTTTCACCGAGTCTTCGCCGCTCCGGACGATCCGATCACCATCGACGAAGCGCCGGCACTATCTCTTGTCATCCTCGGTCCCTCGACGCCGCACGCTGGAAAGGTAGCAGCCAAATCTGCGGCGACAGAGGCGGTGACGGAAGGATTGACGCGTTGTCGTGCCGCCCAGCGGCGCTTTCGAAATACTCTGTTTTTCGTGACCGCTGACGAAGGCTTGTTGTCCACCGCACGCGAAGGCACTCGAAAAGCGATGGCGTGGGGTGAGATCGCGGGTGATCGTCGTCTCCAAGACCAGCTTCCACCCGCCCAGATGAAGGATGCAACTGAAAAGGCAAAGGGCGCGCGCGAAGGCGCGACCAAGGCCGTTCGTCTCGCCTGGAGCCACATCCTTTTCCCGATCAAAACCGAGACCACGGAAGCAGGACGCGCATTCGATCTTGATCAGCTCACGCTGGCTTCCAAGGATCGCGTGGCAATTCCGATGGCCGTCTATGACAAGGTCGGGCCAAAGGGCGACAACGTTGCTAAGGAGAAGCTCGGGCCGGATACGCTTTGGTTGAACTTGAAGCCCTTGTGGCCGGAAGAGCGACCGCATCTTTCCATCAGCGAGATCGCGGAATGGTTCGCCTCATACGTTTATCTACCGAAGCTTCGTGACCGCGTAGTCCTCGAGGGCGCCATTCGCGATGGTGTCGGTAAGCTCGACCCGGCATTTGGGTACGCCGACCGCTACGACCAAGCCGACGATACCTACTCGGGCCTCGCGTGGGCCAAGGGGCTGCCCGATCAATTGCCGGACACGGCCGTCTTGGTGCGCGCATCCATCGTGCTCGATCGGCTCAAGGACGAACCCTCGACGCAGGCAAAGGGCGCGGTTCCCACTCAGACCATCGGAGCCGGTGAGAGTCCGCCGGGCGTAGCGAGGGATGGGGCCAAGGAGCCGACCAAGCCAACCCGGTTCTTCGGTTCGGTCGAGATAGACATGGTGCGTCCCGTCAAATCCTTCGACACGATCCTGAACGCCGTAATCATGGAGCTCCAGCGCAATCCAGCGGCGAAGGTGAAGCTCACCCTGGAGATCGAGGCGGAATCGCCGGCGGGCTTCGACGATGCGGACATCGGAGTGGTGCGCGACAATGCACGCCAGCTCCGGTTTAAGGCGGATTCGACTGGCTTCGAATAAACACGGGCTACTCGATTTCGGGTAGGCGGACCGGGCGCGACGCCCCTTGACGATCAAGGATGGTAAGATTATCTTACCATTTGTCGGATCAAGGAGGCTCCCATGGACCCCGCTGCACTGAAAGAGAAGCTAATCGCCGTCCTCGGCCAGATTCAGGCCGACAGTGGCCTCGAATGTCCGGCGCTGACCGGCGCCACTAAACCGGTAGAGAACCTGCCCAAGTTCGACAGCAAGGTCTGGCCCGTCGCGACCACGATTCTGGCGGCCGAGATTGGCGCGACGATACCGAACGACGTGAACATCTTCGTCGACGAGACGACCAAGGTCCCGCGTTCGATCGACGAGACGGCCGCCTTCGTCTGCGATCTCCTTAATAAGCAAAGCGAGAAGGAAGTGGCTGCGGCATGACCGAGCTCGATTCCGCCAAGCGGGCCCAGATCGCCGAGCGTCTAAAGGAGGCGCGCAAGCTTGCGGGCCTATCGCAAGGCCATGTCGCCAAGATGCTTGGCCTGCATCGGCCTTCCGTCAGCGAGATGGAAGCCGGCAACCGCCGCACCTCGGCCGACGAACTCGCCCGGCTTGCTGAGATATATGACGTCAGCGTCGCCTGGCTGCTCGGCGAAGCCCCCGAGACGCTCGACACCCAGGATCCGCGGCTCGAGCTTGCCGCGCGTGAGCTCTCCAAACTCAAGCCCGACGATCTGGAACGCCTGCTTAAGCTGTTGGCCGCCATGCGCAGCGATTCCACCACGAATGGAGGCGATCGTTGATGAACGTGATGCGCACCAGCAAGCCCAGCTTCAACCGCCGTGCCCTGGCGACCCAAGCCATGCAGGCGGCTACGGCCACGCGGGCGAAGGCCAAGCTCGACCAAGTCGGCCCGATCTGCATCTACGGCCTGTGCGAGGTGCTGGGTGTCGTGGTGCGCTTTAACAACATCAACATGGAAGGGATGTACCAGCGCGGGCTTCCGCCGCGCATCCATCTCTCCGCGCGGCGGCCGCTGCCGCGGCGCGCCTATAATTGCGCGCATGAACTCGGTCACCACGTGTTCGGCCACGGCTCGTCGATCGACGAGCTGCGCGAGGACGCTAAGGCGCAGCCCTGGGAGGACCCGAAGGAGTTCCTGGCCGACACGTTCGCAGGCTTCGTCCTCATGCCGATCATCGGCTTGCGAAGGGCTTTCTCGGTCCGGGGCTGGATTCCGGAAACGGCGACGCCGGCGCAGATGTTCACCATCGCCTGCGAGTTCGGCGTCGGATATGCGACTCTCCTGACTCACCTTTCGGCAGGCGTGAATATGCTGTCGCGCGGTCGCGCCACCGCTCTGCAGCGCGTCACCCCCAAGGCACTGCGCATGGACATCCTCGGCGCGCTGACGCCCGAGCCTCTGATCGTTGCCGACCGCCATCGCACCGCCCCCACCTTGGACTCAGAGGTCAAGACACTACTCCTCCTGCCGCCCGGCACAGAGGTTGCCGGCGGTGGCCTCGCCTTTGAACACGATCTCGCAGGCGGACGCCTCTTTCGCGCGATGAAGCCGGGAATCTTTCAAGCAAGCGCCGGGGAGTGGGCCGTCTTCGTGCGTGTCGCGCCGACCCAGAAAAATGAGCCATACGGCTATGTCGGTCTCGCGCAATACCGCCATCTGGAGGAGGACTCGGATGAGTAAGGCGAAGATGGTCTTAGCGCCACCGCCCGTGGTGATCGACGACACCAGCCTCTCGCGCGCCTGGGCGCGGCTGCTGTTGCAGGTTCTCGATGGTTCCGGCACCGAGGTCGCACCGTTGATCCTGAGCCTCACCGGCTTCGGGCAAAACAGCGCTGCCGTTGAAGACCCCGCAGTACGCCAGGCCCTTGATCGGCTGCTCAAGCGCAAGGGGCGACTCGTGGTCGATGATGTCGCGTTCACGATCTTCCCGCAGCGACTCTGGGAGATGTCGCGCGGTGACCGGACCCGCCTTTTTGCACTCTATCGTGCGACGTTCCCGCGCTGGCAAGCAATGAACCGCAAAGCCAATGGCCGCGGCCTGTATTTCGAGCGCATGGTCATGTACGGGCGCGGCCCGTGCGATGGCAATCAACTGGAGTGGATTTTGTCACAGTTCAATTCGCGGACGGGCGTACGCCGTTCGATGCTTCAAGCGACTACCTTCGATCCGGGACGCGACCATGTCGCGAGCGCACAACTCGGGTTTCCTTGCCTGCAGCAGGTGAGCTTCGAGCCGACCGCCGCCGGCCTCGTCACCAACGCCTTTTACGCCACTCAGCAGATCTTCGACAAAGCCTATGGGAACTATCTCGGCTTGGCCCAGCTCGGCGCGTTTATGGCACGCGAGATGGGCATGCCGCTAGCGCGCCTGAACGTCATGGTCGGCATCGCCAAGCTCGAGCGGATCACCAAGAGCGACGCCGACTTCGCCCCGCTGGTCGCCGCCGCCCAGGTCCTCGTGGCGCCTGCCACTCTTGCACGGCCCGTAGTTGTCGCTGCGACCGCAGGAGCGGCGCTTTGACTTCTGGTTCGTCCAAATTCCCCCCGAAACGTCCGCGCGGCCGTCCTCCAAAGTCCCGCCAGGCTGAAACCACCGTATCGCTGCCGATGGACCTGCCCGTCGCCGTTCGGCCGCCTGACCCATCGACGACAATGGCGCCCATCGTGTTGCGCCATTTGGCACCGGCCAAAGTTTCGGAGGTCTATGAGAGTTATTGGCGCTTTGCCGCCGAACGGCAGGCGGTGTTCTTTCGCCGCGCGCGGGGCGAGACGCGCCCGTGGACCGACAATCCGGTTTTGGCGATCTACAAGTTTACCAATGTCTACCGCGCGTCCGACCGGGTCAGCCAATATCTCATCCGGCATGTCATCTATCGCGACGACCTTCCTAAGTCGCCACGAGAAGTGTTCTTCCGCATCGTATTGTTCAAGCTGTTCAACAAGATCGAGACCTGGGAGCTCCTCGAACGTGCGCTTGGCCCGATCACCTTCGAGGACTATCGCTTCGCTGCCTTTGACACAGTGCTCTCGCGCGCGATGAAGGCCGGACGTCGCATCTACTCGGCCGCTTACATCATGCCGCCCGGCAGCCGCGCTTTCGGGCGATCGGCCAAGCACCAGAACCATCTATTGCTGCTCGAACGCATGATGGCCGACCGGCTCGCCGAACGGCTGGCGCAGATCCGTACCATGCAGGAGGGTTTCGAGAAGCTGCGCGCCTATCCGACGATCGGCGACTTCCTCGCCTACCAGTTTATCACCGACATCAACTACAGCGAGCTCACCGATTTCAGCGAGATGGATTTTGTCGTGCCTGGGCCGGGCGCGCGTGACGGGCTGCGCAAATGCTTCGTCGACCCGGGCGGTTTGAACGAACCCGAGCTCATCCGGCTGATGGCAGATCTGCAGGAGCAGGAGTTTGAGCGTCTCGGGCTGGACTTCCAATCGCTCTGGGGCCGCCCGCTCCAGTTGATCGATTGCCAGAACCTCTTCTGCGAGGTCGATAAATATGCGCGCGTAGCGCACCCCCAAGTCGCCGGAAAGACTGGTCGCGTCCGCATTAAGCAGAAGTTCGATCCAATCCCGGACCCGATCGACCTGTTCTATCCCCCAAAATGGAAGCTCAACGACAAGATCCGCATCGCCGCGCCGCAGCGCGCTGCAGCGGTGTGACGGCGAAGGAGGCGAGCATGGATTTCAACATCTATCAGAAGGAGGCCTTGCGCACCGATCGTGTGCCCGCACGCGACGGTGCCGACGATGCCACCTCATTGATCGTGCCCATGCTTGGCCTCGCCGGCGAAACCGGGCAGCTGCTCAGCGAGTACAAGAAGCACCTGCGTGATGGCGAAGCGCATCGGCTGTTTAAGGAGCGCGTGTCCGAGGAGCTGGGCGACCTGCTCTGGTACATCGCCAATGTCGCCAGCAAGTTCGACCTCTCGCTTTCCGACGTCGCCGCTGCCAACCTGGCCAAGGTCAAGCAGCGCTGGGCTAGCGAACGCACCGAGCCGCTGACATTCGACGCTGAGTTACCCGAGGGCGAACGCCTGCCGCGCCGTTTCGAGGTCGAGCTCATCGATGTCGAAGGCGATGCGCGGCAACGGGTGCGGGTCCTGATCGATGGCAAGCCGTTTGGCGCGGAACTCACCGATAACGCCTATGACCCCGACGGCTATCGCTTTCATGACGTCTTCCACTTCGCCTACGCCGCCGTGCTCGGCTGGTCGCCGATCACGCGCGCCTTGCTCCGGCGAAAGCGCAAAAGCCGGCCGCTCCTCGACGAGGTAGAAGACGGCGGGCGGGCGGCCGTGATCGAAGAGGGCGTGGCCGCGCTGGCCTTCGACTATGCCCGCCGCCATCGCTTTCTCGAAGGCGTTGCCGCTCTCGATTTCCAACTTTTGCGAACGATCAAGGACATGACTTCCCACTTGGAGGTCCGGCAATGCACGACCGGAGAGTGGGAACAGGCGATCCTGCAAAGCTTTGAGGCGTGGCGCGCAATACTCGCCGCGCGCGGCGGCCGCATCGCCGTCGATCTCGACGCACGGCGTATCACCTTCCTTGGCCCGTCAGACAGTCAGGAGCCGCGCGCGTGATCCTCTGGGCCCAGCGCGAGTACGCTTGCCATCGCCAGGCCGCCGGCATGGCTGATGCTCAGCCGCCATGCGGTCACCCCCAACGCTGCGGCCGCCTTCGCCGCGCCGCCGTTGAGTCGGACCTCCGGGGCCGCGCCGGGCGCGCGGTGGATCACCACATCGGTGAACGCCACTCCGGCGCCGAACCCCGTGCCGAGCGCCTTCAGCACCGCCTCCTTGGCGGCGAACCGGCCTGCCAGGCGCTCCATCCGATCGGCGCCATCGCCGATCTCGTCAAGTTCAGCTTGAACGAAGCAACGCGGAACGAGCGGGTCGCGCGGATCCTCGATCCAGCGCCGCATCTCGGCGACCTCAACCAGGTCAATGCCATGTCCGATGACGTTCAAGACCCGTCTCTCCTTGAGACATACGAAAGCGCGTCCAACAGTATGGTGCGCCCAGAATGAATAATAGAGAGCCGGGGGAACGACGCGATGAATAATCCACCAGCTATGTTCTGGAGCGGGGAGACGCTCAGCGAGCGGCTGAAGATGCTGATCGATCCATTCGTGCCCAGTCGGGTAGACTGCGCCGCATATACGCTGTCGATTGGCCCTGAAATCTATGTGTCACCCAACGATCAAACAGCCGATCCGACCACGGTCACCGTCCGCAAGCTCGGCGATAGCGAGGCTTTCACTATTCCGCCGGGCCAGTTCGCCTTCCTAATCACCGAGGAAATTGTCTCCGTCCCTGCTGATGCGCTGGCTTTCATCTCGATCCGTGCCAAGACAAAGTTCCGCGGCCTCGTCAATGTTTCCGGATTTCATGTCGATCCCGGCTATCGCGGACAGCTAACGTTCGCTGTCTTCAACGCCGGTCCCGTACCGATCCATCTCAAGCGCGGGCAACCGATCTTCCTGATCTGGTACGCGAGCCTCGACTGCGAGACCGGCTTCAAGAAGGATGGAGCCGTTCATAAGGGCATCGACCCCGAACTGGTGACGGCCGTCGCCGGCGAACTTCAGTCCTTCGCCAGCCTTTCGAAGAAAATCAAAGACGTCGACAAAGCGCTCGGCGATCGCGTCCATGCCGTTGAGAAGGAGCAAACCTACTACCGCGTCATCGCCGCCGTCGCGCTTGCGCTCGTGATTGCGCTGACGGTGAATTGGCTCAAGGACATTGTTCCGTCGCGATCCCCCTCGGCCGCGCAGGCGACGGCAGCACCGGCGGCAAAACCATAGATCGGCGATAATATTCGATGACTTAGAGAATTTGGGGGCGAAGGTGCGGATCTCGCGCGTAAAAATAACGAATTTCGCGAACTTCTCGGAGATGGACGTCGAGACCGGCGAAAGCATCGTCATCGTCGGTGAGAATAAGGTCGGGAAGAGCAATTTTATCCGAGCCCTGCAATTGATCTTAGATCCGGGTCTCTCCGAGCGTGATCGGCAGCTCGGGCTTGAGCACTTTTGGGACGGCCTCGGGGAGGAGAAGCTCGGCGAAACCGTCGAGATCGCGGTCGATCTAACCGACTTCACCGATGATCCGCGGCTGATGGCGCATCTCAATGACTGCGTTGTCGATCCTGGCCCGCCGATGGTCGCGAGGCTTACATA
>DATJTE010000168.1:0-4914 GCA_035503715.1 Rhizobiaceae bacterium | reverse complement strand
AAGCACTGCGAAGACCAGCACGACATTGTCCGGCCGGAACAGGACGGAGGCGAAGAGCAGCGCATAACCGGTGATGTCCTTGCCCTTGGCCAGGAAATAGATGGCCGCCAGCGACACCAGCGCAACCAGCATGTCGGGCGTCACCGCCGTGGTCATGTGCGTATAGTCCGCAAGCGCGAGAACGGATGCCAGCAGGACAGCGCCCTGGATCGCGCCATCGCGTCCGAGCCAGTAGAGGAAGAAGGCGCCAAGGCCGAAGGCAGGCAGGATAGCAAGGATCAGCGAGGCATTGACCAGACCGGTGACCGGCTCCAGTGCGCGCAGCAGCCAGATATAACCAACCTTCACGCGGTACATGGAAAGCTGCGACTGGAAGTCGGCGGGGTTCTCCCACTGATGCCGGTTATACGGGTTGCCGTATTGCAGATGGTAGAGCTGCGCCTCGCGTGCGCCCTCGGAGATCAGCGACCAGGTTTCGGCGTGGAGAGCCGCAGGGTCCCCATGCCGGTCCTCCAGCGCAGTCGCGATATAGGCGACCATGTCCCAATTGTAGTCTGGCCGCACCAGCGCATAAGCGGAGATCACCAGCACAAAGCCGGAAAAGAAGACGATCGACAGCCAGTCGAGCAGCGTCCGGTTCGAAGCCGCTTGCGCGACCCTTTCACCGACGCTGGTTCGCATCGCCCAATCGATCACCGTTGCCCCAGAACCGCTCATGTCAGCCCCCCAGCAACGCCTACGGGCGCTGCGCCCAATCGTTCCGCGTTTCGATCAAGTTCGGCTTCCAGAGCGCCAGAACGCCAAGCGCGAACATCCACAAAAACACCGCGTAGATGCGGTCGTCAGGCAGCGGGAAGACCACGAACTTGCCGCCCACCGCCAGCACCATGCCGAGCATCGGCATCGCGATCTCGCGCGGCAATTCTGTGCGGCGGCGAATGACGAACCATGCCGCAAGCAGAAGCAGCACGGCGGCGGCGAGCCAGCCATGCTGGATCACGGAAATCGCAAGACCGCGTGCGACACCCTTGAGATAGACGATGGCACTGAAATCAGGATTGAAACCGGCCATATTGTTCTGCATCTCGACGGTCGAGAACCAGAAATGCGGCCACCAGCCGATGTGATCGGCGCCGTTCGACAGCGGCACGGTCAGCGCGGCGGAAATCAGGAACGCCGTAAGCGCAGGCAGCGTGCGCCAGCGCAGAGCGATGCCCGCCAGCACGAGCGCAAACAGGAAGATCAGCGTGTCCGGGCGGACCAGGAAGGCCGCGATCAGAAGCGGCACACCAGACCAGGGCTTGCGTCCGGTCAAAAGCATCGTCCCGGCAACCGAAAGCGCGGCCACAAGCATGTCGGGCGCACCGAGCCGCGCCATGTCGACCGCTCCGGTGAGAAGCATCAACGGCGCCAGGAAGAGCGCGCCTTGCAAAACGCCGCTCCGCCTCATCCACAGCAGCAGGCAAGCGCCGAGCAGGAGAACGGACACGACATTGATCACCCGGATCGCGCCGACAGGACCGAGCGCCGGCGCCAGCGTCTTCAGGAGCGCGATGTAACCGACCTTCACCCGGTACATCGGCAATTGCGACACGAAGTTCGACGCGTCCGCGAACTGCGCCTGCCGATAGGCGCCGTCCGTGGTGAGCAGGTTGAATTCCTCGTCGGTCGCGCGATCTCTGATGATCTTCCAGGTGGCCGCGTGCAGTGCCTCGGGCGTTTCGTACTGATCCTCGATGGTCAGCGCGACATAGGCGACCTTGTCCCAGTTGCGCTCCGGCACGAGGACAGCGATCAGTGCCAGTCCGACGATGAAGAGCGCGAAGAGACCAGCCGAAAATCGGTCGAGGCCTGCAATGACGGCGGGTGAGACATGGGCGGCGCGCCACGGCAACCGGACGGCTTCACCGTCCGGCGCGGCACGCGCCTGCCCTATCCTCGCCCCCGCATCCGACATTAGCTGACCTGGCTCTTCACGAAGTCCTTGACGATCGCGACGATGCCCCGCGACAGGAGGTTGTCGAGCGCGTCGGCGAAGAGATCGACATGCTCGCGCTGGCAGATCAGCGGCGGCTCCAGGCGGATGACGTTGCGATTGTACTCAGTGAAGGCAACGAGCACGTTGTAGTCGCGCAGCAAGAGCGCGCCGACGAAGCCCGAGAGCGAACCCTTCAGCTTGTCATCGAGCAGCGCCACCATCGGACGCAGCACCATCGGCAGCGTCTGGCTGAAGTCGTGGAACTCCAGGCCAATCATCAAGCCCTTGCCGCGGACGTCCTTGATGATCGACGGGTATTTCTGGTGAATCGCTTCCAGGCGCTCGAGCAAGTAGTCGCCCGTCGATGCCGCGTTCTCGATCAGGTTCTCGTCGTACAGCACGTTGAGCGCTTCGATCGCGGTGATCGATGCCTCGCCGATACCGCCAAAGGTGGCGGCGGCGTGGATCATCGCCGTCTTCGGCGTGCCGTAGGCCTTCATGTAGATGTCGCGCTTGGCGATCATGGCGCCGACCGCGGCCTTGCCGCCGCCGAGCGATTTTGCGAGCGCAGTAACGTCGGGAACGACGCCATAGTGCTCGAAGGCGTAGAAGCGACCGGTGCGGCCGTAACCGCACTGCACTTCGTCGGCCACCCAGATCACGCCGTACTGGTCGCACAGCGCCCGCAGCTTCTGCCAGAACTCGGCCGGCGCCTGGATGATGCCGCCGCCGCCCTGCACCGTTTCCAGCACGATGACGCCGATCGACGGATCGGTGCGGAATGCATTCTCGATCGCCTGGATATCGCCGAACGGCACCTTGACGTTGTTGTCGACGAGCTTGAACTCGCCGCGATAGAGCGGTCCGTCGGTGATCGACAGCACGCCCTTGGTCTTTCCGTGGAAGGAATTCTCGGCGTAGACGATCTTCGGGCGCTTCGGACCCGCGGCGCGTTCGGCAACCTTGATCGCCGCTTCCATCGCTTCCGAACCGGTCGAGCCGAGGAACACCATGTCGAGGTCGCCCGGCGAAATCTGCGCCAGATTGTAGGCTAGAGCCGAAGCGTATTGCGACATGAAGGCGATCGCGATCTCCTGGCGCTTCTCCTCCTGGAACTTGCGGCGCGCCTCGAGAATGCGCGGGTGGTTGTGACCGAATGCCAGCGAACCGAAGCCCCCGAAGAAATCGAGAATCTTCCGGCCGTGCTGGTCGATGTAATACATCCCCTCGGCGCGCTCGATCTTCACCTTGTTGAAGCCGAGCAGCTTCATGAAGTGGAGCTGGCCGGGATTAATGTGCGCCTTGAACAGGTCGGTCATGCGCGCGACATCCATCGACTTCGCTTCCTCGACCGTGATCAGGTGAGGCTTGGCGATCGACGGCGCCAGTTCGGGCGCTGTGACGACAGTGCGGGTCTCCGCCGGCTTGGTCATGACGGTCATTTCATACTCCTGTGCGGCTCTCTCGGCCGGCTTTATTCGGCGGGAACGTGATGCGCGGAGACGGCGGCGCCGTCCTTCTTCGCGCGGTATTCTTTGTAAGCGGCGATCAGCATGTCTTCGTCGCGGTACTGCGGCACCCAGCCGAGGTCGCGCTTGCCCTTCGACACGTCGAGCAGGCAGTCCTCGTCGGCGATCAGATACTGCTCCGGATCCATGATCGGCATGTTCATCCAGTCGAGCAGGTTGAGCGTCTGCTTGACCGCCCAGCCGGGCGTCGGGATCAGGATCGACTTCGACCCGGCATGCTTGATCAGGTCGCCGAGCAGCTTCCTGACGGGCGGCGGGTTGAGCGAGCCGAGATTATAGGCCTCGTTCGGAACACCAGTCTTCCAGGCAAGCCGCGCGGCCTCGGCGCAGTCGAACACCGAGATGAACTGGTACGGGTTCTTGCCCGAGCCGATCATCGGCACCGGCAGGTTCCAGTCGATCAGCTTGAACAGCTTTTCCAGGATGCCGAGACGGCCGGGGCCGATGATCAGGCGCGGGCGGAACAGCGAGATGTTCATGCCCTTCTCGCGCCATTTCCACGCCAGCTGTTCCGTCTCCCACTTCGACATGCCGTATTCGCCGAGCGGCGCGACCGGATGGTCCTCCGTCATCGGAAATTTGACCGTGTGGCCATAGATCATGTCGGTGGTGAAATGGACGAGGTTCTTCGCCCCGGCCCGGTCCATTGCATGGATGATGTGCTCGGTGCCGTGATAATTCACCGGGTAGAAGAACTCGTGTCGCTTGGCGCGGACCTGGATCGGCGACAGCATCTTTGCCGACAAATTGTAGACCATGTCGTCGGCTTTCACGCCGACCGCATCCACCGACGCCTGGTCGGTCACGTCTGTCACGATGTGGCGCACATGCCGGTAGTGCGGCAGATCGCTCTTGGCGATGTCTGCAACGACGACGTCTTCGCCATCGGCCAAAAGTTTCGGAGCAAGATGACGGCCGACGAAGCCGTCACCACCAAAAATGACGTGTCTCATTGTGCGAGCCTGCTGGTCTGGATTGGTTTTTCGGTCGAAGCCTCGGCGTGGCCGCTGCCACCCTGCGCGATCAGCACTGTGCCGACGCAAATCGCGGCAATGCCGGCGATGCGGTAGGCGTTCAGATCCTCGCGGAAGACGAAATAGGCAAAGATCGCGACCGCCACATAGGCGAGGCTGAGAAACGGATAGGCGAAGGAGAGTTCCACCTTCGACAGCACGTAGAGGTGCGACGCCATCGAGATGACGAAGGTGCAAAGTCCCAGAAACACCCACGGGCTGAAAACAATCTGCAGAATCTTCACGATCGGATTGACGCCGTCGAACGAGATGGGTCCAAGCGACATCATGCCCTGCTTCAGCATCACCTGCGCAGCCGCGTTCGTCATGACAGTGAAGAGGATGAAGGCGATGTATTTCATTGTTAGAACCGTCCTTCGAAGCGTCCTACTAC